>NZ_JBHMIR010000169.1:0-203 GCF_048060285.1 Micromonospora sp. LOL_025 | reverse complement strand
GCCGTGGCGAAGGGTGACCTGTCGCAGAAGATCACGGTCGACGCCCAGGGCGAGATCCTGGAGCTGAAGAACACCGTCAACACGATGGTGGACCAGCTGTCGTCGTTCGCCGACGAGGTGACGCGCGTAGCGCGCGAGGTGGGTACGGAGGGCAAGCTGGGCGGTCAGGCCCAGGTGAAGGGCGTCTCGGGCACGTGGCGGGA
>NZ_JBHMIR010000168.1:0-206 GCF_048060285.1 Micromonospora sp. LOL_025 | reverse complement strand
CTGACTGTGAGCATGGCGGGGTCGGCTCGGGAGTGGTGAGCTGATAGCCGGCAGTGGCAGGCGTGACCCTTCGCCTGACTGGTCTCGTGCCTTTGCGGGGACTTGTCCGTCTGCTGCTGCCGGCGCCGGCCCGGTGGGAGACGTTTGGCCTGATCAGGAGCTTGACCGCCAGTTAGCGGCTGGCGTGTCTCATCACAGTCCTGCCA
>NZ_JBHMIR010000167.1:0-218 GCF_048060285.1 Micromonospora sp. LOL_025 | reverse complement strand
GTGTCCACCGTGACCGCCGGGCCCTCCAGGCCGAACGTGTACGCGACCCGACCGGACAGCACGCTGCCCGACGTGCCGGTGCCGACGAAGCCCTCGGCGTCCGGCGGCAGGTCCATCAGGCGCGAGGCGTAGTCGTGGTACATGACCCCGGCGAAGACACCGGTCCGGCTGCCCCGCAGCCGCTGCGGGTCCAGACCCGCCGATTCGAACGACTCCCA
>NZ_JBHMIR010000166.1:0-227 GCF_048060285.1 Micromonospora sp. LOL_025 | reverse complement strand
AGCTGTATGTCGGTGGTGTGGGTGTGGCCCGTGGCTACGCGGGTCAGCCGGCGCTGACGGCGGAGCGCTTCCTGCCGGACCCGTTCGCCGGTGCCGGAAACGGGGCCGGCGCCGGTGTCGGGGCGCGGATGTATCGGACCGGGGACCTGGTGCGTCGGCTGCCCGACGGGGCGGTGGAGTTCGTCGGCCGGATCGACCATCAGGTGAAGATCCGGGGTTACCGGATC
>NZ_JBHMIR010000165.1:0-228 GCF_048060285.1 Micromonospora sp. LOL_025 | reverse complement strand
GATCGGGGGCATCGTGGGGGCGGAATCGTGGCGGGGGTGGGGTCGTTACACCCTGCGTACGGCCGAGCAAGACCCGAGCATGGCTGGCCCACCGCCGCCAAGGCCAGGCCGCCCCGTCAGGGATGGTGGTGCCGGGGCCGATGGCGTGCCGGGGGCCCCGGAATGATGGCGGGCCGGTGGTCGTTACACATGGTCCGGCCGACGTGAGGGCAACCCCCCGCCCCGCGC
>NZ_JBHMIR010000164.1:0-229 GCF_048060285.1 Micromonospora sp. LOL_025 | reverse complement strand
TTGCCGTTGGCGTTGAGCGGGATCGCCTCCACGGCGACGAACTCGGCCGGGATCATGTACTCCGGCAGGTGCTCCACGCACCGCTGCCGGATCCGGTCCGCCAGCTCCGTGGCCGGCGCGGCCGGCCGGTAGAACACCACCAGCCGGTCCGACTCGCCGACCAGGGCGACCGCGTCGCCGACGCCGTCGGTGCCCCCGACGACCGACTCGATCTCGCCGAGTTCGATCC
>NZ_JBHMIR010000163.1:0-234 GCF_048060285.1 Micromonospora sp. LOL_025 | reverse complement strand
ACCCGTCGAACCCGACGTGAACATCACACAAGCCGCATCCCCAGCATCACCCGCCACCACCAGCGGCTCCATGGGCGACCCGGCCTCCACGGCAGCCCCATCGACCAACACAACCGGGCCCGCACAGGCGAGCCGGCCAGCAAGGCTCTCGTCGGTCACCAACGCGGCCAGCCCGGCGTCCTCGGCCATCGCCGCCAGCCGGGCATCGGGGAACTCCGGATCGAGCATGGCGTA
>NZ_JBHMIR010000162.1:0-242 GCF_048060285.1 Micromonospora sp. LOL_025 | reverse complement strand
TCGTGCAACAGCCAACCCGCCGACACCTTCGGCGCCAACACCCCCGCCAGACGCTCGACGGTCAGCCCCTCCACGACCCCGTCATCGAGGACACCGGCCGTGTGCACCACACCCGCCAGCCGGCCCCCGGCGGAGACCTCGGCCACCAGCGCGCCGACCTGGTCCCGGTCCGTCACGTCACACGCGACCACCCGCACCGACGCACCCAACGCCGACAGCCGCTCCGACAACTCGCCCGCACC
>NZ_JBHMIR010000161.1:0-250 GCF_048060285.1 Micromonospora sp. LOL_025 | reverse complement strand
CCCTCGCGCTGGGCGTCGGAGAGGCGCTGCACCAGCAGCACGCCCACGCCCTCGGACCAGCCCGTGCCGTCGGCCGACGCCGCGAACGACTTGCAGCGGCCGTCCTGCGACAGACCACGCTGCCGGGAGAACTCGATGAACGTCCCCGGCGTCGCCATCACCGTCACACCACCGGCCAGCGCCAGATCACACTCACCACTGCGCAACGCCTGCACGGCGAGGTGCAGCGCCACCAGCGACGACGAGCACG
>NZ_JBHMIR010000160.1:0-254 GCF_048060285.1 Micromonospora sp. LOL_025 | reverse complement strand
GAACCCCGCACCACCGCCAGGACCCGACGCCCGTCGCGCCGCGCGTCCGACAACCGCTGCACCACCAGCACCCCGACGCCCTCGCCCCACGCGGTGCCGTCCGCCGACTCGGCGAAGGCCTTGCAGCGGCCGTCCGCCGACAGTCCGCCCTGGCGGGAGAACTCGATGAAGGCACCCGGGGTGGCCATCACGGTGACGCCGCCGGCCAGCGCCAGGTCGCACTCGCCCGACCGCAGCGCCTGCACCGCCAGGTG
>NZ_JBHMIR010000159.1:0-272 GCF_048060285.1 Micromonospora sp. LOL_025 | reverse complement strand
AGACCCCGCTCGGAGCGCCCCGACACCACCCACGGCACCGGCAACCCCACAAACCCGCCCCCGGCAGACGCCGAGACCGGCACCCCGTCCGCCGACCCGATCCGGTCAGCCTCGCCCCGAAGCTCCCCGTCCGACGCGTGCACGGACTCCGCCGCCGCAACCACCGGCTCCGCACCCGACGCGGTCACATGCCCCGGCGCCGGCTCCGGCTGTTCGAGGATCACGTGGGCGTTGGTGCCGGAGATGCCGAACGACGACACGCCCGCACGCCG
>NZ_JBHMIR010000158.1:0-274 GCF_048060285.1 Micromonospora sp. LOL_025 | reverse complement strand
CGTACGTGGGCAGGTCCACCCGCCGGGCGCCGGTGTCGGCGAACCACGGCCGCCAGTCGACGGCCACCCCGTGCACGTGCAGCTCGGCCAGCCCGGCCAGCAGCCCGTGCGCCTCGGGCCGGTCCTTGCGCTGCCCGGCGACGGCCAGTACGCCGTCGTCGCCGGGCAGGATGTCCGCCGCCATCGCGGTCAGTACGCTCTGCGGGCCGATCTCCAGGAACGTGTCGACGCCCGCCGCGCGCAGCGCGGTGATTCCGTCGGCGTACCGGACGGC
>NZ_JBHMIR010000157.1:0-279 GCF_048060285.1 Micromonospora sp. LOL_025 | reverse complement strand
ACCCGTCGAACCCGACGTGAACATCACACAAGCCGCATCCCCAGCATCACCCGCCACCACCAGCGGCTCCACCGAACCCACGACACCGTTCGGCACCGCCCCGCCCGTCGGCAGGGACAGGCACCCGCCCCAGGCGGCGGCCTCGTCCACCAGCAGAGCCGGGCCCGCGTAGGCGAGCCGGCCGGCCAGCTTGTCGTCGGTCACCAATGCGGCCAGCCCGGCGTCCTCGGCCATCGCCGCCAGCCGGGCATCGGGGAACTCCGGATCGAGCATGGCGTA
>NZ_JBHMIR010000156.1:0-285 GCF_048060285.1 Micromonospora sp. LOL_025 | reverse complement strand
TGTTCCAGTGCTCGGTGACGAGGTCGGCGGCCTGCTGCTCCCACTGGGCGTAGTGGTCGGGGTACGCCGACACCTGCACCGTCTGCGCCGCCTCGGTCAGGGGCATGTCCTGCCAGCCGTCGACCTGCTTGAGGCCCTTCAGGAACGCCATGGTCGAGTACTCCGGGTCGGTGATCTGCTCGACCGTGCCCCACCCGCTGGAGGGGCGCTGCTGGAACAGGCCCTGCGAGTCGTGGTCGTTGCGGTCACCCAGGTGACCCAGGTTCTCCAGCTTCGACTCCTGCA
>NZ_JBHMIR010000155.1:0-287 GCF_048060285.1 Micromonospora sp. LOL_025 | reverse complement strand
TCTGCCGGCGTACGCGGGGAACCTGGACATCATGACCTCGGCCGCGCTGCGCACGGCGGAACGGCTGGTCGCGCTGCGCCCCAAGGCTGCCTCGGAGGTCCTGTCGTGACCGATCTGTACATCCAGGACGTGACGTTGCGCGACGGTATGCACGCCGTCGCCCACCGCTACACCGTCGAGCAGGTCCGGACCATCGCCGCCGCGTTGGATGCGGCGGGGGTGGCCGCGATCGAGGTCGCCCACGGCGACGGGTTGGCCGGTTCCAGTGTGAACTACGGTCACGGTGC
>NZ_JBHMIR010000154.1:0-299 GCF_048060285.1 Micromonospora sp. LOL_025 | reverse complement strand
CCGGCGAGGGCGAGGTCGCACTCGCCGCGCCGCAGCGACTGCACCGCCAGGTGCAACGCCACCAACGACGACGAACACGCCGTGTCCACCGACACCGCCGGCCCCTCCAACCCCAACGCGTACGCCACCCGACCCGACACCACACTCGCGGCGTTGCCCGTCCCCGCGAAGCCCTCCACCTCGTCCCCCGCCACCATCAGCAGGGCCCCATAGTCCTGACCATTGGTGCCCACGAACACCCCTGTTCGCGAACCCCGAAGAACCCCAGGCTCAACCCCTGCCCGCTCGACCGCCTCCCA
>NZ_JBHMIR010000153.1:0-301 GCF_048060285.1 Micromonospora sp. LOL_025 | reverse complement strand
TGCGGACGCTCCTGCCCGTACGTGGCCAGCAGCGCCTGCGCCTCGATCGGGTCACCGAGCGTGGTGCCCGTACCGTGCGCCTCGACGGCGTCCACGTCGGCCGGGGTCAGGCGCGCGTTCGCCAACGCCTGACGGATCACCCGCTGCTGCGACGGACCGTTCGGGGCCGTCAGGCCGTTCGACGCGCCGTCCTGGTTCACGGCCGTACCGCGTACCACGGCGTAGATCCGCCGGCCCTCGCGCTGGGCGTCGGAGAGGCGCTGCACCAGCAGCACGCCCACGCCCTCGGACCAGCCCGTGC
>NZ_JBHMIR010000152.1:0-307 GCF_048060285.1 Micromonospora sp. LOL_025 | reverse complement strand
GCCGTCAACCCCACCCGCAACCTCGCCCACACCCCCCTCTTCCAGGTCATGTTCGCCTGGCAGAACACCGAGGACGTGGACCTGGACCTGCCCGGTGTCGAGGTGACCGCCCTGGCCAGCCCGTGGACCAGCGCCAAGTTCGACCTGACCCTCTCCCTGGCCGAGCACGACGGCCGCGTCACCGGCAGCCTCGAGTACGCCACCGCCCTGTTCGACACCGCCACCGCCCAACGGCACATCCACCACCTGCGCCACGTCCTCACCCAACTCGTCGCACACCCCGACCAGCCCATCGACCAGCTGACCC
>NZ_JBHMIR010000151.1:0-311 GCF_048060285.1 Micromonospora sp. LOL_025 | reverse complement strand
GGCTGCTCGATGATCACGTGCGCGTTGGTGCCGGAGATGCCGAACGACGACACCGCCGCCCGGCGCGGCCGACCCACCTGCGGCCACGGCGTCGCCTCGGTCGCCAGGGCCACCGCGCCGGCCGTCCAGTCGATGTGCGGGGACGGCTCGTCCACATGCAGGGTCGGCGGGACGACGCCGTGCCGCATCGCCAGCACCATCTTGATCACACCGGCAACGCCGGCAGCGGCCTGCGTGTGGCCGATGTTGGACTTCACCGACCCGAGCAGCAGCGGCCGGTCCTGCGGACGCTCCTGCCCGTACGTGGCCAG
>NZ_JBHMIR010000150.1:0-328 GCF_048060285.1 Micromonospora sp. LOL_025 | reverse complement strand
TCCCCGGCGTCGCCATCACCGTCACACCACCGGCCAACGCCAGATCACACTCACCACTGCGCAACGCCTGCGCGGCAAGATGCAGCGCGACGAGGCTGGAAGAACACGCCGTGTCCACGGTGACCGCCGGCCCCTCCAGGCCGAACGTGTACGCGACCCGGCCGGACAGCACGCTGCCGGAGGTACCGGTCCCGACGTAGCCCTCCACCTCGGTCGGCAGGTCCATCAGCCGGGAGGCGTAGTCGTGGTACATGACTCCGGCGAAGACACCGGTCCGGCTGCCCCGCAGCCGCTGCGGGTCCAGACCCGCCGATTCGAACGACTCCCA
>NZ_JBHMIR010000149.1:0-340 GCF_048060285.1 Micromonospora sp. LOL_025 | reverse complement strand
GCCGCACGTGCCGCACCCAGTAGCCCGGATCGGTGATCTCCCCGGCGTCCGCCACCGCACCGGTCACGTTCGACACGATCGGGATCCTCGGCGACCGCCAGTCCAGCCCCGCCACCACCGACGCGAACTCGGCCAGCATCGGCTCCACCAACCGCGAGTGGAACGCGTGACTGACCGACAACTCCCTGACCCGCCAACCCCGCTCGCGGGCGGTGTTCACCACCGAGGCGACCTCGTTGGCAGCACCGGAGACCACCACCGACGCCGGGCCGTTCACCGCCGCGATGTCCACCCCCGCACCCGACGCGTCGATGACCTCCCGCACTGCCGCCTCGGACGC
>NZ_JBHMIR010000148.1:0-344 GCF_048060285.1 Micromonospora sp. LOL_025 | reverse complement strand
TCTGCCGGCGTACGCGGGGAACCTGGACATCATGACCTCGGCCGCGCTGCGCACGGCGGAACGGCTGGTCGGACTGCGATCGGCAGCGACGCGCCAGGACGGCGCTGGTGGCGACGGCGCGGGCGGGGACGGTGCGGGTCGGGACGTCGTGGAGGTGACCGGGTGACTGATCTGTACATTCAGGACGTGACGTTGCGCGACGGTATGCACGCCGTCGCCCACCGCTACACCGTCGAGCAGGTCCGCACCATCGCCGCCGCCTTGGATGCGGCCGGGGTGGCCGCGATCGAGGTCGCCCACGGCGACGGGTTGGCCGGTTCCAGTGTGAACTACGGTCACGGTGC
>NZ_JBHMIR010000147.1:0-351 GCF_048060285.1 Micromonospora sp. LOL_025 | reverse complement strand
GGCTGGTGACGGCGACGGCCCGACGCCAACCCGACGCCGTGGCGATCGTCGACGGCACCAGCACGATCACCTACCGCGAACTCGACGAGTGGTCCAACCACCTCGCCCACCAACTACTCCGACACGGCGCCCGACCCGACCACCCCGTCGCCGTCAGCCTCCCACCCGGCGCACCCGCCATCACCGCCATGCTCGCCGTCCTCAAAGCCGGCGCCGCCTACCTCCCCATCGACCCCACCGCACCCGCGGCACGGCGACACCACCTCGTCACCGACTCCGGCGTCGCCATCCTCATCGCCGCACACCCCCACGACACCGACACACCCCCCGGCGTCGTCACCCTCGCCCCGC
>NZ_JBHMIR010000146.1:0-355 GCF_048060285.1 Micromonospora sp. LOL_025 | reverse complement strand
CGTCGCCATCCTCATCGCCGCACACCCCCACGACACCGACACACCCCCCGGCGTCGTCACCCTCGCCCCGCACCGCTCCACCTCCCCGGCGGCACCCCGGGTCGACATCCACCCGGAGCAGGTGGCGTACGTCATCCACACCTCCGGGTCGACGGGCGTCCCCAAGGGCGTCATGGTCGCCCACCACGCGCTGGCCAACCTCGTCCGGTGGCACCTGGACACCTATCCGAGCGGCCCCGGCGAGCACCACGGCCAGATCGCCAGCCTCGGCTTCGACGCCGCCGTCTGGGAGATCTGGCCCGCGCTGGTCAGCGGCGCCACCCTGCACATCGCCGACCCCGCGCACCGCCTCGAC
>NZ_JBHMIR010000145.1:0-359 GCF_048060285.1 Micromonospora sp. LOL_025 | reverse complement strand
CGACACCAACCGCGCGGCCTGACCCGCCAGACCCCGCTCGGAGCGCCCCGACACCACCCACGGCACCGGCAGCCCCACGGGGCCCGCCGCTGGCTCCGCCCCGGCCTCGGGTTCGGTCTCGGGCTCCGGCTGTTCGAGGATCACGTGGGCGTTGGTGCCGGAGATGCCGAACGACGACACGCCCGCACGCCGCGGACGCTCCACCCCCGGCCACGCCCGCGACTCCGTCACCAACTCCACCGCACCCGACGACCACTCCACATGCGACGACGGCGCATCCACATGCAACGTCGCCGGCACCACACCCGCCCGCATCGCCAAGATCATCTTGATGATGCCCGCCACCCCCGCAGCCGCCT
>NZ_JBHMIR010000144.1:0-365 GCF_048060285.1 Micromonospora sp. LOL_025 | reverse complement strand
ACACACGCATCAGCAAGGGACAACATCCCCGCCACGTACGCGGCCGTCACCTCACCGATCGAATGACCCGCGAAGTAGTCCGCCCGCACGCCCCAGGAGGACAGCAGCTCCCACAACGCCACCTCCACCGCGAACAACCCCGCCTGCGCGAAGACGGTCTGATCCACCAGACCGGCCTCGGCCGAGCTTGCCTCGGCGAACACCACCTGACGCAGAGGAAGCGGCAACAGACCATCGAACTGCGCGCACACCGCGTCAAGGGACGACGCGAAGGCAGGGAAAGCCTCGTACAGTTCCCGGCCCATGCCGGCGCGCTGCGAACCCTGCCCCGTGAACAACACCGCCCGACGACCCGCCGACACCAC
>NZ_JBHMIR010000143.1:0-385 GCF_048060285.1 Micromonospora sp. LOL_025 | reverse complement strand
CCTTCGTGCTGCTCGACCGGCTACCACTGACCGCCAACGGCAAACTCGACAGGACAGCACTACCCGCCCCGGAGTTTGGTGTGGGGGTGCCGTCGAGGGTGGGGCGTACTCCTGCGGAGCAGTTGATGGGGGATCTGTTCGCCGGGGTGCTCGGCCGCAGCCGGGTCGGTGCCGATGACGGGTTCTTCGATCTGGGTGGGCATTCGTTGCTCGCCGCCAAGCTGGTCAACCGGGTTCGGGTGGTCTTCGGCGCGGAGATCGGCATCCGCGATGTGTTCCGTACGCCTACTCCGGCCGGGTTGGTCCGTCGGGTGCGTGAGTTGGCTGGTGTGCCGGTGCGGCCTCCGTTGGTGGCGACGGGTGTGGTGGGTGTGGTGCCGTTGTC
>NZ_JBHMIR010000142.1:0-387 GCF_048060285.1 Micromonospora sp. LOL_025 | reverse complement strand
GAGAACAACAGCGCGAGCTGGCCGCGAGCGGCGGCGAAGCCGGTCACGACGGCCCCGGAGGGCTCACCCGCGTCCAGGGCCCGCAGCGCGGAGAGCAGGTCGTCGGTGTCGGCCACCACGGCGACGGCGCGCTGCTCCAGCGCGGGCCGGGTGGTGACGGAGGACCAGGCGACGTCCAGCGGACGCGGGGCCTCGTCGGCGGCGAGCCAGCGCGCCCACCGGCCCGCCTGGCCGGCCAGGGCCGCATCGGAGCGCGCGGAGAGCAGCACCGGCACCACCGGCGGCACGTCGCGGGCGACGACCTCGCCCTCGATCGCCTCGGCCGGCGGCTGCTCGATGATCACGTGCGCGTTGGTGCCGGAGATGCCGAACGACGACACCGCCGCC
>NZ_JBHMIR010000141.1:0-390 GCF_048060285.1 Micromonospora sp. LOL_025 | reverse complement strand
CGTCGCCGGCACCACACCCGCCCGCATCGCCAAGATCATCTTGATGATGCCCGCCACCCCCGCAGCCGCCTGCGTATGACCGATGTTCGACTTCACCGACCCGAGCAGCAGCGGCACCTCCCGACCCTGCCCGTAGGTGGCGAGCAGAGCCTGCGCCTCGATCGGGTCACCCAACGTCGTACCCGTACCGTGCGCCTCCACCACATCCACATCGGCAGCCGACAACCCCGCACCCGCAAGGGCCTGCCGGATCACCCGCTGCTGCGACGGACCATTCGGCGCCGTCAACCCGTTCGACGCACCATCCTGATTCACCGCCGAACCCCGCACCACCGCCAGGACCCGACGCCCGTCGCGCCGCGCGTCCGACAACCGCTGCACCACCAGCAC
>NZ_JBHMIR010000140.1:0-401 GCF_048060285.1 Micromonospora sp. LOL_025 | reverse complement strand
ACCCGGGTTCGTGACACCGATCTGGCCGCGTACGAGAACCAGGATCTGCCCTTCGAACGCCTCGTAGAGGAAATCAATCCCGCCCGTTCCACCGTGTATCACCCGCTGGTGCAGGTGATGCTGCTTCAGGAGGCCGACGGCTCGATGCCGTCAGTGAGCGGGCTGGCCGGTGAGAACCTGTCGTTCCGGGCGGGGGTGGCCAAGTTCGATCTGACCGTCGCGTTCGCCGAGTCCCACGAGCCGGACGGTCGGCCGGCCGGCATCGCTGGCGGCATCGAGTACGCTACCGACCTGTTCGACGAAGCGACCGTCAGTGGGTTCTGTGCGACCTTCGCTCGGTTGGTTGCGGTGTTGGTGGCGGAGCCGGGGGTGCCGGTCGGTCGGCATGAGTTGCTGACGGT
>NZ_JBHMIR010000139.1:0-404 GCF_048060285.1 Micromonospora sp. LOL_025 | reverse complement strand
ACCGTCAGCAACTCATGCCGACCGACCGGCACCCCCGGCTCCGCCACCAACACCGCAACCAACCGAGCGAAAGCGACGCTGAACTCCGCTACCGTCGCCTCGTCGAACAGGTCGGCCGCGTACTCGATCCCTCCCGCGATGCCGGCCGGCCGACCATCCGGGTCGTGGGACTCGGCGAAGGCAACCGTCAGATCGAACTTCGACACCCCCGCCCGGAAGGACAACTCGTTGCCGGCCAGCCCGCCCGCTGAGAGTGCCGGGTCGCCGTCGCCTTCCTGAAGCAGCATCACCTGGACAAGGGGATGGTATGCGGTGGTGCGGCTGGGGTTGAGCTCCTCTACGAGGCGTTCGAAGGGCAGATCCTGGTTCTCGTACGCGGCCAGATCGGTGTCACGAACCCGGGT
>NZ_JBHMIR010000138.1:0-407 GCF_048060285.1 Micromonospora sp. LOL_025 | reverse complement strand
GTCGGCGGCCTCGGCCGGCACGTGCACGCCCTCTCGGTCGCCCTCGCCGCCGCCGGGCACGAGGTCACCGTCGTCACCCGCCACACCGACGGCGCGCCCCTGGAGGAGTACGCCGACGGCGTCCGCATCGTCCGCGCCGCCGAGGACCCCGTCACCTTCCCGCTGGCCACCTCCTCCCTGCTGGCCTGGACCATGGCCTTCAACCACACCCTCACCCGCGCCGCGCTGCGCGCCACCGAGGCCGGCACCTACGACGTCATTCACGCCCACGACTGGCTCGTCGCCCACACCGCCATGACCCTGCGCGAGCACCTCGACATCCCCCTGGTGACCACCATCCACGCCACCGAGGCCGGCCGGCACCAGGGCTGGCTGCCCGAGGAGATGAACCGCACCATCCACGGCGT
>NZ_JBHMIR010000137.1:0-415 GCF_048060285.1 Micromonospora sp. LOL_025 | reverse complement strand
GATCGGGTGCGGGGAGTGCGTTGCGGTCGATCTTGCCGTTGCGGGTGAGGGGGAGGTGGGGCAGGGCGATGATGCTGTGGGGTACGAGGTGGCGGGGGAGTGTGTGGTGGAGGTGGTGGCGGAGTTGGTGGGTGTCGGGGTTTTCGCCGGTGACGTAGGCGATGAGGTGGCGGCCGGTGGGCAGTGTTCGGGTGGTGACGAAGGCGGCGTCGACGTGGGGTTGTGCGCGTAGGGCGGTTTCGATTTCGCCGGGTTCGATGCGGTAGCCGTTGATGGCGATTTGTTCGTCGGTGCGGCCGAGGAATTCGAGGGTGCCGTCGGTGCGGAGGCGGCAGAGGTCGCCGGTGCGGTAGAGGCGGCTGCCGGGTGTGGTGGCGTACGGGTCGGGCAGGAACCGCTCCGCCGTCTGCCCCGG
>NZ_JBHMIR010000136.1:0-416 GCF_048060285.1 Micromonospora sp. LOL_025 | reverse complement strand
GACGCGCAGGGCCTCGACGGGCTGCGTCAGGTGCTGGAGATGGCCAGCGGCGCCGCCGTCTGCGTGCTGACCGGCCGCTCCGACGAGCACCTCGGCATCGTCGCGGTCGCCGAGGGCGCGCAGGACTACCTGGTCAAGGGCCAGGTGGACGGGGTGCTGTTGACCCGGGCGCTGCGCTACGCGGTGGAGCGTAAGCGGGCCGACGAGAACGCCCGGCGGCTGCGCGAGGTCGAGCTGCGCCAGGCCGAGTCCGCCCGCCTCGAACGGGGCCTGCTGCCCCAACCGCTCATGACCACCGACGTGGTCGCGGTGCACACCTTCTACCGGCCCGGCCGGCACGCCGCCCTGATCGGCGGTGACTTCTACGACGTGGTGCAGACCCGGCCCGACCGGCTCGACCTGATCGTCGGCGACGT
>NZ_JBHMIR010000135.1:0-422 GCF_048060285.1 Micromonospora sp. LOL_025 | reverse complement strand
GAACAGGCCCTGCGAGTCGTGGTCGTTGCGGTCACCCAGGTGACCCAGGTTCTCCAGCTTCGACTCCTGCAGGGCGGTGGCGATGGAGACCACGGCGGCCCGCTCGTTCATGCCGGCCTTCTTCGTGGCGGCGATGATGGCCCTGACGTTGGCGACCTGCTCGTCGGACAGGTCGATGTGCGACTGCGCGCCCTGCACACCATGCGGCACCAGCGTGCTCATGTCCGGCTTGTCGGCCTGCACCGCCACGGCGGTGACCGGGGCCGCCGACTGCACCGCGGCGGTGCTGTCGCTGTGGTTCAGCGGACCGGCGGCCAGACCACCGGCGAACGCCAGACCGGCAACACCAAGAACGCTCTTACGAATGATCGTGTTCATCAGGAATGCTCCATTCGGGGGTTGGCACCCGCACCGAGGGGGAT
>NZ_JBHMIR010000134.1:0-423 GCF_048060285.1 Micromonospora sp. LOL_025 | reverse complement strand
GCAGGCGTTGCGCAGTGGTGAGTGTGATCTGGCGTTGGCCGGTGGTGTGACGGTGATGGCGACGCCGGGGACGTTCATCGAGTTCTCGCGGCAGCGTGGTCTGTCGGCCGACGGCCGGTGCAGGTCGTTCGCGGCGTCGGCGGACGGCACGGGCTGGTCCGAGGGCGTGGGCGTGCTGCTGGTGCAGCGCCTCTCCGACGCCCGGCGCGAGGGCCGGCGGATCCTGGCGGTGGTACGCGGGTCGGCGATTAACCAGGACGGCGCGTCGAACGGGTTGACGGCGCCGAACGGTCCGTCGCAGCAGCGGGTGATCCGGCAGGCGTTGGCGAACGCGCGCCTGACCCCGGCCGACGTGGACGCCGTCGAGGCGCACGGCACCGGCACCACGCTCGGTGACCCGATCGAGGCGCAGGCGCTGCTGGC
>NZ_JBHMIR010000133.1:0-431 GCF_048060285.1 Micromonospora sp. LOL_025 | reverse complement strand
TTCGCTCGGTTGGTTGCGGTGTTGGTGGCGGAGCCGGGGGTGCCGGTCGGTCGGCATGAGTTGCTGACGGTCGGGCAGCGTCGCGAGTTGGTGGAGGTCTTCAACGAGACTGGTTCTTCTGGGCCGGATGTGCGGGTGACGGAGGCGTTCGCCTGGCAGGTTGCTGCTGGTCCGGATCGGGTCGCGTTGGTGGACGGCGATGTGCGGATGACGTACGCCGAGCTTGATGTGGCTGGTGACCGGTTGGCGGGGCGGTTGGTGGCGGCTGGTGTGCGGCGCGGTGACGTGGTGGGTGTGTTCTTGGAGCGGGGTCTGCCGATGGCGGTGGCCATGCTGGGCGTGCTGCGTGCCGGGGCCGCGTACGCCATGCTCGATCCGGAGTTCCCCGATGCCCGGCTGGCGGCGATGGCCGAGGACGCCGGGCTGGCCGC
>NZ_JBHMIR010000132.1:0-432 GCF_048060285.1 Micromonospora sp. LOL_025 | reverse complement strand
GTCCGCCGGCACCGCCTCCGCGCCACCGTGCCCCAGCACCTGCGCGACCAGGCCCCGCACCAGCACGTCGATCTGGGCGCGCGCCTCGTCGGGCGCCAGGCCCGCGAGCTGGTTGGCCCAGTCGCCGCCCCGCGCGGCCCGTCGCCGGGCCGCCGTCGACCCGATCAGGGTACGCAGCACGGCCGGCACCGGGCCGGCACCGAGTGCTGCCCGCATCGCCGGTACGTCGATCACGGCCGGCACCAGCGCCGGGCGCTCCGCCACCAGGGCGGCGTCGAAAAGCTCCAACCCGACCTCGGCGCTCATGGGCGTCAGACCCGCCCGCGCCGAGCGCGCCCGATCCGCCTCGTCGATGGAGGCAGCCATGCCGGCGGTGTCCCACATCCCCCACGCCAGGCTCACCGCCGGCAACCCGAGCTGCCGCCGGTACAC
>NZ_JBHMIR010000131.1:0-437 GCF_048060285.1 Micromonospora sp. LOL_025 | reverse complement strand
ACGTCGCAGGTGCGCAACATCGCCTCGGTCACCACGGCCGTGGCGAAGGGTGACCTGTCGCAGAAGATCACCGTGGACGCCCGGGGCGAGATCCTGGAGCTGAAGTCGACGGTGAACACGATGGTGGACCAGCTGTCGTCGTTCGCCGACGAGGTGACCCGGGTGGCCCGCGAGGTGGGTACGGAGGGCAAGCTGGGCGGTCAGGCCCAGGTGAAGGGCGTCTCGGGCACGTGGCGGGACCTGACCGACAACGTGAACTCGATGGCGTCGAACCTGACGTCGCAGGTGCGCAACATCGCCTCGGTCACCACGGCCGTGGCGAAGGGTGACCTGTCGCAGAAGATCACGGTCGACGCCCAGGGCGAGATCCTGGAGCTGAAGAACACCGTCAACACGATGGTGGACCAGCTGTCGTCGTTCGCCGACGAGGTGACGCG
>NZ_JBHMIR010000130.1:0-442 GCF_048060285.1 Micromonospora sp. LOL_025 | reverse complement strand
TCGTCGTTGGTGGCGTTGCACCTGGCGGTGCAGTCGCTGCGGCGCGGCGAGTGCGACCTCGCCCTCGCCGGCGGCGTCACGGTCATGGCCACCCCCGGCACCTTCTTCGAGTTCTCCCGGCAGCGCGGCCTGGCCGCCGACGGCCGGTGCAAGGCGTTCGCGGCGGCCGCCGACGGCACCGGCTGGGGCGAGGGCGTGGGCGTGCTGCTCGTGGAGCGGCTGTCGGACGCGCGGCGCAACGGCCACGAGGTCCTCGCGGTCGTGCGGGGGAGCGCGGTCAACCAGGACGGCGCGTCGAACGGCCTGACGGCACCGAACGGCCCGTCGCAGCAGCGGGTGATCCGGCACGCCCTCGCGGGTGCCCGACTGGGCACCGCCGACGTGGACGTGGTCGAGGCGCACGGCACGGGCACGACGCTGGGCGACCCGATCGAGGCGCAGG
>NZ_JBHMIR010000129.1:0-449 GCF_048060285.1 Micromonospora sp. LOL_025 | reverse complement strand
TCGTCGTTGGTGGCGTTGCACCTGGCGGTGCAGTCGCTGCGGCGCGGCGAGTGCGACCTCGCCCTCGCCGGTGGCGTGACCGTGATGTCGACGCCCGGGTTGTTCGTGGAGTTCTCCCGGCAGCGGGGCCTGGCCGCCGACGGCCGGTGCAAGGCGTTCGCGGCGGGCGCGGACGGCACCGGTTGGGGCGAGGGCGTGGGCGTGCTGCTCGTGGAGCGGCTGTCGGACGCCCGGCGCAACGGCCACGAGGTCCTCGCGATCGTGCGGGGGAGCGCGGTCAACCAGGACGGCGCCTCCAACGGCCTGACGGCACCGAACGGCCCGTCGCAGCAGCGGGTGATCCGGCAGGCACTGGCGTCGGCACGGTTGTCGACGGCGGACGTGGACGTGGTCGAGGCGCACGGCACGGGCACGACGCTGGGCGACCCGATCGAGGCGCAGGCCCTGCT
>NZ_JBHMIR010000128.1:0-449 GCF_048060285.1 Micromonospora sp. LOL_025 | reverse complement strand
GTTGTTGGGCGAACGACAACACCCGACCCGGCGACGACGCCACACCGGCCGGCAGCACCGGATCCGGCTCGCGCGGTTCCTCCGCGTCGGACACGACCGGACCGTCCTCGCCGCCGACGGCCGACGGATCGGCCGCCACCTCGTCCCGCAGGCTGTCGGCCATCGCGGCCACGGTCTGGGCCTCGAACACGATCGCCGCAGAGACCGGCACGCCGAGGGTTTCGCGTAGCCGGGCGGCGATCATGGTGGCCTGCATGGAGTGCCCGCCGAAGGCGAAGAAGTTGTCGTCGCGGCCGGGCGACCGACCGATCACGTCGGCCCACACCTGCGCCACCTGCCGCTCCAGGGCGTCACGGGGCGGCTCGCCGCGCGCGGTGAGATCGGGTGCGGGGAGTGCGTTGCGGTCGATCTTGCCGTTGCGGGTGAGGGGGAGGTGGGGCAGGGCGATG
>NZ_JBHMIR010000127.1:0-458 GCF_048060285.1 Micromonospora sp. LOL_025 | reverse complement strand
CTCTCCGGCAGCAGTTCATTCGGCGCCGAGGCTGCGGCGGTACGTCCGTACCTGGTCACCGTCGGGCACCGGCTGTTGAGTTCCAGCTTCCCAACCCAGCCGCTCGTAGAACCCGGTCGCCCCGACGGGCCCGGTCGACGTCTGCGCCTCGACCCAGCGAACGTCGCCGTTGCGGACCTGCTCGACGAAGCGATCGACCAGCAGCACCCCGATGCCGGCCTTACGCCACTCCGGCCGCACCGCCAGCGCGGTCATGACCGCCACGTGTGCAGCCGCAACCGGTCCGGCCCGCTGCGGTGTCACCACCGCTGCCCGGCGGTGGGCCACCCGACGGGCCCACGGCCGGACCCGCGTTCGCAGCACACGGACAGCGACACGGGGCCGGAGCACCAGCGCGACCAGCCCGGCAAGGGCGAGGGACGCCATTGCGCGCCGGTCCTTCGCCAGCTCGGTCATGT
>NZ_JBHMIR010000126.1:0-477 GCF_048060285.1 Micromonospora sp. LOL_025 | reverse complement strand
GAGCCGTGCCGCCTGCCCCGCGAGGGCGCGCTTCGACCGCGCCGACACCGGCCACACCACGACGTCCGACGCCACCAGGCCCGGCCCGGACATTGCCGGGGCCACCGCCTCCGGCTCGTCGGGCAACTCGATGATGACGTGGGCGTTGGTGCCGGACATGCCGAACGACGACACCGCCGACCGGCGCGGCCGGTCCACCGCCGGCCACGGCCGCGACTCGATCGCCAGCTCCACCGCGCCGGCCGTCCAGTCGATGTGCGGGGACGGCTCGTCCACGTGCAGCGTCGCCGGCACCATGCCGTGCCGCATCGCCAGCACCATCTTGATCACACCCGCCACACCCGAGGCGGCCTGCGTGTGCCCGATGTTCGACTTGATCGAGCCGAGCAGCAGCGGTTCGTGCCCCTCGCGTTCCTGCCCGTACGTGGCCAGCAGGGCCTGCGCCTCGATCGGGTCGCCCAGCGTCGTGCCCGTGCC
>NZ_JBHMIR010000125.1:0-480 GCF_048060285.1 Micromonospora sp. LOL_025 | reverse complement strand
GACAAACTCGTCGAACACACCCAACCCACCCGCGACCGCCACACCCCACCCCTCATCCAAACCGTCTTCACGAACATGGAAGGCACCGATCCGGCGCTGCTGCACACCGCCACGATGACGCCGCTGCCCATCGACGAGGGGGTCGCGAAGTTCGACCTGACCGTCCAGGTGCAGCTGGAGCCGGACGTCATCCGGGTGCTCTTCGACTACGCCTGCGACCTGTACGAGCCCGCGACGATGGCCGAGCTGGCCGAGAGTTACCGGGCCCTGGTGGCCGCCGTGCTGGCCGAGCCGGACCGCCCGCTGTCCACCGTGGTCGCGGTCACGGCCGCCCAGCGGGAGCGGCTCACCGACGCGTTGACCGCCACCCCGGTTCCGGTCCCGCCCGGTGATCTGGGGTGTGTGCCGCGGCTGGTGACGGCGACGGCCCGACGCCAACCCGACGCCGTGGCGATCGTCGACGGCACCAGCACGATCACC
>NZ_JBHMIR010000124.1:0-493 GCF_048060285.1 Micromonospora sp. LOL_025 | reverse complement strand
GATCAACTACACACGTCCTGGAGAACCAGGCCGCATAACCGAGTCCTCCACGATTCCAGGGGATTGACAGGCCGACGATGGAGCATCGAGGAATCGTTCCAAGCCACCAAGACAGGCCTCGGCCTGGACCAGCACCAGCACCGCCGCTGGCGGGCCTGGCACCGCTGGACCACCCTCGTCATCGCCGCTCACGCGTTCCTCGCCGCCGCCGCAGCAGCCAGCACCACCAGCCCGCAGGGCCTGATCCCGATCACCGTCAACGAACTCCGCCGCCTGTTCCACGCCCTGATCATCGAACCCACCCGACGCGTCGGCGACGTCATCGCCTGGTCCATCTTCCGCCGGCGGCATCAAGCCGAAGCCAAGATCAGCCACTACGCCCGGCAAGCCCTGACGGAGCCCTGAAAATGATCTCCTGCTGGAGTACTAAGGGACGTCTCGTAACTCTGTGGGCAGTCCAGGGTGGAGCATGGCGTGATGCAGGTGATCACGG
>NZ_JBHMIR010000123.1:0-505 GCF_048060285.1 Micromonospora sp. LOL_025 | reverse complement strand
TGGTCAGCGGCGCCACCCTGCACATCGCCGACCCCGCGCACCGCCTCGACCCCACCGCGCTGCACGACTGGATGCACCGGCAGGGCCTCACCGTGGCCTTCGTCCCCACGCCCATCGCCGAAGCCATCCTCCGACTGCCCACGCCGTCCACCAGCGCCCTGCGCACGCTGCTCACGGGTGGGGACGCCCTCACCACCCGGCCTTCCGCGCGCACCCCCTACGCCCTGGTCAACCACTACGGGCCCACCGAGGCCGCCGTCGTCGCCACCGCCGGGCCCGTCAGCCCCGACGGGGTCCACCGGCCCGACCTCGGCACCCCGATCGACGGCGCCCGCGTCCTCCTCCTCGACGCCGAGCTGCGCCTGGTGCCGCCCGGCGCGCCCGGCGAACTCTGCATCGCCGGCGACGGACTGGCCCGGGGATACCTCGGCCGTCCGGGGCAGACGGCGGAGCGGTTCCTGCCCGACCCGTACGCCACCACACCCGGCAGCCGCCTCTACCGCAC
>NZ_JBHMIR010000122.1:0-524 GCF_048060285.1 Micromonospora sp. LOL_025 | reverse complement strand
GTGACCCCGTCGGCGTAGCGCACGGCCTCGCGCACGTGCCGCACCCAGTACTCCGGGGTGCGGATCTCGTCGGCGTCGGCCAGCGCACCGGTCACGTTCGACACGATCGGCAGCAACGGCGCGGCGAACGTCAGCCCGGACAGGACCGCCCGGAACTCGTCGAGCATCGGCTCCATCAACGGACTGTGGAACGCGTGACTCACGGTCAGCCGACGAGTGCGGGTGCCCCGGTCGCGCCAGACCCGCTCCACCTCGTCGAGCGCCTCGACCGCACCGGAGACGACCACGGCCGTCGGACCGTTGACGGCAGCGATGCCGACCCGATCGCCCAGCCCGGAGATCGACTCCGCCACCGCCGCCTCGTCGGCAGCCACCGCCAACATCCCGCCACCCGTGGGCAGCGCCTGCATCAACCGACCCCGCGCCGCCACCAGCTGACACGCGTCCGCCAGCGACAACACCCCCGCCACGTACGCGGCCGTGACCTCACCGATCGAGTGACCGGCCAGCACGTCCGGCACGAC
>NZ_JBHMIR010000121.1:0-574 GCF_048060285.1 Micromonospora sp. LOL_025 | reverse complement strand
ACCAACCGCGCGGCCTGACCCGCCAGACCCCGCTCGGAGCGCCCCGACACCACCCACGGCACCGGCAACCCCACAAACCCGCCCCCGGCAGACGCTGAAACCGGCACCCCGTCCGCCGACCCGATCCGATCGGTGCCACCGTGCAGCGCTGCATCCGGCGCGGCCACGGGCTCCGCCGGCACCGCACCCGGCGCGGTGCGGGGCTGCACCGCCGCAGCCACCGGCTCCGCACCCGACGCGGCCGGGAGCCCCAGCGCCGGCTCCGCTGCCGTCGCGGCGGCAAGCCCCAGCGTCGGCTCCGCACCCGACGGGGCCGCGAGCACCGGCTGCGGCGCGGGCTCCGGCTGTTCGATGATCACGTGGGCATTGGTGCCGGAGATGCCGAACGACGACACGCCCGCACGCCGGGGACGCCCCGCCGCCGGCCACTCGCGCGACTCGGTCACCAGCTCCACCGCACCAGACGACCAGTCCACATGCGACGACGGCGCGTCGACGTGAAGCGTCGCCGGCACCACACCCGCCCGCATCGCCAAGATCATCTTGATGATGCCCGCCACCCCCGCAGCCGCCT
>NZ_JBHMIR010000120.1:0-577 GCF_048060285.1 Micromonospora sp. LOL_025 | reverse complement strand
CATGCGTACCGACATGCTGCGTAAGACCGCCCTGACCGCTGCCGGGCTCGCCTTCACCGGCGGCGCCATCGCCGGCCCCGTCACCACCGCCTTCGCCGCCCCCACCGAGACCAAGCCCGTCTCGACCACCACCCAGGACCGCAAGCACGGCGAGCGTGAACTCGGCGTGCGCTACGAGCCCCAGCCCAACTTCTACTACTGCGGCCCCGCCGCCGCCCGCAACGCCCTCAGCGTCCAGGGCAAGAACATCGACGTCGACGGCATGGCCCAGCGCATGGGCACCACCGAAGCCGGCACCAACTCCATCAACGACATCACCCCCGTCCTGAACAAGGAGACCGGCACCGACGCCTACCAGACCGTCGAGATCCGCGACCCCAAGGCCGACGACACCCAGACCGACAAGCTACGCGCCGACATCGTCACCGCCATCGACGAAGGCCACGCCATCGTCGCCAACATCGCCGGCACCGCCACCGACACCGACGGCACCACCCACTCCTTCGAGGGCGGGCACTACATCAGCGTCGTCGGCTACCGCGACAACGGCAACACCGTCACCATCGCCGACTCCGCC
>NZ_JBHMIR010000119.1:0-596 GCF_048060285.1 Micromonospora sp. LOL_025 | reverse complement strand
GGCGGCGGTGTCGTCGTTCGGCATCTCCGGCACCAACGCGCACGTGATCATCGAGCAGCCGCCGGCCGAGGTGGTCGAGGGCGAGGTCGTCGCCCGCGAGGTGCCGCCGGTGGTGCCGGTGCTGCTGTCGGCCCGCTCCGATGCGGCCCTGGCCGGCCAGGCGGGCCGGTGGGCGCGCTGGCTCGCCGTTGACGAGGCGCCGCGTCCGCTGGACGTGGCCTGGTCCTCGGCGACCACCCGGCCCGCGCTGGAGCACCGGGCGGTGGTGACCGCCGCCGCCCGGGACGGCCTGATCGCGGCGCTGACCGCCCTCGCCGACGGCGACCCCACCGGTACGGCCGTCTCCGGCGCCGCCGGCCAGCGCGGCCAGCTCGCCCTGCTGTTCTCCGGTCAGGGTGCGCAGCGTGCCGGCATGGGCCGGGAGTTGTCGGCCGGGTTCCCGGTGTTCGCCGCCGCGCTGGACGAGGTGTGCGCGCAGCTCGACGCGTTGCTGCCGCGTCCGTTGCGGGAGGTGCTGTTCGCCGAGGCGGGCAGCCCCGAGGCGGAACTGCTGGACCAGACCGTCTTCACCCAGGCCGGCCTGTTCGCGGTCGAGG
>NZ_JBHMIR010000118.1:0-600 GCF_048060285.1 Micromonospora sp. LOL_025 | reverse complement strand
GACAAACTCGTCGAACACACCCAACCCACCCGCGACCGCCACACCCCACCCCTCATCCAAACCGTCTTCACCGGCGGAAACGTCACGGGCATCGCCGACGGCCCCGTCCCGCTGCACACCGCCACGATGCGTCCGATGTCGATCGAGCCGGGAACCGCGAAGTTCGACCTCACGGTCCACGCGGAGGTGGGAACCGACAGCGTCGGCGTGTACTTCAGCTACGCCTGCGACCTCTACGACGCCGCGACGATGGCCGACCTGGCCGACAGCTACCGGGCCCTGGTGGCGGCCGTGCTGGCGGACCCCGAACGGCGGCTGTCCACGGTGGAGGCCGTCACCGACGAGCAGCGCCGGCGGCTCGCGGCGGTGTCCACGGGGCGGCGGCGCCGGCCGACGACCGGTCGGGCGGCCCGGTGGCCCGAGGCCGTCCCCGACGGTCCGGACCGGGCGGGCGCCCCGGCGACCGAGGTGGGCGCGCCGACGGCCGCAGTCGCCGGATCGTCGGACGGCGGTGCGGGGTGCGTGCCGTGGCTGGTGACGGCGACGGCCCGACGCCAACCCGACGCCGTGGCGATCGTCGACGGCACCAGCACGATCACC
>NZ_JBHMIR010000117.1:0-617 GCF_048060285.1 Micromonospora sp. LOL_025 | reverse complement strand
GCTTCGGGTACCGCACCGTCGTCGATCGGGGGAAGTCGGCCGCGTGTCACACATCGAGAAGATCACCGGGGAACTGCGCGCCCTGACGGCCGGCGTCGACAGGGCGCAGGCACTGGCCTCCGCCGCCGACAACCAGGCGCAGGAGGTGGCCCTGCGCGCCGCCGGCGCCGGATTCGCCGCCGTGGCGGCGGGCCTCACCCGGGTACGCGACGGCATCGCCACCGTCCGGGGCGGCCTGGGCAGCCTCGCGACCACGGTCGGCGAGGCCACGAAGAGCACCACGGCCGTCCCGCAGGAAGCCAGCCCGCACGAGACGATCACCGGCCTGACACCCGTGCACCACGCCGTCGACGGCATCCGCGACACCGCCGCCGCCACCATCGCCCAGGTCGGCCAGACACGACAACTCGTCACCACCGTCCTGCACGGCGGCCAACCGGGACCCCTCGTACAGTCCCTGGAGCAGATCACGCAGGTCCTGACGCTGGTCGTCCAACGCACCGTCACCGCCCGGCAGGCCGTCGAGACGGCGATCGCCGAGGCCCGCCAACTGGGGTCGGCGGGAAACTGACCGGGGCTGGCGGCACCACCCGGCCAGCCCCACCACCACAGACCCC
>NZ_JBHMIR010000116.1:0-637 GCF_048060285.1 Micromonospora sp. LOL_025 | reverse complement strand
TCCTGACCCGTGAGCTGGGGGTGCTCTACGCCGCGCACCACCACGGCCGGCCCGACCCCCTGCCACCCCTGCCCGTGCAGTACGCCGACTACGCCGCCTGGCAACGCCGATGGCTCACCGACGGCACCCTGCAACGCCAGGAAGACCACTGGCGACACACCCTCGCCGACGCACCCACCCTGCTCGAACTACCCACCGACCGACCCCGCCCCACCGAACAGGACCACCACGGCGCCCACCTACCCGTCACCATCGACACCCACCTCACCACCGCCCTCAAAACCCTCACCACCCAACACGGCGGCACCCTCTACATGACCCTGCTCACCGCCTGGGCCATCGTCCTGTCCCGCCTCTCCGGACACCACGACCTCATGATCGGCACCCCCACCGCCAACCGCCGCCGCGCCGAACTCGAAAACCTCATCGGCTTCTTCGTCAACACCCTCGCCCTGCGCATCGACCTCACCGACAACCCCACCACCACCCAACTCCTGCACCGCGTCCGCGACCTCACCCTCACCACCCTCGACCACCAGGACCTCCCCTTCGAACAGGTCGTCGAAGCCGTCAACCCCACCCGCAACCTCGCCCACACCCCCCTCTTCCAGGTCATGTTCGCCTGGCAGAACACCGA
>NZ_JBHMIR010000115.1:0-641 GCF_048060285.1 Micromonospora sp. LOL_025 | reverse complement strand
CGACGGTCACCGCCACGGAAGCCACCGTCGCGGTCGCCACCACGGAAACCACCCGGACGGTCACCACCCTCGCGGCGGTCGCCGCCACGGAAGCCACCCGGACGGTCGCCACCCTCACGGCGGAAGCCACCCTCACGCGGCGGGCCGGAACGGAAGCCACCCTCACGACGATCGCCGCCACGGAAACCGCCCTCGCGGTCGCCACCCTCGCGACGGTCCCCACCGCGGAAACCACCCTCCCGGTCGTTCCCACGGAAGCCGCCCGGACGGTCGCCGCCCTCACGACGGTCCCCACCGCGGAAACCACCCTCGCGGTCGCCACCGCGGAAACCACCCGGACGGTCACCACCCTCACGGCGGTCACCGCCACGGTAGCCCCCAGGACGGTCGCTGCCCTCACGACGCTCGCCGCCACGGAAACCGCCCTCGCGGTCACCGCCACGGAAACCACCCGGACGATCGCCACCCTCACGACGGTCACCACCACGGAAGCCACCCTCACGCGGCGGACCCGAACGGAAACCACCCTCACGACGCTCGCCGCCACGGAAACCGCCCTCGCGGTCGCCACCACGGAAACCACCCGGACGATCGCCACCCTCACGACGGTCACCACCACGGAAGCCACCCTCACGCGGCGG
>NZ_JBHMIR010000114.1:0-643 GCF_048060285.1 Micromonospora sp. LOL_025 | reverse complement strand
CCGGCGAAGACACCGGTCCGGCTGCCCCGCAGCCGCTGCGGGTCCAGACCCGCCGATTCGAACGACTCCCACGACGCCTCCAGCAGCAGCCGCTGCTGCGGATCCATCGCCAGGGCCTCACGCGGCGAGATCCCGAAGAACCCGGGGTCGAACTCGGCGGCACCGTAGAGGAAGCCACCGTGCCGCGTGTACGACGTACCGCTGCGGTC
Source organism: Micromonospora sp. LOL_025 (assembly GCF_048060285.1). NCBI lineage: Bacteria > Bacillati > Actinomycetota > Actinomycetes > Micromonosporales > Micromonosporaceae > Micromonospora > Micromonospora sp. LOL_025. The sequence goes on along the minus strand of NZ_JBHMIR010000114.1, from coordinate 434 downwards.
CGGGTCCGGATCGAACAGCGACTCCAGGTCCCAGCCCCGGTCCGCCGGGAACTCGGAGATCCCGTCGCCGCCACCGGCCAGCAACGCCCACAGCTGGTCCGGGCTCTCGACGCCGCCCGGGTAGCGGCAGGCCATGCCCACGATCGCGATCGGCTCGTCGGTGCCGACGACCGTGCCGGCGACCAGGTCGCCCGTCGACTGACGCACCCCGGCCAGCTCCGACCACAGGTGGTCGGCGAGCACCGCCGGGGTCGGGTAGTCGAAGACCAGCGTCGAGGCCAGCCGCAGCCCGGTGGCCGCGTTCAACCGGTTACGCAGGTCCACCGCCGTCAGCGAGTCGAAGCCCAACTCCCGGAACGCCCGGTCCGCCGGCACCGCCTCCGCGCCACCGTGCCCCAGCACCTGCGCGACCAGGCCCCGCACCAGCACGTCGA
>NZ_JBHMIR010000113.1:0-651 GCF_048060285.1 Micromonospora sp. LOL_025 | reverse complement strand
TCCGGGTCGCGCAGGTCGGCCTTGCCCATCTCCACGAACCGGCCGCCGCGCGGCAGCAGCCGCAGCGACGCGTCGACGAACTCGCCGGCCAGGGCGTCGAGCACCACGTCCATCCCGGCGCCGCCGGTGGCCGCGCCGAAGGCCTGCTCGAACTCGGTGGTCCGCGACGACGCGATCCGCTCCTCGGCCACCCCCAGGCCCCGCAACACGCCCCACTTGCCGGGGCTCGCCGTCGCGTGGACGGTGGCGCCGAGGTGGTGGGCGAGCTGGATGGCGGCCATGCCGACGCCGCCCGCGCCGTTGTGGATGAGCACCGACTCGCCCGCCCGCAGCCCGGCCAGGTCACGCAGCGCGTAGTACGCGGTCAGGAAGACCACCGGCACCGACGCGGCCTGCGCGAAGGACCAGCCGGCGGGGATCTTCGCGACGAGGTCGCGGGTGGCGATCACCTCGGGGGCGAAGGCGGGCTCGAACATGCCGAGCACCCGGTCGCCGGGCGCCAGGTCGGTCACGCCGGGGCCGACCTCGACCACGACGCCCGCGCCCTCGCTGCCCATCACCGCCGCCGGGTCCGGGTACATCCCCAGGCCGATCAGCACGTCCCGGAAGTTCACCCCGGCCGCGCGCACGGCGATGCGCACCTGGCCCGCG
>NZ_JBHMIR010000112.1:0-691 GCF_048060285.1 Micromonospora sp. LOL_025 | reverse complement strand
CCCTCACGACGGTCACCACCACGGAAGCCACCCTCACGCGGCGGACCCGAACGGAAACCACCCTCACGACGGTCACCACCGCGGAAGCCACCCTCGCGGTCACCACCACGGAAACCACCGTCGCGGTCGCCGCCACGGAAACCGCCCGGGCGATCGCCACCCTCACGACGGTCGCCGCCACGGTAGCCGCCGGATCGCTCGTCACCGTCCCGACGGAAGCCGCCTTCGCGGCGGTCTCCGCCCCGGGAACCCTCACGGTCGCCGCGGAAGCCGCCCTGGCGGTCGCTGGCGTCCCGACGAGGTGCGCCACCACTGCGGGAGTCGCCGTCACGCGGACCGGACCGGAAGCCGCCCTCTCGGCGGTCGCCACCGCGGGAGTCGCCGTCACGACGGTTGCCGCCGGCGTACCCGCCACGCTGGCCGCCCCGGTCCTCCGGGTACGGGGGCCGATCGTCGCGGCGCGGTGCTCCCTCGCGCCCACCCGAACGGTCTTCGTAGCGACGGGGACGATCTCCGCCCTGCGATCCTGAACTCACAGGTACATCCTTCCTCATTGCGTCACCCACGACGCTAACGCAGTCGAGGGCCGACCCGGATGGGGCGGCCCTCGACTGGAAAAGTTGTCCGGCGGTGTCCTACTCTCCCACACCCTCCCGAGTGCAGTACCATCGGCGCTGGAGGGCTTAGCTTC
>NZ_JBHMIR010000111.1:0-733 GCF_048060285.1 Micromonospora sp. LOL_025 | reverse complement strand
CCGTTCACCGCCGCGATGTCCACCCCCGCACCCGACGCGTCGATGACCTCCCGCACTGCCGCCTCGGACGCCCCGACCGCCGCCATCACCCCACCGGCCGGCAACGCCTGCATCAACCGACCCCGCGCCCCCACCAACACACACGCATCAGCAAGGGACAACATCCCCGCCACGTACGCGGCCGTCACCTCACCGATCGAATGACCCGCCAGGAAGTCCGCCCGCACACCCCACGACGCCAACAACTCCCACAACGCCACCTCCACCGCGAACAACCCCGCCTGCGCGAAGACAGTCTGATCCAACAGAGCCGCCTCGGCCGAGCCCGCCTCCACGAACACCACCTCCCGCAGTGAACGCGGCAGATGCCCCTCAAACCCAGCACACACCGCGTCGAAAGACGCCGCGAACACCGGGAACGCCTCGTACAGCTCCCGGCCCATGCCGGCGCGCTGCGAACCCTGCCCCGTGAACAACACCGCCCGACGACCCGCCGACACCACACCCGACACCGCCGGCCGACCCTCGGCCACCGCCGCCAGACCGACGACCAACTCGTCCACGTCCGCGCCCCACACCACCGCCCGGTGCTCCAACGCCGCCCGAGTCGTCGCCAACGACCACGACACATCCACCGGCGACACGGACCGGTCCCGCACGAACGACACCAACCGCGCGGCCTGACCCGCCAGACCCCGCTCGGAGCGCCCCGACACCACCCACGGCACCGGCA
>NZ_JBHMIR010000110.1:0-765 GCF_048060285.1 Micromonospora sp. LOL_025 | reverse complement strand
GTACGACCCACCAGACCGGCGGCCATCCGCGCCGACTGCGCACCCTGACCCGGGAACACGAACACCGCACCGGTCGCGGAGGCCGTACCCGTGACGAGGTTCCCGGCCGGCGCGCCGGCGGCCAGGGCGTCGAGCCCGGCCAGCAGGTCCGCCACGTTGGCCCCGACCACGGCGGCCCGCTGGTCGAACGCCGACCGGGTGGTGGCCAGGGACCAGCCGACCGCCGCCGGATCGATCTCGCCGTGCTCGCGGACGTGCCGGGCCAGGCGGGCGGCCTGACCGGCCAGGGCGCCCTTGGACCGCCCCGACACCGTCCACACGACGACGTCGGAGGCCACGAGTCCCGGGCTGCGGTCCGCGGCGGCCTCGCCGTCGGGCTCCGCGCTCTCGGCGGGCAGGTCCTCGGGCAGCTCGATGATGACGTGGGCGTTGGTGCCGGAGATGCCGAACGACGACACCGCCGACCGGCGCGGCCGGTCCACCGCCGGCCACGGCCGCGACTCGATTGCCAACTCCACCGCGCCGGCCGTCCAGTCGATGTGCGGGGACGGCTCGTCCACGTGCAGCGTCGCCGGGACCACGCCCTCCCGCATCGCCAGCACCATCTTGATCACGCCGGCGACGCCGGCGGCGGCCTGGGTGTGGCCGATGTTCGACTTCACGGACCCGAGCAGCAGCGGCTCGTCGCGTTCCTGCCCGTACGTGGCCAGCAGGGCCTGCGCCTCGATCGGGTCGCCCAGCGTCGTGCCCGTGCCGTGCGCCTCG
>NZ_JBHMIR010000109.1:0-770 GCF_048060285.1 Micromonospora sp. LOL_025 | reverse complement strand
CCCGCCGACTCGACGGCCTCCCACGACGTCTCCAGCAGCAGCCGCTGCTGCGGGTCCATCGCGAGGGCCTCACGAGGCGAGATGCCGAAGAACTCGGCGTCGAACTCACCGGCGTCGTAGACGAAGCCGCCCCTGCGGACGAAGGACGTGTCGGACAGGCCGCTGCTGAGGAAGCTGTCCCAGCCCCGGTCGAGGGGGAACTCGGAGATGCCGTCGCGCCCCGTGGAGAGCAGTTGCCACAGCTCCTCCGGGGATGCGACGCCACCCGGAAGGCGGCAGCCCATTCCGACGATCACGATCGGGTCGTCGTCCACGGCGGCCACCCTGCGGTCGGCCGGCGCGTCAGCCGAGGCGCCGAGCACGGTCTCCCGGATGAAGGCGACCAGGGCGGCCGGCGTCGGGTGGTCGAAGACGAGGGTGGAGGGCAGCGTAAGGCCCGTCTCGGCGGTCAACCGGTTGCGCAGCTCGACGGCGGTGAGCGAGTCGAAGCCGAGACGCTGGAACGGCCGGTCCGGCCGCACCGCCTCCACGGTGGCGTGGCCGAGCACCGTGGCAACCTGGGAGCGTACGAGGTCCAGGAGGGACGCCTCGACCTCCGGCGGCGTCAGGGCCGCCAGCCGCTCGCGCAGCGCGGAGGCCTGGTCGGTGGGGCCGGTTTCGGCCCGGGCCGCCGCCTCGATCGCCGCCTGCGCTTCGGGGATGTCGGTGAACAGGCGGGACGGACGCAACGCCGTGAACGACGGCACGAACCGATCCCACCGCACATCCGC
>NZ_JBHMIR010000108.1:0-813 GCF_048060285.1 Micromonospora sp. LOL_025 | reverse complement strand
GGCGGTGGCGGTGGCGAGGACGGTGTCGGGGCCGATTTCGAGGAAGGTGTCGACGTGGTGGGTGGTGGTGAGGGTGGTGATGGCGTCGTGGAAGCGGACGGTGTGGCGGACCTGGTCGACCCAGTGGTCGGGGGTGGGGGTGAGGGGTTGGCCGGTGAGGGTGGAGATGACGGGGATGGTGGGTTGCCGGTGGGTGATGGATGCGGCGACGGTGCGGTAGTCGTCGAGCATGGGGTCCATCAGGTGGGAGTGGAAGGCGTGGGAGACGGTGAGGCGTTTGGTTTTGTGTCCGAGTGTGGTGAGGGTTTCGGCGGTGGTGAGGGTGGCGGTTTCGTCGCCGGAGAGGACGAGGTCGGTGGCGGTGTTGACGGCGGCGATGCTGACGCCGTCGGTGAGGTGGTCGGTGATCTGGTCTTCGGTGGCCTGGATGGCGATCATGGCGCCGCCGGTGGGGAGGTTCTGCATGAGGCGGGCGCGGGCGGTGACGAGGGTGGCGGCGTCGGTGAGGTCGAGGATGCCGGCGATGTGGGCGGCGGTGAGTTCGCCGATGGAGTGTCCGGCGAGGTGGTCGGGGTGGATGCCCCAGGATTCGACGAGTCGGTGCAGGGCGACTTCGAAGGCGAACAGGGCGGGTTGGGTGTAGCCGGTCTGGTGTATCTCGTCGGTGTCGATGACCTCGCGTAGGGGTCGGTCGAGGTGTTTGTCCAGGGCGGTGCACACCTCGTCGAACGCGGCGGCGAAGACGGGGTAGGCGGCGGCGAGTTCGGCGCCCATGCCCAACCGCTGCGCACCCTGCCCCGTGAACAGGAACGC
>NZ_JBHMIR010000107.1:0-819 GCF_048060285.1 Micromonospora sp. LOL_025 | reverse complement strand
GTGCGGTAGAGGCGGCTGCCGGGTGTGGTGGCGTACGGGTCGGGCAGGAACCGCTCCGCCGTCTGCCCCGGCTTGTTCAGGTAGCCGCGGGTGACCACGTCGCCGCCGACGCAGACCTCGCCGGGCGCGCCGGGCGGGACGAGCTGGAGGTCGGCGTCGAGGAGGTAGATGCGGGCGCCGGCGATCGGGACGCCGAGGTCGGGCCGGTGGACCCCGTCGGTGCTGACGGGCCCGACGGTGACGGCGACGGTGGTCTCGGTCGGCCCGTAGATGTTGAACAGCGTGTACGGCGCCTGCGCGGACGGTCGGGTGGTGAGGGCGTCCCCACCGGTGAAGATCGTCCGCAGGCGGCTGGTGGACGGGGTGGGCAACCGGAGGACGGCCTCCGCGACCGGGGTCGGCAGGAACGTCCTCGTGACGTCTTCCCGGATCAGCCAGTCGTGCAGCGCGGTGGGGTCGAGGCGGTGCGCGGGGTCGGCGATGTGCAGGGTGGCGCCGCTGACCAGCGCGGGCCAGATCTCCCAGATCGCGGCGTCGAAGCCGAGGCTGGCTACCTGGCCGTGGCGCTCGCCGGGGCCGGCGGGATGGGTGTCCAGGTGCCAGTGGACCAGGTTGGTCAGCGCCCGGTGGGCGACCATGACGCCCTTGGGCGTGCCGGTGGACCCGGAGGTGTGGATGACGTACGCCACCTGCTCCGGGTGGATGTCGACCGGGGGCGGCGCGGGCGTGGCCGTGGCCGGTGCCGGGAGCGGGGCGAGGGTGACGACGCCGGGGGGTGTGTCGGTGTCGTGGGGGTGTGCGGCGATGAGGATGGCGACG
>NZ_JBHMIR010000106.1:0-834 GCF_048060285.1 Micromonospora sp. LOL_025 | reverse complement strand
CCGGGGCCCGCTCGCGGTGCTCTTCTCGGGTCAGGGTGCGCAGCGCGCTGGTATGGGCCGGGAGTTGTACGCCGGGTTCCCGGTGTTCGCCGCCGCGTTGGACGAGGTGTGCGGGCGGCTCGACCCGTTGCTGCCGCGTCCGCTGAAGGAGGTGCTGTTCGCACCCGAGGGTTCCGCCGAGGCGGGGCTGTTGGATCGGACGGTGTTCACCCAGGCGGGGCTGTTCGCCGTGGAGGTGGCGCTGTTTCGCCTGGTGGAGTCGTTCGGGGTCACGCCGGACTTCGTGGGCGGGCATTCGATCGGTGAGGTCGCCGCCGCGCATGTGGCCGGGGTGCTGTCCCTGGCTGACGCGGTGGCGCTGGTGGCGGCGCGGGGGCGGCTGATGCAGGCGCTGCCGGTCGGCGGCGGGATGCTGGCCGTCGCTGCCGCCGAGGCCGACGTGCTGGCCTCGCTGGACGTCCTGGCCGACGTGGGGGTCGCGGCTGTCAACGGGCCGGCCTCGGTTGTGGTCTCCGGTGCCGTCGACGCCCTCGACGAGGTGGAGCGGGTCTGGCGCGAGCGGGGCGTGCGCACGCGTCGGTTGACGGTGAGTCACGCGTTCCACAGTCCGTTGATGGAGCCGATGCTCGACGAGTTCCGGGCCGTCCTCGACGGGCTGGAGTTCGCCGCGCCGTCGCTGCCGCTCGTGTCGAACGTGACCGGGGCGCTGGCCGACTCCGAGGAGATCCGTACGGCCGACTACTGGGTGCGCCACGTCCGGCAGGCCGTCCGGTACGCCGACGGAATCACCGCGCTGCGCGCGGCGGGCGTCGACACGTTCCTGGAGATCGGCCC
>NZ_JBHMIR010000105.1:0-847 GCF_048060285.1 Micromonospora sp. LOL_025 | reverse complement strand
ACTAAGGGACGTCTCGTAACTCTGTGGGCAGTCCAGGGTGGAGCATGGCGTGATGCAGGTGATCACGGCAGCTCGCCCGGAGTGGATCTTCCCGTTCACCGGCTTGCAGCCCGCCCAGTTCCGCAAGCTGGTCCGCCTGGTCGCCGAGCGTGGCGGTGACGCCATCGCGGACGGCCGGCCGGGCCGGCAGTGGGCCCTCGACCTGCCCGACCGGGTCCTGCTGGTTGCGGCGTACTGGCGTACCAACCTGACGATGCGCCAGATCGGGCCGTTGTTCGGGGTCTCGCACTCCGCGGCACATCGGGTCATCGACACCCTCGCACCGCTGCTGGCCCTGGCGCCGGTGCGTAAGCGGCCGGTCGAGCAGATCGCCATCGTCGACGGCACCCTGATCCCCACCCGAGATCACCGCCTGGCCGCCCGAAGCAAGAACTACCGCTACTCGACAAACCTGCAGGTCGCCATCGACGCCAGCACCCGCCTGGTCATCGCCGTCGGCGACCCGCAGCCCGGCAACCGCAACGACACCATCGTCTACCGCACCTCCGGCATCGACCAGAAGCTGCACGGACGGCCGGTGATGGCCGACGGCGGCTACCGCGGCAACCAGGAGGTGATCATCCCGTATCGCAAGCCCTCCGACGGCAGTGACCTGCCGGACTGGAAGGAGGCCCTCAACGTCGAACACCGCACCGTCCGAGCGGGGGTCGAACACCCTCTGGCCAGGATGAAGTGCTTCAAGATCCTGCGCGACTACCGCCGCGCCGCCCACACATTGACCGACGCCGCTTCCGGCATCGCCAACCTCCACAACATCATCCTCGCCGGCTGACCACCGGCCCGGCCC
>NZ_JBHMIR010000104.1:0-931 GCF_048060285.1 Micromonospora sp. LOL_025 | reverse complement strand
CCACCACGTCGGTCAGAGGCTCCGCGTCGTCCACGGAGACCGCCCCACGCGTCAGCCACCACAACCGGCCCGTCCCGCCGACGTCGGTCAGCGCCTGCACCACGGACAGCGCCGTCGACACCTCGGCGGCGGCCGGAACCGTGGCCGCCTCCCCGGAAGCGACCGACTCCCGGGGGTCGGCCAGCGACAGCAGGGACACCACGTGGGCGTCCCGGTCGTCGGTCCCCATCGCCTCCCGCAGCAGCCGCGCCGCCCGCTCGCGGTCGGCGCCGGCAGGGACCAGCACCGGGACCGCCCGGTCGGCCCGGGCGGCCAGGGCCGCGGCCACCGGGTGGTCCTCCTGCCCCGGCGCCATCAGCAGCAGCCAGGTCCCCGCCAACGTCGCGGACTCCGGCACGGCAGCCGTACGCCACGTCGCCCGGTACCGCCAGGAGTCGACGGCGGCCCGCTGCTGCGTGGCCCGCCGCCAGCGGGCGAGCTTGGGCAGCAGCGCGGTGGACGGCTCGTCCGCGCCCACCGCCAACTCGTCGCCGAGCACGCCGAGGTCCCCGGACTCGACCGCCGCCCAGAACTGCTCGTCGGACGGGGCGTGGGCGCCCTCCGGAGCCGAGGCGGGCCGGGGGTCCTCCAGCCAGTAGCGCTGCCGGTCGAAGGCGTAGGTGGGCAGTTCGACCACGCGCGGCCGGGCGCCGGTCTGGCCGAGGTACGCCGCCCAGTCGACGGCCACGCCGGCAGCCCAGAGCTGCCCGACGGCGTTGGTGAGGGTGGTGACGTCGGGCTGGTTGCGGCGCAGCGTGGCGACGTACCGCACGTCGTCGGCCGCGTCCGCCTCGGCTGCCATGGCGGTGAGGACCGCGTCCGGGCCGAGCTCCAGGAACGTGTCCACGCCCTGCGCCCGCAGCGCCGCCACCCCGTCGGCGAACCGCACCGG
>NZ_JBHMIR010000103.1:0-953 GCF_048060285.1 Micromonospora sp. LOL_025 | reverse complement strand
TGGATTTTGGCGTCGTGTTCGAGGATGCGTTGTTGGAGTTCTTGGAGGCTGCGGCCGGGTTCGAGGCCGAGGCCGTCGACGAGGGCTTCGCGGGTGCGTCGGTAGACGCGTAGGGCGTCGACTTGGCGGCCGCTGCGGTAGAGGGCGAGCATGAATTGGTGGCAGAGGCGTTCGCGCATGGGTTCGGTGGCGGTGAGGATTTCGAGTTCGGGGGTGATTTCGCGGTGTCGGCCGCAGGCGAGTTCGGCGTCGAGGCGGTCTTCGAGTGCGGAGAGGCGTTCGTCTTCGATGGCGGCGAGTTCTGACCAGCAGGTGCCGGTTTCGACGAGGTCGGCGAGGGCGCGTCCGCGCCAGAGGGTGAGTCCTTCGTTGAGGAGTTGGGCGGCGCGGTGGGGGTTGCCGTTGGTGGTGGCGTTGCGGCCTTCGCGGACGAGTCGGCGGAAGCGGTAGAGGTCGATGGTTTCGGTGTCGATGCGTAGTTGGTAGCCGGGTGGGTGGGTGCGCAGGGTGGGGTTGGTGGTGGGGTCGGTGTTGTGGGTGAGCATGCGGCGGATGCCGGAGACGGCGTTCTGGACCATTTTGCGGGCGGTGGGGGGTGGGTTGCCGTCCCACATGGCGTGCAGGATTTGGCTGGTGGCGACGACTTTGTTGGCGTTGAGGAGGAGGTAGCCGAGGATTGCGCGTTGTCTGATTCCGCCGAGTTCGAGGTGGTGGCCGTTGTTGGTGACTTCGGTGCTGCCGAGTACGGAGAAGTGCATGGGTTTGCTCCCGGGTGGGGTGTGGCCGGGGTGGGGTGTTTCCGGCGGGGTCCGAGTTTCCCATCGGTGGTCATTGGCGAGGCACCCCTAGGGCACCCCGCAGGAGGTGGGGGTGCATGGTGGGTGTCATTGGGTTGGCAGTGTGGAGTTGCTGGTCAGGCATTGTCGGGTGGTGGTGGGGCATGAGACCGTCAC
>NZ_JBHMIR010000102.1:0-956 GCF_048060285.1 Micromonospora sp. LOL_025 | reverse complement strand
GGCAGGCCGATGGCGTGGGCGGTGGCGAGGTTCGTCAGCAGCCGCGTCGCGTCGTCGTCACCCCTGCGCAGGCTGCCCAGGGTGTGCCCGGTGGCGCCGGTGTCGTCGAGGATCGCCGTCACCGGCATCGCCAGCACCGGGTGCGGGGAGATCTCCACGAACGTCGTGTGCCCGGCGGCCACGGCGACGCGGACGGCCGGGTCGAACCGCACCGTCTGCCGCAGGTTGTCGTACCAGTAGTCCGCCGTCATCGACGCCGGGTCGACCCAGTCCCCGGTCAACGTCGACACGAGCCGGGTGTGGCCCTGCTGCGGGCTCACGTCGGCCAGGTCGGCGCGCAGTTGCTCGGCGACCTCCTGCACGGCGGCGGAATGCGACGCGTAGTCCACCGGGATCAACCGCGCCCGCACACCCTCGGCCTGACACGCCTCGACGAGGTCGGCGACCGGCTGCGGCGGACCCGACACCACCACGGTCGACGGACCGTTCACGGCCGCCACCCCCACGCCCGGGAACGCGGACAGCCGCGCGGCCACCGCGTCGGCCGACAGGTCCACCGACGCCATCGTGCCGGTGCCCCGCAGCACCGTCAGCGCCCGCGACCGCAACGCCACGGCCTTCGCCGCGTCCTCCAAGCTGAGAATCCCGGCCACGCACGCCGCACCGATCTCACCCTGCGAGTGACCGACCACCGCAACCGGGGCCACCCCCGCGTGCTGCCACACCGCCGCCAGCGCCATACCCACGGCCCACAGCACCGGCTGCACGACCTCGACCCGCGCCAACCACGACTCGTCATCACCCGTCAACACCGACACCAGGTCCACGTCCAGGTACGGCGCGAGGGCCCGCTGACACTCCGCCAGCCGCGCGTCGAACACCGGCGTACGACCCACCAGACCGGCGGCCATCCGCGCCGACTGCGCACCCTGACCCGGGAACACGAACACCGCACC
>NZ_JBHMIR010000101.1:0-984 GCF_048060285.1 Micromonospora sp. LOL_025 | reverse complement strand
CTAGACGAGTAAGTCCGAAGTCGGGTCAGTGGTCGTAGGCGATCAGGGACCTGGTCACGGGTTGGCCGGTGGCGCGGTTGTGCCAGATCGCGGCGGTCATGGCGAGGATTCGCTGCGCGACTCGGGCGGTGACTCCATCGATGCTGCGACCGCCGTGTAGCTCAAGGTCGAGTTGGCCCTTCAATGTGTCGTTGACCGACTCGATCAGCTGGCGGACAGGCTTGAGCAGGTGCTCGTCGCGGCGTGGGGTGCGGTTGCGGTACGACGGTCTCAGCAACCGCACCCCACGTTCGGCCAGCCACCGGTCCAATTCGGCCGAGACGTACCCCTTGTCCGCCACGATCAGCAGGCCCGGACGGTCAGCAACGAGCTCGGGGTCGTGATCGAGGACCGCGGCCAGGACCTGCCGCTCGTCGAGCTTCGGCGTGGCCAGCGCCCAGGTGACCGGCAGACCGGACGGGGTGCAGACCAGATGCAGGCGCAGGCCCCAGAAGAACCTCGAGTGCGAAGCGCAGTAGCCGTAACCGGCCCACCCCGCCAGGTCGGACCGTTTCACCGTCGGCCTCGACCGGCCGCACTCCACCGGGGTGGAGTCCACCACCCAGGTCGTGTCCGACCACAGGTCGGTGTCCGCAGCGACCGCCCGGATGGCGCGTTTGAGCAGCGGCACCGCCGCCCGTAGGCGCTTGTTGTAGCCGGACTGCCCTGGCAGGTACGGGAACGCCCCGGGCAGATGCCCGGGGACGAACCGCAGCCAACGGGCCTCGGAACGCACCCCGAGCAGCACCTGCGCGACCGCCAGGGTCAGCAACTCCGCGTCGGACAGCTTCGATGGCCGCCCGGTCCTGGGCGGCCGTCCAAGCCAGTCGTCGATCTTCACGTACAGTGCGGTCAGAAGGGTGTTGAGGTCTGTCGTCACAAACGGATCTTCAACACCCTTCGCCTATGCCGCAGCCCCGGGGCCGTTAGGACTTACTCGTCTAG
>NZ_JBHMIR010000100.1:0-1013 GCF_048060285.1 Micromonospora sp. LOL_025 | reverse complement strand
ATCTACACGTCCGGTTCCACAGGCACGCCGAAGGGCGTCGTGCTGACCCACGACAACCTGACGAACTTCCTCACCTGGATGCGCGAGGAATGCGCGGTCGGCCCGGACAGCCGGATGCTGCACTGCTGCGCCCCGGTCTTCGACGTGGCCCTGGGCGAGATCTACACCGCGCTGACCTCCGGCGCCCGCGTCGTCGTCAGCTCCCGCGACGATCTCCTCGACGCCCGCCGCCTCACCGACCTGATCGCGAAGGAGCAGGCGACCCACGCGTTCTGCCCACCCACGAACCTCGCCGCCGTGGACCCGGCCGACTGCCCGAGCATGTCGTGCGTGACCCTCGCCGGGGAGCCGATCCCGCCCCGCATGGCCCGACGGTGGACGGCCGCCGGCGCCCGCCTGATCAACGCGTACGGGCCCGCCGAGGCATCCGTGGCGTGCACGTGGTTCGACGCGTCGGCGGGCTGGGGCGGCGCGTACGTGCCGATCGGCCGGCCCATGCCCAACCGCCAGATCCGCGTCGTCGACGGCGCGCTCGGCCTCGTCCCCATGGGCGTGCCCGGCGAGATCCTCATCACCGGCGCCGGGGTCGCCGACAGCTACCTCAACCGACCCGACCTGACCGCCCAACGGTTCGTCACCGACCCGTACGGCGGCGGGATCGCCTACCGCACCGGCGACCTGGGCCGGTGGAACGCCACCGGAGCACTCGAGATCCTCGGCCGGATGGACCACCAGGTCAAGGTCAACGGCATCCGCATCGAACTCGGCGAGATCGAGGCCGTCCTCGAACAGCACCCCGACGTCGGCACCGCCGTCGTCACCCGCCGCGAGGACCACGGCACCGCCCGGCTGGTCGGCTACGTCACCGGGCGCGAGGGTCGCCTCCCCGTCACCGCCGAACTACGGGAGCACGCCGCCGCCGTGCTCCCGCCCTACATGGTCCCCGCCGTGATCATGGTCCTCGACCGGTTCCCCGTCGGCGGCACCGGAAAGATCGACAGACGGGCGCTACC
>NZ_JBHMIR010000099.1:0-1047 GCF_048060285.1 Micromonospora sp. LOL_025 | reverse complement strand
ATGTCGGTGAACAGGCGGGACGGACGCAACGCCGTGAACGACGGCACGAACCGATCCCACCGCACATCCGCCACCACCACCTGACCCTCACCACCATCCAACACCCGCTGCAACGCCACCACCGCCAACTCCGGAGCCATCCCCGGCAAACCACGCCGACTCAACTGCTCCCCCGCCACCCCCACCGCCATACCCGCCTCAGCCCACGGACCCCACGCCACCGACGTCCCCACCAACCCACGCCCACGCCGCGACACCACCAACCCATCCAAAAACGCATTCGCCGCCGCATACCCCACCTGACCCGCCGAACCCCACACCCCCGCAATCGACGAAAACACCACAAACGCATCAAGATCCACACCAGCAGTCAACTCATCCAACACCACCGCACCACCAACCTTCGCCCGCAACACCTCCTCCACCTCACCCACACCCACCTCACCCAACGGCCTCAACTGCGCCGCACCCGCCGCATGCACCACCGCCCGCAACCGCTCACCACGACCCACCAAATCCGCCAACAACCCCGCCACCGCACCACGATCCGCCACATCACACGCCACCACCGACACCCGCGCACCCAACCCCTCCAACCGCCCCACCAAATCCCCCACACCCGGCGCACCACCACCACGCCGACTCACCAACACCACATGCTCCGCACCCACACCCACCGCCCACAACGCCACCCGCGCACCCAACGCCCCCGTACCACCCGTCACCAACACCGTCCCCGACAACCGGAAACCAGCACCCGCACCCGCAACACCCACAGAACCCGCACGCACCAACCGCCGCACAAACACACCCGACGACCGCAACGCCACCTGATCCTCACCACCAGACGACGACAACACCCCACACAACCAACCCCACACACCCCCACCCAAAACCCCCGGCAAATCCACCAAACCACCCCACCGCAACGGCACCTCCACACCCACCACCCGACCCAAACCCCACACCGCAGCACCCACCACGTCGGTCAGAGGCTCCGCGTCGTCCACGGAGACCGCCCCACGCGTCAGCCACCACAACCGGCCC
>NZ_JBHMIR010000098.1:0-1052 GCF_048060285.1 Micromonospora sp. LOL_025 | reverse complement strand
CGTGAGTTGGCTGGTGTGCCGGTGCGGCCTCCGTTGGTGGCGACGGGTGTGGTGGGTGTGGTGCCGTTGTCGTTTGCGCAGCGTCGGTTGTGGTTTATCGATGAGTTGAATGGGCCGAGTGCGGTTTACAACATTCCGGTGGCGTTGCGGTTGGATCGTGATCTGGATCCGGGGGTGTTGGCGGCGGCGTTGGCGGATGTGGTGGGTCGGCATGAGGCGTTGCGGACGGTGTATCGGACTGTTGATGGTGAGCCGTATCAGGTGGTTCTTGATGATGTGCGGCCGGTGTTGACTGTTCGGGATTTGGCGCCTGGTGAGGTGTCTGAGGCGGTGGAGTCGGCGGCGGGTCATGTTTTTGATCTGGCGAATGATGTTGTTTTGCGGGCGTGGTTGTTGCGTCCGGTTGGTGGGTCTCAGGTGTTGGTGGTGGTGATTCATCACATTGCTGGGGATGGTGCGTCGATGGGGCCGTTGTTGCGGGATGTCGCGACGGCGTATCAGGCGCGGGCGGTTGGTGAGGCGCCGGGTTGGGTGCCGTTGCCGGTGCGGTATGTGGATTACACGTTGTGGCAGCGGGAGCTGCTTGGTGATGTTGGTGATCCGGAGAGTTTGTTGTCGCGGCAGTTGGGTTTCTGGCGGGCGGCGTTGGCTGGTGTGCCGCAGGTGTTGGAGTTGCCCACGGATCGGCCTCGTCCGGTGCAGGCGAGTCATCGGGGTGGGGTGGTGCCGTTCACGTTGGACGGTCGCACTCATGAGGCGATGCTGCGGTTGGCGCGTGCTGCGGGGGTGTCGATGTTCATGGTGGTGCAGGCGGCCTTGGCGACGATGTTGTCGCGGATGGGTGCCGGCACCGACATTCCGATCGGCACGGTCGTGGCGGGGCGGGGCGACGAGGCGTTGGACGAGGTGGTCGGCTTTTTCGTGAACACCCTTGTGCTGCGTACCGATGTCTCGGGCGATCCCAGCTTCAATGATCTGTTGACCCGGGTTCGTGACACCGATCTGGCCGCGTACGAGAACCAGGATCTGCCCTTCGAACGCCTCGTAGAGGA
>NZ_JBHMIR010000097.1:0-1088 GCF_048060285.1 Micromonospora sp. LOL_025 | reverse complement strand
CGGGGCGGGTAGTGCTGTCCTGTCGAGTTTGCCGTTGGCGGTCAGTGGTAGCCGGTCGAGCAGCACGAAGGCGGCGGGCACCATGTGGGCGGGAAGCGTCGCGGCGGCGGCGCGGCGTAGGTCGGCCACCACCAGGTCCGACTGCGTGCCGGCTGCCGGGGTCAGGTAGGCCACGAGTTGCTTGTCACCGGGCCGGTCCTCACGAACCACGACAGCCACCCGACCGACGCCGGGCTGCGCGGCGAGAGCCGCGGCGACCTCACCCGGCTCGATCCGGAACCCCCGAATCTTCACCTGGTCGTCAGCCCGACCGATGATCTCCACCATGCCGTCGCGCGTCCACCGCGCCAGATCACCCGTGCGATACATCCGCGCACCCGCACCACCGAAGGGATCGGCGACGAACCGCTCAGCCGTCAACCCCGCCTGACGCAGATAACCATCCGCCAACCCCGTACCGGCGACATACAACTCACCCGTGACACCCACCGGAACCGGCCGCAACCGCTCATCCAACACATAACAACGACGGTTCACCAACGGCGCACCGACCGGCACCGGCGCATGTTGTGGAGGCGACTCGATCCGATGACAGTTCGTGAAGATCATGCTCTCCACCGGCCCATAAGCATGCACCAACCGCAACTCAGGCAACCGACAGGCCCGAGCCAGATGCTCCACCGAAGCCGCCTCACCACCCGTGATCACCTGCCCCACCACGGCGAGCGTCTCCGGAAACTCATCGAGCATCAGATTGAACAACCCCGTCGACAGGAACAACGTCGTGATCCCATGACGAGCAACCAACTCGGCGATCCGCGCCGGCTCCGGCCGCTGACCCGGATGCAACACACAAACGGCCCCGTTCAACAACGGACCCCAGAACTCCCACGCGAACGCATCCCACGACACCGGCGCACACTGCAACCACACCTGATCCGGCCCGAGATCAACAAAATCCTGCCCCACGACGGTGCCGACGATCGCCCGATGCGACGCCAACGCCCCCTTCGGCCGACCCGTCGAACCCGACGTGAACATCACACAAGCCGCATCCCCAGCATCACCCGCCACCACCAGCGGCTCCA
>NZ_JBHMIR010000096.1:0-1098 GCF_048060285.1 Micromonospora sp. LOL_025 | reverse complement strand
CGAGCCGGATCCGGTGCTGCCGGCCGGTGTGGCGTCGTCGCCGGGTCGGGTGTTGTCGTTCGCCCAACAACGCCTGTGGTTCCTGCACACCCTCGACCCGAAATCCACCGCCTACAACACCCAGACCGCCTGGCACATCGACGGCGAACTCAACCTCGACCACCTCGACACCGCCATCACCGAGATCATCCACCGACACGAAGTCCTGCGCACCACCTTCACCGAACACGACGGCATCCCCGTCCAGATCATCCACCCGCCGACCACCCACCAAAGCACCCGCCACGACCTCACCCACATCAACCCGGACCACCACGACCACCACATCCACGACATCCTGCGCGCCGAACTCGACCAACCGTTCGACCTCACCACCGGCCCGTTACTGCGCAGCCACGTCCTCCAACTCACCCCCACCACGCATGTCCTCTGCCTCACCTGGCACCACATCGTCCTCGACGGCTGGTCCGTCGGCCTCTTCCACACCGAACTCCACCACCTCTACACCGACCTCACCCACCACCGAACCCCCTCACTACCACCCCTCCACACCCAGTACGCCGACATCGCCCAACGCCAGCGTCACCACTGGCAAACCACCGACGCCCAACACCACCTCGAACAACTCGCCGCACGACTACGCGACGCCCCACCCGTCTGCCACCCACCCACCGACCGGCCCCGCCCCGACACCGGACCCGGCCCCACCGCCATCCACCACAGCCAACTGGCCCCCGACACCACCACCACCCTCACCACCCTCGCCGCCCAAACCGGCTCCACCCCCTTCGGCATCCTCCTCGCCGCATTCCAACTCCTCATCCACCGCTACACCACCCAGAACCCCGTCGTCATCGGCACCCCCCTCACCGGCCGCACCGACCCCGACGCCGAAAAACTCATCGGCTTCTTCGTCAACACCCTCCCCCTCGCCGTCGACATCCACCCCCACCACACCTTCCGCCAATTCCTGCACCACTCCCGCACCGTCCTCATGCACGCCGTCACCCACCAGGACATCCCCTTCGACAAACTCGTCGAACACACCCAACCCACCCGCGACCGCCACACCCCACCCCTCATCCAAACCGTCTTCAC
>NZ_JBHMIR010000095.1:0-1167 GCF_048060285.1 Micromonospora sp. LOL_025 | reverse complement strand
GGGGACGCTCCTATGGCGCGTCAAGTGGCTGGGGTGGGTTTTCGAGGCGTCGGTAGAGGTCTCGGGCGACGTAGCGTTTGAGGCAGCGTTTGATCTCTCGGTCGGTTTTGCCTTGGGCGCGGCGGCGCTCGGCGTAGGCGCGGGTGGCTCGTCGCGTTGGAGGCGGGTCAGGACGACGGTGTGCAGGGCGCGGTTGAGTTGGTGGTCGCCTGAGCGGTTGGGGCGGTAGCGGACGGTCTTGCCGGATGAGGCGGGGATGGGGGCGGCGCCGGCGAGCATGGCGAACGCGGCGTCGTTGTGGCAGCGTCCGGGGTGGGACCAGGCGGTGAGCACGGTCGCGGCGACGATCGGTCCGACGCCGGTGAGAGTGAGCAGGTCCGGTCGCCAGGAGCGCACGATCGTCCGGATCGCCTTCTCGTGTGCGGTGGTTTCGGCCTCAAGGAAACGGGCCCGGCGGGCGAGGTCGCGCAGCACGGTCAGGCTCGTGAACACGTCGACGTCGGCGTTGCTGGTGGGGCGTAGGCGGATGGCGGTGGTGAGCATGGCTCGGGTGCTCTGGCCGCGGAAGCGGGCCCGCACCGCCTCGGGGGCGGTGATCACCATCGCGTGCAGTTGCCGCTGAGCGGTGGCGCTGGCCTCCACGGCGGCCCGACGAGCGGTCAGCCGTGCCTGCAACGCCGCCCGTTCGGGGCCGGTCTTGGGTTGCGCCAGGCGGGTGCGGGCCAGGGCGTCGCGGGTAGCGTGTTCGGCGTCGATCGGGTCGGACTTCGCCCCGCCACGGCGAGCCGGGCGCAGCGGACGGTCCAGCTCGACGGCCAGCTCGCCGGCGTCGGCCAGGTGCCGGGCCAGGCCAGCGCCGTAGCCGCCCGAGCCCTCCAACGCCCACGCCCGCAGCCCCGAGTGCCGCTCGGCCAGGGCCATCAACTCGGCGTAGCCGTCCGGGTTGGTGTTCACCGTGGCCCGGGCCAGGACCCCGCCGGTGCGGGTGTCGAGCACGGCGGCGGTGTGGGTGTCTTTGTGCGTGTCGACGCCGATGACGACCTCGACCAGATCTGCCAGCATGGACATGCGTTCTCTCCTCACCGTGGGGACGCGAGGTCCGGTCCGGTGCGGAGATGGCAGGACTGTGATGAGACACGCCAGCCGCTAACTGGCGGTCAAGCTCCT
>NZ_JBHMIR010000094.1:0-1227 GCF_048060285.1 Micromonospora sp. LOL_025 | reverse complement strand
GAAGCGCTCCGCCGTCAGCGCCGGCTGACCCGCGTAGCCACGGGCCACACCCACACCACCGACATACAGCTCGCCGACCACACCCACCGGGGACAGGTGCAGATCCCGGTTCAACACGTACATCGTCATGCCCGGCAACGCCCGACCGATCGGCACCACCGGACCCGCCTGCTCGCCCACCACCGGGAAGACGCAGGTACCCACACTCGCCTCGGTCGGCCCGTACTCGTTGACCAGACCGCCCGGACCCAACAGACCCAGCCACCGGTTCGCCAACGCCGCCGGCAACGCCTCACCCGCGACCACCACCACCGCCGCCAACGACGCCAACGCCTCATCCGACAACTGCCGACCAAGAATCTCCAGATGACCCGGCGTCAACTTCAAGAAACTGAACGGCCCCGACGACGCCAACACCGCACCCAACTCGGCCAGATCCACATCCTGACCCACCATCACCACCCGCTGACCCGCCACCAACGGCGCCCACAGATTCGGCACCTGCAAGTCGAACGCCACCGACGAGAACACCGCACAACCACCCGCACCACGCGACACCAACTCACCCGCCGCCCACCGCACATGATTCGCCAACCCCCGGTGCGTCACCTGCACACCCTTCGGCCGACCCGTCGACCCCGACGTGAAAATCACGTACGCCAGCCCGTCGAGACCCGTGGCGCGCACCGGCAGCGGCGCGTCCGTCTCCCCGATCTCCTCGACGCGCACCACCTCCACGCCGACCGGGGCGAACCGGTCGGCGTACCGGTGCGAGGTCACCGCGACCCGGGCGCCCGCGTCGGCGAGCATCGCGGCGATGCGGCCCGGCGGGTACGACGGGTCCACCGGCACGAACGCCGCACCCGCCTTCCACACCCCCAACATCGACGCCACCAACTCCACACCACGGTCCAGCAGCACACCCACCACCGCACCGGCACCCACACCCCGGCCGGCCAACCAGCGGGCGACATTCTCCGCCCGCGCGTCCAGGCCCGCGAAGTCGACCGAGCGGTCGCCCGGCACCGACACCGCCTCCGCCGACGGCACCTCCGCCGCCCGCGCCTCGAACTCGGCCAGCACCGAACGCGACACCGGCGCCACCGCCGACGCCCCGTCGACCAACACCACCGGCAACTCACCCGCCGGCAGGCACACCACCGACGCGTCACCGTCCACGTCGGCGACCATCGCCTCCAACACCGCCCGGTACATGCCACCGAGGCG
>NZ_JBHMIR010000093.1:0-1267 GCF_048060285.1 Micromonospora sp. LOL_025 | reverse complement strand
TGTCAATCCCCTGGAATCGTGGAGGACTCGGTTATGCGGCCTGGTTCTCCAGGACGTGTGTAGTTGATCGTTCGTAGTCGATCGGTGAGCGTCCGTTGCAGACAGAATGGCGGCGTCGGCGGTTGTAGAAGTCGGTGATCCAGGTGGCGATCTTCAGCCGGGCCTCGGTACGGGTGCGGAACTGGTGACGGTGGATGTACTCGACCTTGATGGTGGAGAAGGTGGCCTCGGCCACGGCGTTGTCGAAGCACGACCCGACCCGCCCCATCGACTGGCGTACCTTCCAGCGGGCGCACGCCCGGGCGAAGTCGGCCGAGCAGTATTCGCTGCCCCTGTCGCTGTGAAAGATCACCCCTGCGACGTCGCCGCCGCGGGTGACCGCGGCCATGTTCAACGCCGCCACGACCAGGCCGGCGTCGTGCCGTTCGCCCATGGCGTAGCCGAGGATCCGTCGGGAGTACAGGTCGATGACGGTGGCGAGGTAGAGCTTGCCCTCCTGCGTGGCGATCTCCGTCATGTCGCCGCACCAGGCCACGTCCGGCGCGGGCGCGGTGAACTGACGCTTGACCAGGTCCGGGGCGGCTGGTTGTTTGCCCTGTCGGGTCAGCCCACGCCGGCGTCGTTTCGCTCTGGCGACCAGACCCAGCTCGACCATGAGCTGGGCGATCGTGTTGTCCGACACCCGCCAGCCCTGCTCGCGCAACTCGTCGCCGATGCGTGGGCTGCCGTAGGTGCCGCCCGAGGCGTCGAAGACGCGCCGAACTGCCTCCGTCAGCTTGGTCCTACGGTCCTGGCCGGGTGTCGGCCGACGGTTGCGCCACTTGTAAAACCACGACTCGGACACCCCCAGGGCCCGGCAGGCCACCGCGTGCGGCACGTCGTGCTCGGTCCTCTGGGAAGCGATGAAGGCGGCCACGCTCACCGGCCCGTCGCTTCCTTGACCCACAGGACCACAGATCGCTTGAGGACATCACGCTCCATCGCCAACTCGGCATTCTCCCGCCGCAACCGCATCAGCTCGGCGCGCTCGTCCTCGGCCAGCTGCCCGGCAGCGGCTTCGCCACGAGCGGCACGATCCTGCTGCACCCAGTTGGCCAGGGTGCCGCTGTTGATCCCCAGATCACGCGCTACCTGCGCGATCGACTTCCCGGTCTCCCGCACGATCCGGACCGCGCCCGCGCGGAACTCCGGATCGAACCGGCGTCTCGTCTCAGCCATGAACCTCTATCCCTCAAGTTCTGGCCTCCACGTTACGAGGGGAAGGGCA
>NZ_JBHMIR010000092.1:0-1291 GCF_048060285.1 Micromonospora sp. LOL_025 | reverse complement strand
TGTGTGTTGGTGGGGGCGCGGGGTCGGTTGATGCAGGCGTTGCCGGCCGGTGGGGTGATGGCGGCGGTCGGTGCGTCGGAGGAGTCGGTCGGTGAGCTGATCGGTGCGACCGGTGCGGCGGTGGACGTGGCGGCGGTGAACGGTCCGGCGTCGGTGGTGGTGTCGGGTGTGGCGGGCGAGGTGGCCTCGGTGGTGGCTGCCTGCCGTGAGCGGGGTTGGCGGGTCAAGGAGCTGTCGGTCAGTCACGCGTTCCACTCGCGGCTGATGGAGCCGATGCTGGACGAGTTCCGGTCGGTGGTGGCGGGGCTCGACTGGCGGGTGCCGCGGGTCGCGGTGGTGTCGAATGTGACGGGTGCGGTGGCGGACCCGTTGGAGTTGGTGGATCCGGAGTACTGGGTGCGGCACGTGCGGCGGCCGGTGCGGTTCGCCGACGGGGTGGCGGCGCTGCGGGCGCAGGGCGTGGACACGTTCCTGGAGGTCGGCCCCGACGCGACGTTGACGGCGATGGTGGCGGAGATCGTCGCGGATGCCGCGGTGCGGCGGATTCCGGCGTCGCGGCGGGGCCAGGCGGAGGTCGCCGCGCTGACCGAGGCGCTGGGGCAGTTGTGGGTCGCGGGTGTGCCGGTCGACTGGACGGCGTACCTCGGTCAGGCCGGTGCCCGGCCGCGCGTGGTCGACCTGCCCACCTACGCCTTCGACCACACCTGGTACTGGCCCGAGGCGGCGCCCTCGGCCCGCCGGGACGCGCACGGCGAGGCTCTCGACGGGCGGTTCTGGGCGGCCGTGGAGTCCGGCGATCCCGACGTGGTCGGCGGTGAGCTGGGCGTCGGCGCGGACGAACCGTTCAGCGCGGTCCTGCCGAAGCTCGCGCAGTGGCGGCGGGCCGCACAGCAGCGGTCGACGGTGGACTCCTGGCGCTACCGGGTGGTGTGGCGACGCCAGGACGTGACCGGGAACGAGACCCTGACCGGCTCCTGGTTGGTGCTGATGCTCCCCGGACAGGAGGACCACCCGTTGCTGGCAGGGCTGGCGGAGCGGGGCGCCGAGGTGGTCCCGGTGGTGCTGGACGCGCTGGAGCGGGACGAGATCGCGCGCCGGCTGGCCGCAGCGGTGGAGGCCGGGAAGCCGGTCGCCGGGCTGGTCTCGCTGCTGTCGCTGGCCGGTGCGGGTGTGGTCGAGGCGCTGGCGGTGGCGCAGGCGCTGGCCGTCACGGAGATCCAGGGCCGGTTGTGGTGGCTGACGCGTGGGGCGGTCTCCGTGGACGACGCGGAGCCTCTGACCGACGTGGTGG
>NZ_JBHMIR010000091.1:0-1368 GCF_048060285.1 Micromonospora sp. LOL_025 | reverse complement strand
AGGACGTCGCAGCGGCGTCGGGCGAGGCAGATGAGGGCGGCGTTGTGGCGTTTGCCTTCGGCTCTTTTGCGGTCGTAGTAGGCGCGGCTGACGGGGTCGGCCAAGGCGGCGAACGCGGCGAGGAAGAAGGCCCGTTTGAGGTTCTTGTTGCCGCCGCGGGGTGGATGTTCGCCGCGGATGCTGCTGCCGGATCGTCGGGTGACGGGTGCCAGGCCGGCGTAGGCGGCGAGGTGGCCGGGGGTGGGGAAGGCGGTGCCGTCGCCGACTTCGAGCAGGATCCGGGCGGCGGTCCTGACACCGATGCCGGGCATCGAGGTCAGGACCGAAGCGAGAGGGTGCGCATCGAGGATCCTCTCGACCTCGCCGGCGACCTGGTCACGTTGTCGCAGGACATCTCGGAGGCTGTCAGCCAGGCGGGGCAGGATCGTCTCCGCGGCCTGGGTGCCGGGGACGGTGACGGTCTGCTCGTCGAGGGCGTTCATGATCTGCTCGACGAGGCGTTCACCCATGCGTGGGGCGTGAGGTCGGGCGACGGACAGGAGTTTGCGACGTCCGGCCTTGCGTAGCCCGACCGGTCCCCCGCAGCGCGACAGCAGTTCCAGCACGGCCTTGTGGTGGACTTTCGGGCCGAGAACCCGTTCCAGGGCGGGGTGGATCTGAGTGAGCAAGCCACGGATCCGGTTGGACACCCGGGTGGCTTCGCCAGCGAGGTCGTCGTCGAAGCCGACCAGGACCTCCAGCTCCGCCAGCGTTTCGTCGCCGACGTCGACCCGGCGCAGCGTGTGCGGCAGGGTGCGGGCGGCGTCAGCGATCACGTAGGCGTCGCGGGCGTCGGTTTTCGCCGCACCGGGGTGCAGGTCAGCGATGCGGCGCATCGCCAGGCCGGGCAGGTAGGCCACCTGATGACCGCAAGCCCGAGCCACCGCGACCGGCAGGGCGCCGATCGAGGCCGGCTGGTCGACCACCACCAGAATCCGGCCGTGGCGGGCGAGCTTGTCGAACAACTGCCGCAGCCGGGCCTCCGTGTTCGGCAACGCCGCGTCGTGCAGCCGCTTGCCGTCCGGTGCCAACCCGACCGCGTGGTGATCACCTTTGCCGACGTCCAAGCCGAGGTAGACGCCGTATCCGTCGTTCACCAGACCCGCCTCCACGCATCGATCCCGTGGCCTCGGCCGCTGATCCAGGCGTCGGACTGCCGGCAGCCACGTTACGAAGAGACCTACCCCAACACGGGTGGCCGTGTCCCTATCAGCGGTCCGCCGACGCCACCCGACCCGGCGACAACACCCCCCGGATCATCCAAACGACAGGGGCAGGCAGTCATACCGGGCCGGGCGACCGAGGGTCCCCGGCTGGGGACGATCAAAA
>NZ_JBHMIR010000090.1:0-1371 GCF_048060285.1 Micromonospora sp. LOL_025 | reverse complement strand
ATGATCAGCGTTTTCGATCTCTTCAGTGTCGGCATCGGGCCGTCCAGCTCCCACACCGTGGGGCCGATGCGCGCGGCCCGGACGTTCGTGGCGGGGCTGAAGGCCGACGGGTTGCTGGCCGGCACCGCCCGCGTGCGGGCGGAACTCTTCGGTTCGCTCGGCGCCACCGGGCACGGCCACGGCAGCGACCGGGCGGTGCTGCTCGGGTTGGCCGGTGAGGCCCCGGAGACCGTCGACACCGATTCGGTGGAGGCGCGGGTGGCCCGGGTCCGGGCCGAGCGGCGGTTGGGTCTGCTCGACGCGCACGTGATCGGTTTCGATCCGGACCGTGATCTGGTGTTGCACCGGCGTCGGTCGTTGCCGTACCACCCGAACGGGATGACGTTCGTCGCGTACGACGATCGGGGTGTGGAGCTGCGGGTGCGGACGTACTACTCGGTGGGTGGCGGGTTCGTGGTGGACGAGGCGGCGGCCGGGGCGGACCGGATCAGGCCGGACGCCACGCGGGTGCGGTATCCGTTCGGCACGGGTGCGCAGTTGCTCGGGGTGACCGCGTCGACGGGGCTGTCGATCAGCGGGGTGATGCTGGCCAACGAGCTTTCCTGGCGCGGTGAGGGTGAGGTGCGCGCCGGTCTGTTGGAGATCTGGCGGGTGATGCGGGAGTGCGTCGAGCGGGGCTGCTCGCGTGACGGGGTGTTGCCCGGCGGGTTGAGGGTTCGGCGCCGCGCCGCCGAGTTGCGTCGCAGCCTGGAGACGGAGTCCGACCCGGCTGATGCGCTGCGGGCGATGGACTGGGTGACGCTGTTCGCCCTGGCGGTCAACGAGGAGAACGCGGCGGGTGGGCGGGTGGTGACGGCGCCGACGAACGGGGCGGCCGGGATCATTCCGGCGGTGCTGCACTACTACACGCGGTTCGTGCCGGGTGCCTGTGAGGAGGGGGTGGTGCGGTTCCTGTTGGCGGCGGGGGCGATCGGTGTGTTGTTCAAGGAGAACGCGTCGATCTCCGGGGCCGAGGTGGGCTGTCAGGGTGAGGTGGGCTCGGCGTGCTCGATGGCGGCTGCCGGGTTGGCCGAGGCGTTGGGTGGCACGCCTGAGCAGGTGGAGAACGCCGCTGAGATCGGTATGGAGCACAACCTCGGGCTGACCTGCGATCCGGTCGGTGGTCTGGTGCAGATCCCCTGCATCGAGCGCAATGCCGTGGCTAGCATCAAGGCGATCACGGCTGCCCGGCTGGCGTTGCGTGGCGACGGGGTGCACCACGTCTCGCTGGACAAGGTCATCAAGACGATGCGCGAGACCGGCGCGGACATGAAGGTGAAGTACAAGGAGACGGCACGCGGCGGACTGGCCGTCAACGTGATCGAGTGCTGA
>NZ_JBHMIR010000089.1:0-1697 GCF_048060285.1 Micromonospora sp. LOL_025 | reverse complement strand
ACCACCGACGCGTCACCGTCCACGTCGGCGACCATCGCCTCCAACACCGCCCGGTACATGCCACCGAGGCGCAGGACGTTGGGGTAGCTGACCTGGTGCGGCCGGGCCAGGATGTTGAGGACGCCGCCGAGTGTGGAGACGTGCAGGCCGAACTCGCCGCTGGCCTCGTAGATCGCGTCGTCGAAGTCGACCCGCTCGGTGTCGACCTGCTCGAAGTCGAGGTAGTTGAAGAGGATCTCGATCGGCCGGCGCCCGTCGCCGAGTCGCTGCACGGCCGGCAGCGGGTAGCGGCGGTGCGGCCACAGCTCCAGTTCCCCGGCGTACGTGCCCCGGATCAGCTCGCGCCAGGTCCGCGCGCCCGCGTCGTGCACGAACGGCAGCGTGTTCAGGTGCATCCCGTAGACCCGGTCGGCGCCGGTCACCTCGGGCCGGCCGTGGCTGACCAGCCCGCTGGTGAACACGGGCTCGGCGGTGAGCTGGCTCATCACCTTCAGGTGCGCGGCCAGCAGCACGCTCTTCAGCGACGTGTCGGTACGGCTGGCCAGCTCGCGCAGGTCGTCCATCAGGTCGTGCAGGGGGACGCGGGTGCCGCACTCGTACTCCGGGACCGACTCGTCCTCGCCCCAGCCGGCGGGCAGCTCGAAGACCGGCCGGGCGACGACGCCCTGCCAGTAGTCGCGGTCCTCGGCCGACGCCAGCGCCTCGATCTCGCCGGCCACGAAGTCGGCGTAGCGGACCGGGGGCGCCTCGAACGTGGCCGGCGCGCCGGTGTCGCGCAGGCTGCGGTAGTTGTCGAGGATCTCCATCAGCAGCGAGTGGTGGCTCCAGCCCTCGAGGATGCCGTGCGACATGGTCAGCACGAACCACCACGTGTGGTTGCGGCCGGCCGCCCCGGCGATGCGCATCTGCGGGACCTGGTCGGGGGTGAACGGCCGGGACCGCTCGGCGGCCAGGTACGCCCGCAGCCGGCTCTCGGCCTCCTCGTCCGTGCCGTCGCGCAGGTCGAGCAGCGTGACGTCGACGGGCACCTCGGCGTGCACGAGCTGCATCGGCACCGAGAAACCGGTCAGGTCGAACGACGTACGCAGGATCTCGTGCCGGTCCACGACGGTCCGCACGGCCCGGCGCAGCGCGTCGCCGTCGAAGGCGTGCTCGTCGCGGATCGGGAACGCCGACACGTTGTGGTAGGTGCGTCGCTCCGAGTCGGAGAGGGTGACCACCAGCATGGCGAGCTGCACCTGCGCGCACGGGTACGCGTCGGCGAGCCCGGCGGACAGGGCGGCCCGGTCGGCGTCGTCGAGCAGGCTGAACGGGGCGACCGCCCGGAAGGCGGGCGCCGCCTCGACGTCGTTCCCGCCGGCGAGGTGCCGCGCCAGGGCGGCGACGGTGCGGTGCACGAAGACGTCGCGCACCGAGACCGGGTGACCGGCGCCGCGCAGCGCGCCCACGAGCGCGATGGCGCTGATGGAGTGCCCGCCGAGGTCGAAGAAACTCTCCTGGGTGCTGACCTGCTCCACCTGGAGCACCCGGCTCCAGATCTCCGCCAACCGCTCCTCCAGCTCCGTCGCCGGGGCGACGTGCTGCCGGTGCGCCGGCACCGCGGCGTCCCAGAGGGCGGCCCGGTCTACCTTGCCGTTGGCGTTGAGCGGGATCGCCTCCACGGCGACGAACTCGGCCGGGATCATGTACTCCGGCAG
>NZ_JBHMIR010000087.1:0-2154 GCF_048060285.1 Micromonospora sp. LOL_025 | reverse complement strand
ATCTCGATGAGCAGGTGCGGGTGGGGTAGTTGGTGCACGGCGACGGTGGTGCGGGTGGGGCCGGTGGCGTCGAAGTACTCGGCCCAGACCTGGTTGTAGCCGCCGAAGTCGTTCATGTTGACGAGGTAGGTGGTGACCTGGACGAGGTCGGTCAGGTCGGCGCCGACGGTGCGCAGCAGGTCGGCGATGTTGTCGATGACGGCTCTGGTTTGTGCGCGGATGTCGAGGTTGGTGGTGCCGAACTCGTCGACCTCGACGCCGGCGAAGGTGTTGTCGGGTCGGCGTGAGGAGGTGCCGGAGACGAAGACGAAGCCGCCGGCGACCTTGACGTGGGGGAACGCCCCGCGGGGGACGGCCTTGCCGGCGACGACGTGCGCCTGGGCGCCCGTGCCGTGGCCGACGGTCGTGCCGTGGCTCGCGGTCGTGCCGTGGCTTGTGGTCATGCCGATGCTCGCAGGGTGGCGGTGCCGAGGTGTTCGACGACGGCGCGGACGTGGGCGCCGGGACGCAGCGGGACGGCGGCGGTGGCGGCGCCGGCGAGGAAGACCCAGCCTTCGCGTAGGCGTACGCCGTGGCGGCCGGCGAGGCGGATGCCTTCGTCGAGGGCGCGGCGGGGGTCGCCGAGGATCGCGGCGGTGGAGCCGACCTGCGTGACGCGTCCGTCGATCTCCAGCAGCACGCCGAGGTTGTCGAGGCCGTCGGGCACCGGCGACCAGGGGCCGATGGTGAACGCGGCGGCGGAGGTGTTGTCGGCGATGACATCCGGCAGGGAGAACGTGAAGTTGGCGTAGCGGGAGTCGATGACCTCGATCGCGGGGGCGACCGCGCGGACGGCGTCGGTGAAGTCACCGACCGGTTCGCCGGGTTCGGGGAGGCGGTCGAGCAGGAACGCCACCTCCG
The DNA here is from genome assembly GCF_048060285.1 of Micromonospora sp. LOL_025. Lineage (NCBI taxonomy): Bacteria > Bacillati > Actinomycetota > Actinomycetes > Micromonosporales > Micromonosporaceae > Micromonospora > Micromonospora sp. LOL_025. Next base: position 1,254 of record NZ_JBHMIR010000087.1, on the reverse strand, counting down.
GCTCCACCCGGGGATGGATGAAGGCTCCGACGTCGAGGGTGCCGCCGTCGGGGACGCGCATGGTGTCGGTGAGGCGACCCCAGATGACCTCGTCCACGCCGACCTGCGCCATCTTCGCCTTGCTGGTCAGCCCCATCTTCAACCCCACCAGGAGCTCGCCGCGGTCGAGGCGACGCTGGATCAACGCGGTCTGCACCGCGTACGCGGCGTCGACGTCCAGGCCGGTCTCGGCGGCCAACTGCGCGATGGCGGTGGCGGTGTCGGCCGCCACGCCGAGGCGCTCGGCGATACCGGCGGTGTCCGGCCCGATCATGATTTCTCCTTGCCGGCGAGGTCCAGTGCCACGTCCACGATCATGTCCTCCTGCCCGCCGACCATGCGGCGGCGACCCAACTCGACCAGGATCGAGCGCACGTCCACCCCGTACTTGTCCGAGGCCCGCTCGGCATGCCGCAGGAAACTCGAATACACCCCCGCGTAGCCGAGGGAGAGGGTTTCCCGGTCGACCTGCACCGGCCGGTCCTGCAACGGCCGCACAATGTCGTCGGCGGCGTCCATCAGGGCGAACACGTCACAACCGTGCTGCCAACCGTGCAACTCCGCGACGGCCACGAACACCTCCAGCGGCGCGTTGCCGGCCCCGGCGCCCTGCCCCGCCAGCGACGCGTCCACCCGCACCGTGCGCCCCGACGGGGAACCGAGCGGGCCGTCGCCAGCGATGCGGCCGTGCTCGACCGCGACCACACTGTTCGCCACACCGAGGGACAGGTTGTGGTGGGCGTGGATACCGATCTGCGTGTCCGGCTTTAGCACCTGCCGGTACGCGTCCACCCGCTCGGCCACATCGGACATGAGTAGGCGGCCGCCGGAGTCGGTGACGTAGACGCAGTGCGCCCCGTACGACTCCATCAACTTCGCCTGCCCGGCCAAACCGACCGGGTCGTTCATGTGCGACATCATCAGGAACCCGGCCACGTCCATGCCGTTCTCCCGCGCCCACGCGATGTGCTGCGCGGAGATGTCCGCCTCCGTGCAGTGGGTGGCGATGCGCACACTCGTCACGCCGAGGGCCTTCGCCGCCTTCAGATCCGCGATCGTGCCGATCCCCGGCAGCAACAACGTCGTCAGCTTCGCCGACGTCATCACCTCGGCCGCCGCCGAAATCCACTCGGCGTCACTGGCCGCACCGTGACCGTAGTTCACACTGGAACCGGCCAACCCGTCGCCGTGGGCGACCTCGATCGCGGCCACCCC
>NZ_JBHMIR010000086.1:0-2423 GCF_048060285.1 Micromonospora sp. LOL_025 | reverse complement strand
TCGGTGGCGGGGGTGTTGGGTTCGCCGGGGCAGTCGGCGTACGCGGCGGGTAACGCGTTCCTGGACGGGCTGGCGGTGTACCGGCGGCAGCTCGGGTTGCCGGCGGTGAGCCTGGCGTGGGGGATGTGGGACACCGCCGGCATGGCCGCCACGGTCGGCGGCAACGACCGGGCCCGGACGGCGCGCGCCGGACTCCGGCCGATGAACGCCCGCACCGGACTGGAGCTGTTCGACGCCGCGGTGGGGGCCGATCGGGCGGTGCTGGTGCCGGCCGTGATCGACGTACCCGCGCTGCGGGCGGCGGCCTCCGGCGCGGTCGTACCGCCGATGCTGCGCAACCTGGTCGACGTGGCGACGACGCGCCGCCGCGCCGGACAGGGCGCCGGCGGCTGGGCCGACCGGCTCGCCGGCCTCGGTGCCGAGGACGGCCTTGCGCAGGTCGACCAGCTGGTGCGGGGCCTGGTCGCGCAGGTGCTCGGGCACGGCGGCGCCGAGGCGGTGCCGGCCGACCGGGCGTTCAAGGACCTGGGCTTCGACTCGCTGACAGCCGTCGAGCTGCGCAACCGGGTGAACGGCGCGACCGGCCTGCGCCTCACCTCGACCCTGGTGTTCGACTACCCGTCCCCGCAGGCCCTGGCGGCCCACGTGTACGCGGAACTCGCCGGCACCCGGCCCGGCGTCGTCGCCGCCGACGAGTCGACGACCGGCGACGCCGATGAGGCGATCGCGATCGTCGGCATGGCCTGCCGCTACCCGGGCGGCGTGGAGTCTCCCGACGAGCTGTGGAGGCTGGTCAGCACCGGCGGGGAGGGCATCGGGGAGTTCCCGGCCGACCGGGGCTGGGACCTGGAGTCGCTGTACGACCCGGATCCCGACCACGCCGGCACCTCGTACACCCGCCACGGTGGCTTCCTGTACGGCGCGGCGGACTTCGACCCCGGCTTCTTCGGCATCTCGCCGCGCGAGGCCCTGGCGATGGATCCGCAGCACCGCCTGCTGCTGGAGGCGTCGTGGGAGACGTTCGAGTCGGCGGGCCTGGACCCGACGGGCCTGCGGGGTAGCCGGACCGGCGTGTTCGCGGGCGTCATCTACCACGACTACTCGACGCGGCTCATGGAGACGCCCGAGGTCGAGGGCTACATCGGCACGGGCAACTCGGGCAGCGTCCTGTCGGGCCGGGTGGCGTACACGTTCGGCCTGGAGGGCCCGGCGGTCACCGTCGACACGGCGTGCTCGTCGTCGCTGGTGGCCCTGCACCTCGCGGTGCAGGCGCTGCGCAGCGGTGAGTGCGACCTCGCCCTGGCCGGTGGCGTGACGGTGATGGCGACCCCGGGCACCTTTGTGGAGTTCTCCCGGCAGCGGGGCCTGTCGGCCGACGGCCGGTGCCGGTCGTTCGCGGCCTCGGCCGACGGCACCGGCTGGTCCGAGGGCGTCGGCGTGCTGCTCGTGCAGCGGCTGTCCGACGCCCGGCGCGAGGGCCGCCGCATCCTGGCGGTGGTACGCGGCAGCGCCGTGAACCAGGACGGCGCGTCGAACGGGCTGACCGCCCCGAACGGCCCGTCGCAGCAGCGCGTGATCCGCCAGGCCCTGGCGTCGGCGCGGCTGTCGGCGTCCGATGTGGACGTGGTCGAGGCGCACGGCACGGGAACGACGCTGGGCGACCCGATCGAGGCGCAGGCCGTGCTGGCCACCTACGGGCAGGACCGGCAGGGCCGGGAGCCGCTGTGGCTCGGCTCGATCAAGTCGAACATCGGCCACGCCCAGGCGGCGGCCGGCGTGGCCGGCGTGATCAAGATGATCATGGCGATGCGGCACGGCCTCGTCCCGCCGACCCTGCACGTGGACGAGCCGTCGCCCCACATCGACTGGGCCTCCGGGGCGGTGGCCCTCGCGACCGAGCCCACCCCGTGGCCGCAGGTGGACCGGCCGCGCCGGGCGGCGGTGTCGTCGTTCGGCATCTCCGGCACCAACGCGCACGTGATCATCGAGCAGCCGCCCGCCGAGGTGGTCGACGGTGAGATCGTCGCCGACGCCGTGCCGCCGGTGGCGCCGGTGCTGCTGTCCGCCCGCGACGCGGTCGGGCTGTCGGCGCAGGCCGGCCGGTGGGCGCGCTGGCTGTCGGCGGACGGGCAGCTGCGCGCGGTGGACGTGGCCTGGTCGTCGGCGGTGTCGCGGTCGGCGTTGGAGTACCGGGCGGTCGTGTCCGGTGTGAGCCGGGACGAGCTGCTGGCGGGCCTCACGGCGGTGGCGGCGGGTGAGCCCTCCGGGGCCGTCGTGACCGGCTTCGCCGCCGCTCGCGGCCAGCTCGCGCTGTTGTTCTCGGGTCAGGGTGCGCAGCGCGCCGGGATGGGTCGGGAGCTGTGCGGCGAGTTCCCGGTGTTCGCCGCCGCGCTGGATGAGGTGTGCGCGCACCTGGATTCGCT
>NZ_JBHMIR010000085.1:0-2561 GCF_048060285.1 Micromonospora sp. LOL_025 | reverse complement strand
GACGACGAACACGCCGTGTCCACCGTCACCGCCGGCCCCTCGAAACCGAACGAGTACGCCACCCGACCCGACAACACGCTCGCCGAGGCGCCGGTCGCACCGAACCCGGCGAGCGACTCCCCGGCCTGACGCACGACGGTCTCGTAGTCCTGCCCGTTCGTGCCGGCGAACACCCCGACCCGGCTGCCGCGCAGCGCGAGGGGCTCGATCCGGGCGTCCTCGAACGCCTCCCAGGCGACCTCCAGCAGCAGCCGCTGCTGCGGGTCCATGGCCAGCGCCTCACGCGGCGAGATGCCGAAGAACTCCGCGTCGAAGCCGCCCGCGTCGGCCAGGAACGCCCCCCGCGAGACGTAGGAGTCGGTTCCGGCCAGGGACCCCAGGTCCCAGTGCCGGTTGGTCGGGAAGTCCGACATCGCGTCGACGCCGGCCGTCAGCAGCTCCCAGAGCCCCTCCGGGGACTCGGCGCCGGCGGGGAAACGGCAGCCCATGCCGACGATGACGATCGGGTCGTCGTCCACGACGGGGCCGGTGACGGCGGCGGGGGCGGGAAGGGCCTGCCCGCCGAGCAACTCGGCGTGGATGTGCCCGGCCAGCGCCGCCGAGTTCGGGTAGTCGAAGGCGAGCGTGGTCGGCAACGCGAGGCCGGTCGCCGCGTCGAGCCGGTTGCGCAGCTCGACCGCCGCCAGCGACGTGAAGCCGAGGTCCTGGAAGGCCCGATCCGGTGCCACCCGCTCGGCGGACTCGTGGCCCAGCACGGCCGCGACCTCGGCACGCACGAGTTCGCCGAGTGCGCGCAGCTGCTCCGCGCCGGACATCCCCGCCAGGCGGAGGCGCAGGTCGGCCGCCGGCACGGGGGCGTCGGCGGTTCCCGCCGCGCCGGCCTCGGCCAGAAGATCCCGGACCAGCGGGTGGGGGCGCCGACCGCCGGCGGCGGCCACCCGGGCCCAGTCGATGTCGGCCACCACGAGGTACGTCTCGTCGCGGTCCAGCGCCCGGGTGAGGGCGCGTACGGCCGTCTCCGGTGCCATCGCGCCGAAGCCGGTACGCCTCAGCCGCTGCTCGAACTCACCGGCGCTCACCCCGCCGTCGGCCCACAGGCCCCAGCCGAGCGAGGTCGCCGGCAGCCCTTCCGCACGACGCCGCTGCGCCAGCGCGTCGAGGAAGGCGTTGCCCGGCGCGTAGGTGGTCTGCCCGGCGGCGCCCATGAGGCCGGCGAGCGAGGAGAAGAGCACGAAGGCGGAGAGGTCCATGCCTCGGGTCAGCTCGTCCAGGTTGCGCGCGGCGTCGACCTTCGCCCGCAGGGCGGTGGCCAGCTGGTCGACGCTGATCGCGTCGACGACGTTGTCGTCGAGGGCGGCGGCGGTGTGCACGACCGCGCTCAGCGGAAGCTCGGCGGGGATCGAGTCGAGCAGCGCCGCGAGCGCGGCCCGGTCGGCCACGTCGCAGGACGCGAGGGTGACCCGGCTGCCGAGCCCGGCGAGTTCCTCGGCCAGCACGGCCGCGCCCGGTGCCTCGCCACCCCGCCGGCTGACCAGCAGAAGGTGTTCGGCGCCCTCGGCGGCCAGGGCGCGGGCGACGTGCCGGCCGAGGGCCCCGGTCCCGCCGGTGATCAGCACCGTGCCGCCCGGCATCCAGGAACGGCGCGGGCCGGTGTCCCCGTACGCCGCGCGAACGAGCCGGCGGGCGTGGCCGCCGTTGCGACGCAGGGCGACCTCGTCCTCCCGACCGGTGCCGGCGATCAGCGTCCGGAGCATGCGCACGACGCCCTGGTCGGGCTGCTCGGGGACGTCGACGAGCCCGCCCCACCGGTGCGGGTGCTCGGCGCGCAGCACGCTGCCGAAGCCCCACGCCATGGCCTGCACGGGGTCGACGTGCCGGTCCCGGGAGCCGACGGAGACCGCGCCACGGGTGGCGATCCAGAGCCGGGCGGTGATCCCGGCGTCCCCGAGCGCCTGCGCGAGCGTGACCGTGCCGGCGAGGCCCGTCGGCACGGAGGCGGCACCGGCGTACGGCCGGGTGTCGAAGGCGAGCAGGGAGAGCACGGGCAGCACGTCCCCGTCGCGGCCGGCCGACGCCTCGACGAGGTCGTGGGCGAGCCGCTTCCGGTCGCAGGCGGCGTCGACTTCGAGAATCCGCCCGCCGGCGGCGCCGAGTGCGGCGGCCCAGTCCGTCACGGCCGCGTCGGCGTCGGCCGGCACGACGAGCAGGAAGTCGGTCGCCTCGGCGCGGGCGGCGTCATCCGTGAGCGGCTGCCAGGTCACCCGGTAGCGCCAGGAGTCGAGGGCCGCTTCGGCGTCCCGGCGGCGTCGCCAGGTGGACAGCGCGGGCAGCACGTCCGCGAGCGGGGCGTCGGCGTCGACGGCCAGGCTCTCGGCGAGGGTCGTCAGGTCCTCCGCCTCGATCGCCCGCCAGAAGTCCTCGTCGGCGGCGGTACGCCGGGCGGCGGGGGGACGGTAGGAGCGCGTCGCGACATTGATCCAGTAGCGCCGATGGTCGAAGGCGTAGGTGGGCAGGTCGACCACGCGCGGCCGGGCACCGGCCTGACCGAGGTACGCCGTCCA
>NZ_JBHMIR010000084.1:0-2748 GCF_048060285.1 Micromonospora sp. LOL_025 | reverse complement strand
GTCCGCCGGCACCGCCTCCGCGCCACCGTGCCCCAGCACCTGCGCGACCAGGCCCCGCACCAGCACGTCGACCTGGGTCCGGCCCTCGTCCTCGGTCAGCCCGGCGAGCCGATCGGCCCAGCCGCCACCGCCCTGCCCCGCCTGGCGGCGGGTGCTGGTCACGCCGATCAGGGTGCGCAGCACGGCCGGCACGGGGCCGCCGGAGGCCGCCGCCCGCAGCGCGGGCACGTCGATCACGGCCGGCACCAGGGCCGCCCGGCCGGCGCCCAGGGCGGCGTCGAACAGCTCCAACCCGACCTCGGCGCTCATGGGCGTCAGACCCGCCCGCGCCGAGCGCGCCCGGTCCGCCTCGTCGATCGACGCCGCCATGCCGGCGGTGTCCCACATCCCCCACGCCAGGCTGACGGCCGGCAACCCCAGCTGCCGCCGGTACACCGCCAACCCGTCCAGGAACGCATTGCCCGCCGCGTACGCCGACTGCCCCGGCGAACCCAACACCCCCGCCACCGACGAGAACACCACGAACGAATCAAGGTCCAGCGACGCCGTCGCCTCGTGCAACAGCCAACCCGCCGACACCTTCGGCGCCAACACCCCCGCCAGACGCTCGACGGTCAGCCCCTCGACCACCCCGTCGTCCAGAACACCGGCGGTGTGCACCACACCCGCCAGCCGGCCCTCGGCTGCGATCCCGGCAACCAGCGCGCCGACCTGGTCGCGGTCCGTCACGTCACACGCGACCACCCGCACCGACGCACCCAACGCCGTCAGCCGCTCCGACAACTCGCCCGCACCGGCGGCCTCCGGGCCACGCCGCGACACCAGCACCAGCGACCGCACCCCGTGCACCGACACCAGATGCTCCGCCACCAACGCGCCCAGCGCACCCGTACCGCCGGTCACCAGCACCGCACCGTCACCCACGACCGGCATCTCCGCCACCGTGACGCCGGCCCGGACCAGGCGCGGCGAGTACACCGCGCCGTTACGGACCGCCAGCTGGCCGCCGGTCGCGGCCGGTTCGCGCAGCGCGCCGTCCAGGAGGGCCACCAGCGCGGCATCCGGCTCGCCGTCGACGTCCGCGAGGACGAGGCGACCCGGGTGCTCCGACTGCGCCGAGCGCAGCAGGCCCCACACGGCCGCAGCGGCCAGGTCGGTCACCCGGTCCTCGTCACCGACCGACACGGCACCCCGGGTCACCACCACGAGCCGCGACTCCGACAGGGCGTCCGCAGCCAGCCAGGACTGCACCGTCGCCAGCATCTCCGAGGTCGCCGCCCGGACCGACTCCGGCGTCTCCGTCAGCGCCCCGGACGCGGGGAACACCGGAAGCAGCAGCGTCCGGGGGACGGACTCCTCCCCCGCGACCGTCGCCACGTCGGGGTACGCGACCAGCCCGGCCCGCGCCGCCAGGTCGGCCGGCATGTTCCGGCCGCCCGCCAGCAGCGCCCACCCGGAGGTGTCCCCGCCGGGGGTCGTCTCCACGGCCGGCCACCGCAGCTCGAACAGCGACCGCGATGCCGCGCCCGGCGCGGCCACACCGGTCAGCTCCCGCAGGACGAGGGAGTCCACCGACACGACCGGCGCGCCCGCCTCGTCGTACGCGGCCAGCCGCAGGCCGGAGCCGTCGCGGGTCAGGCGTACCCGCAGCGCCCCCGCGCCCGAGGCGTGCACCTGTACACCCTCGAACGCGAACGGCACCCGCGGCCCGCCCGACTGCTCCGCACCCGACAGCAGCCCGATCGGGTGCAGGGCGGCGTCCAGCAGCGCCGGATGCACCCGGAACCCGGCGGCCTCCGTCGCGGCGTCGTCCGGCAGGACCACCTCGGCGTACACCTCGGCGCCGCTGGTCCAGGCACGCCGGAGCCCCTGGAAGACCGGCCCGTACGCCAGGCCGTGTTCCGCCAGCGTCGGGTACCAGCCCGCCAGGTCCACCTCCGCCGCGCCGGCCGGGGGCCAGGTGACCGGGTCGGGCTCGTCAGCGGTGGACGGTTCCAGCACGCCCTCCGCGTGCCGGGTCCAGCCCGCCTCGGGGTCGTCGTCGGGGCGAGAGTAGATGGCGACGGGACGCTGCGGCGACTCCGACGTGGACACCCGCACCTGGATCCGCACGCCTCCCGTGCCGGGGACGACCAGCGGGGCGGCCACGGTCAGCTCCCGCAGCCGGGAGAGGCCCACCTCGTCGCCGGCCCGTACGGCCAGCTCGACCAGGGCGGTGCCCGGCACCAGCGTCAGCCCGGAGACCGTGTGGTCGGCCAGCCAGGGGTGCGTGTCCAGCGACAGCCGGCCCGTCAGCACCATCTCGTCGTCGCCGGCCAGGTCCACCGCCGCGCCGAGCAGCGGGTGCTCGGTGCGGCCGAGCCCGGCCCCGGACACGTCGCCCGTACGCGCCCGGTTGGCGGCGGGCCAGTAGCGCTGGTGCTGGAAGGCGTACGTGGGCAGGTCGACACGGCGCGCGCCCGTCTCGGCGAACCACTGCGTCCAGGACACGGGAGTCCCGTGCACGTGCAGCTCCGCCAGGGCGTGCAGCAGGGCCTGCGTCTCCGGCCGGTCCCGACGCTGCACGGCGACGGCCAGCACGCCGTCATCCTGGGGCAGCACGTCGGCCGCCATCGCGGTCAGTACGCTCTGCGGGCCGATCTCCAGGAAGGTGTCGACGCCGGCGGTCTTCAGGGCCGTGACCCCGTCGGCGTAGCGCACGGCCTCGCGCACGTGCCGCACCCAGTACTCCGGGGTGCGGATCTCGTC
>NZ_JBHMIR010000083.1:0-2943 GCF_048060285.1 Micromonospora sp. LOL_025 | reverse complement strand
CCCGCCGTGATCATGGTCCTCGACCGGTTCCCCGTCGGCGGCACCGGAAAGATCGACAGACGGGCGCTACCCGCACCCGACGCGCAACGCCCCGACCTCGACGTGCCGTACACCGAGCCGGCCACCGACTCCGAACGCCTCGTCGCGGGGGTGTTCGCGACGGTGCTCGGGCTGGACCGGGTCGGCGCGCGCGACGGCTTCTTCCACCTGGGCGGCACGTCCCTGCAGTCGGCGGCGGTGGCGGCGGGCATCGACGAGGCGGCCGACGTCGTCGTGCCCGTCTCGCAGATCCACCGCACCCCCACACCGCAGGGCCTGGCCCAGTGGCTCACCACCGCGCCCCGACGCCCTCAGGCCGAACCGGAGGCGCCCGCCACCGGTCGCCCCGGCCCGTCGAAGCCCGTCCCGCTGACCCTGTCGGTCGCCAAGTGCGTCTGGCTCCCCTTCGAACTGGTCTGCCCGACCACCTGGTGGATCGAGGGTGAGCTGGACCTGCGGGCGCTGATGGCGGCGCTCGGCGACGTGCACCGCCGGCACGAGGCCCTGCACGCCCGCTACCGCCGCGTCGAACCGCCGGTCGCGCTCGTCCCGCCGAACCCGGGCATGCCGCAGCTGCGACTGCTCACCGACGCCACCAGCGAGCAGGAAGCCCTCGACCAGCTCGCCGAGGCCGTGCAGCAGCCACTCGACTACACCCAGGGCCGCAACTGGCGGGCCGCCCTGATCCGGGAGAAGTCCACCGGGCGGGTCCTGTTCGGCGTGGGCATCCACCACATCGCCTTCGACGGCTGGTCCCACGCACTGCTCGTGCGGGACCTCAGCCACGCCTACGCCGCCCGGCTGTCGGGCGCGGCCCCCGTGTGGGCGCGGCCGGCGCCGACGCTGCGCCAGTCGTACGAGGAGTACACCCGGCTGCGCGACGCCGCCGACCTCGACGCGCAGCGGACCTACTGGCGCGAACAACTGCGCGGGCTGCCCCGCCAGGGCCGGGGCGCACCTCAGGCGCCCCTGGAGCAGGCGCTGGCCTGGGGCCCCAAGGCCGGACACATCGTCACCGTTCCCGGCGAGGTCATGCGGCGCTGGGACCGGGCCGCCCGGGAACGCCGGTTCAGCCGCTCCAGCTACTTCGTCGCCGCGTACGCCTCCGCGCTGCGCGCCATCCACCAGCAGGACGACATCGGCCTGCTGATGATCGTGGCCAGGCGCGGCAGCCGCATCCTCGACTCCGCCTTCACCACCCGGATCAACTCGAACTGCGTCCGGGTCCGGTTCCGGCCGGAGACGGACCTGCTCCGGCACGTCCAGCAGACCGTCGACGAGCTGATGGCCGCCCAGGACATCCCCTTCTCGGAGACCGCCGCCGACCCGGCCGTCGGCCTGCCCGGCGAGGTGGTCGCCAGCATCCCCGGCTTCGCCTACCAGGACAACGTGGTCCTTCCGCTGGAACTGCCCGGCTGCCGGACCGAGGAGGTCGTCGAGCCGTACGCGCGGGAGGTGATGAGCGGGCTGACGGTCGAGGCGATCCCCCGGGACACCGACGCCCTGCTGCGCATCACCATCCGCACCGACCTGATCCCGTTCACCCTCGCCGAGGAGCTGGGCGCGCACATGCTGCGCTTCCTCGAGACGGGGCCCGCCCCGGCCGCCGCCACCGGCTGAACCCGCACCCGTACTCCTCACGCCGTGGGCGCGCCCACCGGTTCCCGGATTTCGTGACCCGGCCGTACCCCCTGCGGGTGGCGCGGTCCTGATCGGAGGTTGACCCATGTCCGTCGGGTTCGTCGGTGGTCGGGCCCCGACCACGGGTGTCGCCGGGCCCGGTGCCGACCACGAGGCCCTCGACCTGATGGGTGACCTGCGGCGGCCGCTGGTGTGGCCGGCCCGGGCGGCGTCGCAACTGCGGACGCTGGAACTGCCCGGCCCGGCCGGCCCGGGGCCGGCCGGGCTGGTGGTGCTGGCGGGCCTCGTCGGGGTGCTGGCCCGGCACACCGGTCAGGAGGAGGTGGCGCTCGGCCTGCCCTCGGGTGGATCGGTGCTGCGGGTCGGGGTGGCGGACGATCCGGCGTTCGGTGAGCTGGTGGGCCGGGTGGCTGCGGCGTGGACCGCGCCGGTGGCGGGCGCCGGCGTGGTGGGTCCGGTGGCGGTGGCCCTGGTCGACGGCCCGGTGGCCGCCGTGGGCCCCGAGACGGTGGGCGTCGACCTGGTGGTGAGCGTGGCCTCGGACGGGTCCGGGCTGCGGGTGGACCACGCGGCGGAGGGCTTCTCCGTGGACTGGGTGCGGGGCCTGCTGGACCAGACGGCCACGCTGGTGTCGGCCGGCGTGCGGGAACCCGGGACCCCGTTGTCCGGGCTGCCGTTGTTGGGCACGGCCGAGCGGGAGCGGCTGCTCGCGTGGGGCCGGGGCCCGGTCCGCCCGGTGCCGGACGAGCCGCTGCACGAACTGGTGTTGCGGTGGGCACGCCGGACGCCGGACGCGGTCGCGGGCGTCGCCGACGGCGAGGTTGTCACGTACGCGGAGCTGGCACGCCGATCGGAGCTGCTGGCCCGCTACCTGCGCTCGGCCGGTGTCGGCGTCGGGGACGTGGTGTCACTGGCGCTGGACCGCAGCATGCGGACCCTCGTCGCCACCCTGGCGGTGCTGCGGGCCGGGGCGGCGTACACGCCGATGGACGTGTCGTGGCCGGCGGAGCGGATGCGGATGCTCCTGGCTGACCACGGCGCACGGGTCGTGCTCACCGTCGGCGAGGTCGCCGCACGCATCCCCCGGCCGGACGGCGTACGGGTGGTCGCCCTGGACGACGACTGGCCCGCCGTGGAGGCGGCCGAGGCGATCGAGCTGCCGGTGGTGGACGCCTCCCGGCCGGCGTTCGTGATCTACACGTCCGGTTCCACAGGCACGCCGAAGGGCGTCGTGCTGACCCACGACAACCTGACGAACTTCCT
>NZ_JBHMIR010000082.1:0-3026 GCF_048060285.1 Micromonospora sp. LOL_025 | reverse complement strand
TCCGACTGCGCCGAGCGCAGCAGACCCCACACCGCCGCACCCGCCAGGTCGGTCACCCGGTCCTCGGCGCCAACCGACACCGCGCCCCGCGTCAGCACCACGAGCCGCGAATCCGCCAGCGCGTCCGCCGCCAGCCAGGACTGGACGACTGCCAGCACGTGCGACGTCGTCGCGCGAACGGCGTCGGGGACGGCAGCCTGCGACGCGTCGAGCGTCAGCAGCAGACCCTTCGGCGCGACCGCCCGACCGGCGTCGACCGCCGCGACGAGCGCCTCGACGTCGGCGAACGCCGGCAGGTCGACGGCGGCCGGCGAGCCGACCAGCGCCCACCCGGAGAGGTTCCCGGCGGCGGCGATCTCCTCGGCCTGCCAGGTGAGTTCGAACATCGAGCGGGACGCGGCGCTCGCCGCGGCCACTCCGGTCAGCTCGCGCAGGACGAGGGAGTCGACCGACACCACGGCCGCACCCGACTCGTCGCACGCGACGAGCCGCACCGCCGAGTCCACGCGCGTCAACCGCACCCGCAGCGCCCCCGCGCCCGCGGCGTGCACCTGCACACCCTCGAACGCGAACGGCACCCGCGGCCCGCCCGACCCCTCCGAGCCCGGCAGCAGCCCGATCGGGTGCAGGGCCGCGTCCAGCAACGCCGGGTGCACGCCGAAGCGCGCCGCCTCCGTCGCCGCCTCCTCCGGCAGCACCACCTCGGCGTACACGTCGTCACCGCCGGTCCACACCCGACGCAGCCCCTGGAACACCGGCCCGTACGCCAGGCCGTGCTCCGCCAGCGTCGGGTACCAACCCGCCAGGTCCACCTCGGACGCGCCGGCCGGCGGCCACTCCCCCACGCCCGGCTCGTCGGCCGACGCGGGCTCCAGCACGCCCTCCGCGTGGTGGATCCACTCGGCCTCCGGGTCGCCCTCGGACTGCGAGTGCACCGCCACGACCCGGGTGCCGGTCTCGTCGGCCGCGCCGACGCGCACCTGCACCCGCACCGCGCCGCCCTCCGGCAGCACCAGCGGCGCGGCCACGGTCAACTCCCGCACCCGCGACGCGCCCACCTCGTCGCCCGCCCGCACCGCCAGCTCTACGAGGGCGGTGCCGGGCACGATCGCCACGCCGGAGACGACGTGGTCGGCGAGCCACGCGTGGGTGGCGAGCGACAGCCGGCCGGTCAGCACCACCATGTCCGCGCCGGCGACGGTGACCGCCGCGCCGAGCAGCGGGTGCCCGGCCACGCCGAGGCCCGCGCCGGACACGTCGGCGGTACGCGCCTGGCCGGCGCCGAGCCAGTACCGCTGGTGCTGGAAGGCGTACGTGGGCAGGTCGACCCGGGCGGCGCCGGCGTCGGTGAACCACTGCGTCCAGGTCACGGGGACGCCGTGGACGTGCAGCGCGGCGAGCGCGTGCAGCAGCGCCTGCGGGGCGGGACGGTCCCGGCGCTGGACGGCCACCGCGAGCGCGTCCTCGGCGAGCAGGTCGGCGTTCATCGCGGTCAGGACGCTCTGCGGGCCGATCTCCAGGAAGGTGTCGACCCCGGTGGCGCGCAGGGCGGCGATGCCGTCGGCGTAGCGGACGGCCTCCCGTACGTGCCGCACCCAGTACTCGGCGCGGGTGATCTCCTGCGGTTCGGCGAGCGCCCCGGTCAGGTTCGACGCCACCGGCAGCAGCGGCGCCCGGAACGTCAGCCCCGCCAGGACCGCGCGGAACTCGTCGAGCATCGGCTCCATCAGCGGGCTGTGGAACGCGTGGCTGACGGTGAGCCGGCGGGTGCGCACACCCCGGTCGCGCCAGAGCCGCTCCACCTCGTCGAGGGCGTCGACGGCGCCGGAGACCACCACGGCGGCGGGACCGTTGACGGCGGCGATGCCCACCCGGTCGGTCAGGCCCGCGATCGACTCGGCCACCGCCGCCTCGTCGGCGGCCACGGCCAGCATGCCGCCGCCGGTGGGCAGCGCCTGCATCAGCCGGCCCCGGGCGGCGACGAGGGCGCACGCGTCCGCCAGGGACAGCACCCCGGCGACGTACGCGGCGGTCACCTCGCCGATCGAGTGACCGGCGACCACGTCGGGGACGATCCCGAACGACTCCACCAGCCGGAACAGCGCCACCTCGACCGCGAACAACCCGGCCTGCGTGAACACCGTCTGGTCCAGCAACTCCGCCTCGGCGGAGCCGGCCTCGGCGAACAGCACCTCCCGCAGCGGACGCGGCAGCAGCGGGTCGAGCTGCGCGCACACCTCGTCCAGCGCGGTCGCGAAGACCGGGAACAGGTCGGACAACTCCCGGCCCATGCCGGCGCGCTGCGCACCCTGACCGGAGAAGAGCACGGCCAGCTGCGTACGCGTCGTGCCGGTGCCGGTGACCACGGTGGCGGCCGACTCGCCGGCGGCGAGGGCACGCAGCCCGGCCAGCAGTTCGTCCCGGTCCGTCGCGGTGACCACCGCGCGGTGCTCCAGCACGGCACGGCTGACGGTCGACGACCACGCGACGTCGACGGGGCGCAGTTCCCCGTCGCCGGCGAGCCAGCGGGCCCAGCGGTCAGCCTGCGCCGCGACGGCGGCCTCGGACCGGGCCGACAGCAGCACCGGGGCCGGCAACCCGCCGGGCGTCGGGGCGCCCTCGCCCCGGGTCGGCTCCGCCTCGGCGGGCGGCTGCTCGATGATCACGTGTGCGTTGGTGCCGCTGACTCCGAACGACGAGACCGCCGCGCGGCGGGGCCGGCCCGCCGCGGGCCAGTCGCGTGCCTCGGTGAGCAGGGAGACCGCCCCGGCGCTCCACTCGATGTGCGGGGACGGCTCGTCGACGTGCAGCGTCGACGGGAGCAGCCCGTGCCGCATCGCCATGATCATCTTGATGATGCCGGCCACCCCCGCGGCGGCCTGGGTGTGCCCGATGTTCGACTTGATCGACCCCAGCCACAGCGGCCGGTCCTCCGGGCGGTCCTGCCCGTACGTCGCCAGCAGCGCCTGCGCCTCGATCGGGTCACCGAGCGTGGTGCCGGTGCCGTGCGCCTCGACGGCGTCCAC
>NZ_JBHMIR010000081.1:0-3211 GCF_048060285.1 Micromonospora sp. LOL_025 | reverse complement strand
CGACCAGCCGTTCCGCCGTGCGCAGCGCGGCCGAGGTCATGATGTCCAGGTTCCCCGCGTACGCCGGCAGATAGTGCCCCGCCCCGGAGACCTCCAGGAACACCGACACCTGCAACCCACACAACCGCCGACCCAACGACGGCACATACGCATCCACCCGGTCAAACTGCACATCCTGCTTCAACCGATACCCGGGCACGTACTCCTGCACCGACGCCACCATCTCCTTTACGGAGGCGGCGATCGCGGCCCGATCCGCATCGACGTCCTCGCACAGGCAGTAGACGGTGTCGCGCATCAACAACGGCGGATCAGCCGGATTCAACACGATGATCGCCTTACCCCGCTGCGCACCACCGACGACCTCGATCGCCCGCGCCGTGGTCTCGGTGAACTCGTCGATGTTCGCCCGCGTCCCCGGACCCGCCGACCTCGACGCGATCGACGCCACGATCTCCCCGTACACCACCGGCGTCACCCGACCCATCGCCGCGACGATCGGCACCGTCGCCTGCCCACCACACGTCACCATGTTCACGTTGCGCTCACCCAGATGCTCGTCCAGGTTCACCGGCGGCACCACATACGGACCGATCGCCGCCGGCGTCAGATCCACCACCAGCCGACCATGCGCCGCCAACACCGCGTCATTGCGCCGATGCGCCCCCGCCGACGTGGCATCGAACACCAACTCCACATCCGCGAACTCCGGCATCCCGACGAGACCGTCCACACCCTCAGCCGTGGTCGCCACACCCAACCGCCGCGCCCGCGCCAAACCATCGGAGTCGGGGTCGATGCCCACCATCGCCACCATCCGCAACGACTCCGACAACCGCAGCACCTTGATCATCAGATCCGTGCCGATGTTGCCCGACCCGATCACCGCTACGCCGGTGGTCACGACGCCTCCTTCGAGAAGCACGCGCGGACAGAGCCCAGGCCGGAGATCCGTGCCTCGTACGCCGCCCCGGCCGTCACCGCCACCATCGGGCCGAGCGCCCCGGACAGCACCACGTCACCGGCACGCAACGGGTCACCCGAACGCGCCATCGTCTGCGCCAGCCACTGCACCGCGTGCAGCGGGTTACCCAGGCACGCCGCGCCGGCCCCCACCGACACCGGCTCACCGGCGTGTTCGAGGACCATCCCGCACAACCGCAGGTCCACGTCGGCCAGCCGACGCGGCGTCGTGCCGAGCACGAACAGGCCGCTGGAGGCGTTGTCCGCCACCGTGTCCACGATCGAGATGTCCCACCCCGCCACCCGCGAATCCACGATCTCGATCGCCGGCAACACGTGATCCACCGCCCGGATCACGTCCGCGCCGGTGATCCGCTCGTCGGGCAGGTCCGCGCCCAACACGAACGCGACCTCCGCCTCCACCCGGGGCTGCAACAGCCGATCCATCGCCACCTCGGCCCCGTCGGGCACCGCCATGTCGTCCAGCAGCACCCCGAAATCGGGCTGGAACACCCCGAAGCTCTCCTGCACCGCCCGCGACGTCAGCCCGATCTTCGCGCCTACCCGGCGGTGACCCCGCTGCAACCACTGCCGCACCTGGAGCTGCTGCACCACGTACGCCGACGTGACGTCCCCCTCGGGCAGCAGCCGCCCGCGCAGCGGCGCACACGGCGTGCCATTGTCCCGCGCGTCGACCAGTTCCCGGGCCGCCGCCTCGTAATCAACGTTCATGTCGACTCCTCGCTGCCCGCGAAGCCGCCACGGGGCCCCACGCCGCTGCGCCTGATGGCCTGCACGCTCATGTCAGGTCCACGCAGACGTTGGTGAGTTCGGAATAGAAACCCAACGAGTGCACGCCACCCTCACGCCCGATACCCGACGCCTTCACCCCACCGAACGGCGTCCGCAGGTCGCGCAGGAACCACGTGTTCACCCAGACGATGCCGGCGTCGAGCCGGGCCCCGGCCCGGTGCGCCCGGC
Organism: Micromonospora sp. LOL_025; assembly: GCF_048060285.1. Lineage (NCBI taxonomy): Bacteria > Bacillati > Actinomycetota > Actinomycetes > Micromonosporales > Micromonosporaceae > Micromonospora > Micromonospora sp. LOL_025. The sequence goes on along the minus strand of NZ_JBHMIR010000081.1, from coordinate 1,267 downwards.
CGACGTCGCGGGTCCACACCGCCGCCGCCAACCCGTACTCCGTACCGTTGGCCAGCGCGAACGCCTCATCCTCATCATCGAACGGCGCCACGTGCACCACCGGGCCGAAGATCTCCTCGGTGTTGGTGCGGGCCTGCGGGCCCAGCCCGGTCAACACCGTCGGCTGCACGAACGCCCCACCATCACGCGCATCACCGAAAGCCGGCACCCCACCCCCGGCCAACACCTGCGCACCCTCACCCCGGGCCAGGTCGTAGTAGCCGAGCACCTTGTCCCGATGCTGACGCGAGATCAACGGCATGTTCACCGTCGCCTCATCCGCAGGCCACCCGAACCGCAGCCCGGCAGCCCGCTCCGCCAACCGCGCCGTGAACTCCTCGAACACCGGCCGCTGCACATAGATCCGCTCCGTGCACAGACACACCTGACCACCATTGGTGAAACTCGACCGCACCGACCCCGCCACCGCCGCATCCAGATCCGCGTCCGCGAACACCAGCCCGGCGTTCTTCCCACCCAACTCGAACGACACCGGCCTCACCCCATCGGCGGCCGCCCGCATGATGGTGCTGCCCGTGGCCGACTCGCCGGTGAACGTGATCGCGTCCACCCCCGGATGACGGGTCAGGAACTCCCCCGCCGAATCCGGACCGAAGCCGTGCACCAGGTTGAACACCCCCTCGGGCACCCCCGCGGCGGCCATCACCTCCGCCAACAGCGTCGCCGAGGCGGGCGTCTCCTCACTCGGCTTCACCACCACCGCGTTGCCGCACGCCAGCGCGGGAGCGACCTTCCACGTCAACAGCAGCAGCGGCAGGTTCCACGGCACGATCACCGCCACCACACCCACCGGCTTACGCACCGCATAATTCAGCGCACGACCCCCGGTCGGCGTGACCGTCGTGAACGACTCCGTCGGCGCCGTCGCCACGATCTCCGCGAACGCACGGAAATTCGCCGCACCACGCGGAATGTCCAACGTCCGCGCCTGCGAAATCGACTTACCCGTATCCGCCACCTCCGCGGTCACCAGGTCGTCGAAACGACGCTCCAACTCGTCGGCAACCCGACGCAACACCTCCGCACGCTCCCGCTCCCCCATCCGACCCCACGGCCCCCGCAACGCCCCCCGCGCCGCCGCCACCGCGTCATCCACACACGCCCGATCCGCCTCGACCACCTCGAACACCGGCTCACCCGTCACCGGACTGCACTTGACGAACCGCCGCCCACCCTCGACGAACTCACCACCGACGAAGTTGCGCAG
>NZ_JBHMIR010000080.1:0-3299 GCF_048060285.1 Micromonospora sp. LOL_025 | reverse complement strand
GTGGTTCGCCGAGACCGGGGCACGGCGGGTGGACCTGCCCACGTACGCCTTCCACCGGGAGCGGTACTGGCTGCCGCCGGTCGGCCAGTCGGCCGACGTCTCGGGAGCGGGCCTCGGCGTGGCGCGGCACCCGCTGCTCGGCGCGGCGGTGTCGGTTGCCGGCGAGGACATGGTGGTGCTGACCGGCCGGCTGTCGGTGTCGACCCATCCGTGGCTGGCCGACCACGTCGTGTCCGGCGCCGTGATCGTGCCCGGCACCGCACTGGTGGACCTCGTCGTCCGGGCGGGCGACGAGGTCGGCGCCTCGCGTGTCCGTGAGCTGACCGTGCTCGCCCCGCTCGTGCTGCCCGCCAGCGGCGGCGGGGTACGGGTGCAGATCCGGGTGGGTACCGTCGACGGGACCGGCGTCCGTTCGGTGACCGTGCACTCCCAGCCCGAGGACGACCCGGAGTCGGGCTGGACCCGGCACGCCGACGGCCTCGTCGGCACCCCCGCCGCCGACGAGCCCACGCTGGGCGCGTGGCCGCCGCCCGGCGCGTCCGAGGTGGACGTGACCGGGTGGTACGCGACGGTGGCCGAGCACGGGCTCTCCTACGGGCCGGTCTTCCAGGGCCTGCGGCGGGCGTGGACCGCCGAGGGCGAGGTGTTCGCCGAGGTCGCCCTCCCCGACGAGGTGATCGGGGACCCGGCGGGCTTCGGGGTGCACCCGGCACTGCTGGACGCCGCCCTGCACCCGGTCGGGCTGCTGCCCGCCGACGAGACCGGCGGCGGGCCCCGGGTGCCGTTCGCGTTCGAAGGGGTGCAGGTCCACGCGGTCGGAGCACGCACGCTCCGCGTCCGCCTCACCGCCTCCGGCAGCTCCGTGCGGCTGGTCGCCGTCGACGAGACGGGTGCGCCGGTGGTGTCGGTGGACTCGCTGACGCTGCGCGAGCTGACCGGCATGGCGGCGCCCTCCGACGAGGCGCACCGCTCGCTGTTCGAGGTGTCCTGGCAGCCCGAACGGATCGCCGCGCCCGGCGGCGCGTACGACTGGGTTGTGGTCGGTGACCGTCCGCTCGACGGCGCTCCGCAGCTTCCGGCGTACGCCGAGGTCGCGGCGGTGGTCACGGCGGTGACGGACGGAAGCGCCCCCGCTCCCGCGGCACTGCTGCTGCCCGTCGCTCCGGCGGCGGCGGGGGCGGACGTGCCCGGCGCGGCGCGGTCGGTGACGGCCGACGTCCTCGGCGCGGTGCAGGCGTGGCTGGCCGCCGATTCCCTGGCGGACTCGCGGCTGGTCGTGCTGACCCGTGGCGCGGTGGCCACCGGCACGACCGACCGCGTCACCGACCTGGCGGGGGCGGCGGTCTGGGGCCTGCTGCGCTCGGCCCAGTCGGAACACCCCGGCCGGATCGTGCTGGCCGACCTCGAAGCCGGCGTCGACCTGGACCCCGACCTGCTGGCCCTGCTCGCCGCAGCCGCCGACGACCCGGGTGTCGGCGGGCAGCTCGCGGTGCGGGCGGGCACGGCGTACCTGCCGCGGCTGGTCCGCGCCACCGGCGAGGCGCGCACCCCGGCGACCCTCGGCCGGGGGACCGTCCTGGTCACCGGTGGCACCGGATCGCTCGGCGCCCTGGTGTCCGAGCACCTCGTTACCGCGTACGGCGTGCGTTCGCTGGTGCTGGCGTCCCGCCAGGGCGCGGCGGCCTCCGGCGCCGACCAGTTGGTGGAGCGGCTGACCGCGCTGGGCGCGGCCGTCCGGGTGGTCGCCACGGACGTGACCGATCGCGCCCGGGTCGGCGAGCTGGTCCGGTCGATCACCGACGAGGATCGCCTGGCCGGGGTGGTCCACACGGCCGGCGTCCTGGACGACGGCGTGGTCAGCGGGATCACCGCCGAGCGGCTGGCGGACGTGCTGGCCCCGAAGGTCACGGCGGGCTGGTGGCTGCACGAGGCGACCGCCGAGTTGGACCTCGACCTCTTCGTGCTCTTCTCCTCCGTCGCCGGGGTGCTCGGCTCTCCCGGCCAGGCCGCCTACGCCGCCGGCAACGCCTTCCTGGACGCCCTCGCCGTGCTGCGGGCGCAGCGCGGGCTGCCCGCCGTCAGCCTCGCGTGGGGCATGTGGGACACGGACGGCATGGCCGCGTCGATCAACGACGCCGACCGGGCCCGGGTGACCCGGGCCGGTCTGGTCCCGATGACCGCCCCGGTCGGGCTCGGGCTGTGGGACGCCGCCCTGACCCACGGCGGCGCGGCGCTGGTGCCGGCCGTGGTCGACCTGCCCGCCATGCGGGCGCAGACCGCTGCGGGCCGGGTGCCGGTGATGCTGCGGGCCCTGGTGGGGCCGGCCACGAAGCGTCGCCGCTCCGGCTCCGGAGCCTGGGTCGACCGGCTGGCCGGGCTCGACCCGCAGGAGGCGCGGACGCAGGTGGCCCTGCTCGTCCGCGGGATGGTCGCGCAGGTCCTCGGTCACGGCGGCGCCGACCAGGTGCCGGCGGACCGGGCGTTCCGGGAACTGGGCTTCGACTCGCTGACCGCCGTCGAGCTGCGCAACCGGATCAACAGCGCGACCGGGCTGCGGCTCACGTCGACGCTCGTCTTCGACTACCCGACCCCCGGCGCCCTGTCGGAGCACCTGTACGAGCAGCTCTCCGGCCAGGTCGCCGACCAGCAGCACGCCGTGCGGGCGACCACCGTCGACGAGCCGATCGCCATCGTGGGCATGGCCTGCCGCTACCCGGGCGGCGTGACAAACCCGCAGCAACTGTGGGACCTGGTCGCCGCCGGGGCCGACGGCATCGGCGAGTTCCCCACCGACCGGGGCTGGGAACTCGACCGGATCTTCCACCCCGACCCGGACAACCCCGGGACGTCGTACACCCGGCACGGTGGCTTCCTGTACGGGGCCGCCGAGTTCGACCCGGACTTCTTCGGCATCTCCCCGCGCGAGGCCCTGGCGATGGATCCGCAGCAGCGACTGCTGCTGGAGACCTCGTGGGAGACGTTCGAGTCCGCCGGTCTCGACCCGCAGCGGTTGCGGGGCAGCCGGACGGGCGTCTTCGCCGGCCTGATGTACCACGACTACGCCTCGGGCGTGCAGGACCTGCCCGAGGGCGTGGGCGGTTACCTCGGCACCGGCACCTCGGGCAGCGTGCTGTCCGGTCGGGTCGCGTACACGTTCGGCCTGGAGGGCCCGGCGGTCACGGTGGACACGGCGTGCTCGTCGTCGCTGGTGGCGCTGCACCTCGCCGTGCAGGCGTTGCGCAGTGGTGAGTGTGATCTGGCGTTGGCCGGTGGTGTGACGGTGATGGCGACGCCGGGGA
>NZ_JBHMIR010000079.1:0-3366 GCF_048060285.1 Micromonospora sp. LOL_025 | reverse complement strand
TTGTCCGGCGGTGTCCTACTCTCCCACACCCTCCCGAGTGCAGTACCATCGGCGCTGGAGGGCTTAGCTTCCGGGTTCGGAATGTAACCGGGCGTTTCCCCTCCGCCATGACCGCCGTAACTCTATCGACATATCAAACAACACCACACACGAGTGGTCTGTTGTTCGTTCATCGAGAGTTGCACAGTGGACGCGTAGCAGCTTAGTAGTCAAGTCCTCGGCCTATTAGTACCGGTCAACTGAACCCGTTACCGGGCTTACATTTCCGGCCTATCAACCCAGTCGTCTAGCTGGGGGCCTTACCCCACCGAAGGTGGGTGGGATACCTCATCTTGAAGCGAGCTTCCCGCTTAGATGCTTTCAGCGGTTATCCCTTCCGAACGTAGCTAACCAGCCGTGCCCCTGGCGGGACAACTGGCACACCAGAGGTTCGTCCGTCCCGGTCCTCTCGTACTAGGGACAGCCCTTCTCAAGTATCCTACGCGCACGGCGGATAGGGACCGAACTGTCTCACGACGTTCTAAACCCAGCTCGCGTACCGCTTTAATGGGCGAACAGCCCAACCCTTGGGACCTGCTACAGCCCCAGGATGCGACGAGCCGACATCGAGGTGCCAAACCATCCCGTCGATATGGACTCTTGGGGAAGATCAGCCTGTTATCCCCGGGGTACCTTTTATCCGTTGAGCGACACCGCTTCCACTCGCAAGTGCCGGATCACTAGTCCCGACTTTCGTCCCTGCTCGACCTGTCAGTCTCACAGTCAAGCTCCCTTGTGTACTTGCACTCAACACCTGATTGCCAACCAGGCTGAGGGAACCTTTGGGCGCCTCCGTTACCCTTTAGGAGGCAACCGCCCCAGTTAAACTACCCACCAGACACTGTCCCTGAACCGGATAACGGTCCGAAGTTAGATACCCAAATCAACCAGAGTGGTATTTCAAGATTGCCTCCACCCATACTGGCGTATGGACTTCACCGGCTCCCACCTATCCTACACAAGCTAATTCGGATACCAATGTCAAGCTATAGTAAAGGTCCCGGGGTCTTTCCGTCCTGCCGCGCGTAACGAGCATCTTTACTCGTAATGCAATTTCGCCGGGCCTGTGGTTGAGACAGTGGGGAAGTCGTTACGCCATTCGTGCAGGTCGGAACTTACCCGACAAGGAATTTCGCTACCTTAGGATGGTTATAGTTACCACCGCCGTTTACTGGCGCTTAAGTTCTCCGCTTCGCCCCGAAGAGCTAACAGGTCCCCTTAACGTTCCAGCACCGGGCAGGCGTCAGTCCATATACATCGAATTACTTCTTCGCATGGACCTGTGTTTTTAGTAAACAGTCGCTTCCCCCTGCTCTCTGCGGCCATACAACGCTCCACCCGCGCGGGGCTTCACGTCTCCGGCCCCCCTTCTCCCTAAGTTACGGGGGCAATTTGCCGAGTTCCTTAACCACAGTTCGCCCGATCGCCTCGGTATTCTCTACCTGACCACCTGTGTCGGTTTGGGGTACGGGCCGCTAAGAACTCGCTAGAGGCTTTTCTCGGCAGCATAGGATCACTGACTTCACCTGAATCGGCTCGGCATCACGTCTCAGCCTTCATGTGTTGCGGATTTGCCTACAACACGGCCTACACGCTTACCCCGGCACAACCACCGGCCGGGCTCAGCTACCTTCCTGCGTCACCCCATCGCTTGACTACTACCCGCCAGGTTCCCACGCTCCCCCAGTTAGGTCCGAAGACCGCCCCGAGTTCGGGTGGTTAGCACAACGAGGTTCATCAGGGACGCTCTTTCGCGGGTACGGGAATATCAACCCGTTGTCCATCGACTACGCCTCTCGGCCTCGCCTTAGGTCCCGACTCACCCAGGGCGGATTAGCCTGGCCCTGGAACCCTTGGTCATCCGGCGGAAGGGTTTCTCACCCTTCTTTCGCTACTCATGCCTGCATTCTCACTCGTGCCGCGTCCACAACTGGGTCACCCCGCTGCTTCACCCCCGGCACGACGCTCCCCTACCCATCCACACACCTGCACAAGGAATCAAGTCCAAGCGAGGTAAAAATGTGAATGCCACAGCTTCGGCGGTGTGCTTGAGCCCCGCTACATTGTCGGCGCGGAACCACTTGACCAGTGAGCTATTACGCACTCTTTAAAGGGTGGCTGCTTCTAAGCCAACCTCCTGGTTGTCTATGCGACCCCACATCCTTTTCCACTTAGCACACGCTTAGGGGCCTTAGCTGGTGATCTGGGCTGTTTCCCTCTCGACTACGAAGCTTATCCCCCGCAGTCTCACTGCCGCGCTCTCACTTACCGGCATTCGGAGTTTGGCTGATTTCGGTAAGCTTGTGGGCCCCCTAGACCATCCAGTGCTCTACCTCCGGCAAGAAACACGCGACGCTGCACCTAAATGCATTTCGGGGAGAACCAGCTATCACGGAGTTTGATTGGCCTTTCACCCCTAACCACAGGTCATCCCCCAACTTTTCAACGTTGGTGGGTTCGGCCCTCCACGCGGTCTTACCCGCGCTTCAGCCTGCCCATGGCTAGATCACTCCGCTTCGGGTCTAGGACACGCGACTGAACGCCCTATTCAGACTCGCTTTCGCTACGGCTCCCCCACACGGGTTAACCTCGCCACATGCCACTAACTCGCAGGCTCATTCTTCAAAAGGCACGCCGTCACCCCGCAAGGCTCCGACGGATTGTAGGCGAACGGTTTCAGGTACTATTTCACTCCCCTCCCGGGGTACTTTTCACCATTCCCTCACGGTACTCGTCCGCTATCGGTCACCAGGAAGTATTTAGGCTTACCAGGTGGTCCTGGCAGATTCACGGCAGATTACAGGGGTCCGCCGCTACTCGGGAACACCCACAGAAGACCAGCCACTTTCACCTACCGGACTCTCACCGCCTACGGTCAGCCTTTCCAGACTGTTCGGCTAGCAACTGGCTTTGTAACTTCTCGAACGAGTGTCAGCTCGCTCAGCAGGGTCCCACAACCCCAACCACGCAACCCCTGACAGGTATCACACGCAGCCGGTTTAGCCTCAATCCGCTTTCGCTCGCCACTACTCACGGAATCACTAAATTGTTTTCTCTTCCTACGGGTACTGAGATGTTTCACTTCCCCGCGTTCCCCCCACACACCCTATGTGTTCAGGTGTGGGTGACTGGACATGACTCCAGCCAGGTTTCCCCATTCGGACACCCTGGGATCACAGCTTGGTTGACAGCTCCCCCAGGCCTATCGCGGCCTCCCACGTCCTTCATCGGCTCCTGGTGCCAAGGCATCCACCGTTCGCCCTTGACAACTTGACCACAAAGATGCTCGCGTCCACTGTGCAATTCTCAACAAACGACCAACCCACA
>NZ_JBHMIR010000078.1:0-3787 GCF_048060285.1 Micromonospora sp. LOL_025 | reverse complement strand
CTGGAAGCTACAACCGCCACGTATTCGATCTGATGCGAATACAAGACAGTCTGCGCGCGGCATGCAGCTGAGGTTGGTGCTGCTGATTGCGCGGGTAGCGGTTTCGACGACTGTAGACGTCTTAGAGGTGGCTCCCTGTCACGAGGGTTCCGAATCCCACCATCCTGACCTGCGTGTTTGACAAGCGGGTCGCATCAGATGCGAAGATCTCGCATCTGATGCGAGTGGTGGGAGGTCACTGTCGGTGGACGTGGAACGTGCCACGCCGGGCTCGGCGGTCCTGCAACTGGCTGACGGTGTCCGGCTGTTGCGGCCGGACGAGCAGGTGTTCACCGCGATGCTCGACGGCTGGCGGAACCAGCAACTCGCGCGGAACCTGTCCTTCGGCACCGTGGAGAGCCGGCAGCGGTCGGTGCGAGCGTTCGCCGAGCACGCGCAGGCGCTGCCGTGGCGGTGGACTCCGCAGCTGGTCGACGAGTGGTGCACCGATCTGCGGGCCGTACGCCGGGTGCGCCGTTCGACGCTGCGTGGCTATCAGGAGGCGGTCCGGCTGTTCTGCGCGTACCTGACCGACCCGGCCTACGGCTGGGTGGGCGAGTGCGAGAAGCGCTTTGGTACGCACCCGGTGCAGGTGGTCCACGAGTGGAACGCCGCAGTCCACGTCGCCGCGGCCGAGGGCGACCCGGCCAAGCGGGCGTTCACGCTTGACGAGATGCAGGCCTTGCTGGACTACGCCGACGAGCAGGTCACCCGGATTCGGGCGGCCGGGCGCAAGGGCTGGCTGCCGGCGTTCCGCGACGCGACCCTGTTCAAGGTCGCCTACGGGTATGGGCTACGGCGCAACGAGACCCGGATGCTCGACGTGGCCGACTTCGGACGCAACCCGCACGCCGACGAGTTCGGCGAGTACGGCGTGCTCTACGTGCGCCACGGCAAGGCGATGAAGGGCTCGCCGCCGAAACGGCGCAGCGTGTTGACCGTCTGGGCATGGGTGCCGGAAGTCCTCGCCGAGTGGATCGAGGAGATCCGGCCGCTGCTGGCCATCGAGGGCAACCCGGCGCTGTGGCCCTCGGAACGGGCGCCTCGGGTCGGGCTGGCGCAGCTCAACGCGCGGCTGTCGGCCTACCGTGACGCCCTCGGCCTGGACGCCGGGCTGGACTTCCACTCGCTGCGAAGGTCGTATGTCACCCACCTGATCGAGGCTGGCTGGGATCCGTTGTTCGTGCAGCAGCAGGTCGGCCACGAACACGCTTCTACCACGGCGATCTACACCTGCGTGTCGTCGGACTTCCGCACCCGCACGCTGCGGCAGGCACTCGACGCGACCATGAACGCGGCACTACGACCGGCACGGAGGGCCCGAGGAGCATGAAACGCCAGGTCAGCTACCGGTGGCGGCTGCGGGAGATGATGGCCGCCCGCGGCGTGTTCACCGCCACCGAACTGGTCCCGCTGCTGCACGAACGCGGCATCGACCTGTCCGCCTCCCAGGTCCACCGCCTCGTCACCGGCACACCCGAGCGGCTGTCGCTGCCCGTCCTCGCGGCGCTATGCGACATCCTGGAGGTCACCCCCGCCGACCTGGTCGTCACGACGGCGGCCAACATCGCGCCACGCAAGGCCGTCGCCGGCGACGCCCCGGCGCCGGTGGACCTGGCCACGGTCCGACCCAAGCGCGCCCGCGTGCGACCGGACTGATGAGCCGGGCCTACACCGCTGAGCAGTACGAACGCTGGTTCGTCCGCAACTGCGTCCGCTGCGGCCGACGCAGCAGCTCGACCGTTCGGTGGCCCGACGGGCAGGTCTGCCGCACCTGCCAAGATCGGGCGTTGCGGACCCAGGGTCGCTGCCCCGGTTGCAGTCACGACCGGCTCCTGGCCGGACGGCGCACCGAGGACCAAGCTCTGATCTGCACCAGCTGCGCCGGATTCTCCATCTCGTATGCCTGCGCCGAGTGCGGGCAGGAGGGCAAGCTGCACGCCGGCCGCCGGTGCACCCGCTGCACGTTCACCCGGCGGATCGGCGAGCTCCTCGACGACGGCACCGGCCGCATCCGCCCTGAACTGGCGCCCCTGGCCAAGCTGCTGACCAGCATGGATAACCCGCTCACCGGCCTGGCCTGGGTCTCCTCCCGGCACGGCCGCTCCGCCCCGGCGGCGGACCTGCTGCGAGGTCTGGGCCGCGCTGACATCGAACTGAGCCACGATGCATTCCACCACCTGCAACCGTGGCGGGCTGCCGCTCACCTGCGGGAACTGCTCATGCAGTGCGGTGTCCTGCCCCTGATCGACAAGCAGATCCTGCTGTTCGAGAGATGGTTGCTCGAGCACCTGGACACCATCACCGACACCGAACAGCGCCGGCTGCTGCGCCAGTACGCCACCTGGCATCTGATGCCCTGGCTGCGCCGCCGCGCCGAACGCGGGCCCGTGAGCCGCAGCACCCGCGGCGAACTCGGACAGCAAGTCCTGCGAGCTGGCGACTTCATCGCCGGGGTCCAGGAGCGCGGACTCGCCCTCGCCCGGCTCGGGCAGGACGACCTGAACCGCTGGATCGTCACCCATCCGCCGCGTCAACAACAGCTCCTCAAACCGTTCCTGACCTGGGCCGCCCACGCCGGGCACATGCCACGGCTGCACGTCGCCGCACACCGGCCCGGCCAGCGATCCCCGATCACGCAGCACCGCCGCATCGGACTACTCCGCAAGCTGATCACCGACGACACCGGCGAGCTCCGCGCCCGCGTCGCCGCAATCCTGCTGCTTCTCTACGCCCAACCGCTCGGCCGCATCCTGCGCCTGACCATCGACGACATCGACACCACCGGCCCCGACGTCCTGCTCCGGTTGGGCGACCCGCCAACGCCGGTTCCCGCACCCGTCGCCGAGCTGCTACTGGCGCTTCGCGACCAGCGCACCAACATGCGCACCGCCACGAACCGCAACGCCCGCTGGCTGTTCCCCGGCCGCCGCGCCGGCCAACCGTTGACCACCCGCACGATCGCCCCACTCATCCGCGACCTCGGCGTCCCCACCGTCCCCGGCCGCCTGGCCGCACTGCACCAACTCGTCCTCCAAGCCCCGGCACCGGTCATCGCCCAGGCCCTCGGCTTCCACCACACCACCACCCAGCGCCACCACGCCGCCGCTGGCGGAACCTGGAACCGCTACACCGGATCAACATGAGGCCAGCTAACGCAACAGCCCACGCTCATCGACAAACCGAGTCGGGTTCCCCATGAAGACGTCCACCGACGTCGCGCCAAACGCCAGGTTCAAGGTGTCCAACCGGTAGCTCCAGTCACCGCCACATGATCCGACGAACCGATAGTTGACCTGCCAACGCACCCACTCACCGAGCCCGAGCCACACCGCCGGCGGCCGACGCCAGCGGCGAGGCATCCCCCACGGCGTGACCACCAACTCGACCCGCAGTCGACCGTCGTTCTCCTTCAAGAGGACGCCAGACCGATCTGGCTGCCCATCGCGGAACGACTCGCTCGGCTCGAACTCGTGCGCCTCGTCCATCAGCACCTCGTGGACGACAGGGCACCGACGCACCGGCAAGGCGAAACCTACCGGCGCGGCGTTCCGGACCGCCGCCGTTGATCCCCCACGCGACCGTTTCGTCCACGACGTGCGCACCCACTGCGCCACGACATCCACAAAGCGATCATGAAGCCCTCTGCCAGGCGGGGCAACCGACATCCTGGCGCCTCACTCACGGTGATCCCCGCTGCTCTTCAAGAGTGAATACGCGATAGATCGTTTACACGACCCTGCCAGTC
>NZ_JBHMIR010000077.1:0-4080 GCF_048060285.1 Micromonospora sp. LOL_025 | reverse complement strand
CGTACAACTCCCGGCCCATACCAGCGCGCTGCGCACCCTGACCCGAGAAGAGCACCGCGAGCGGGCCCCGGTCGGCGGCCTGCCCGGCGACCACCACGCCGGACGGCTGTCCGGCGGCGAGGGCGCGCAGGCCGGCCAGCAGGTCCTCGCGGCCGGTGGCGGTGAGCACCGCGCGGTGCTCCAGCGCGGACCGCGACACCACCGACGACCAGCCGACGTCCACCGTGCGGAGGGTCTCGTCGGCGTCCAGCCACCGGGCCCAGCGGCCCGCCTGCGCGGTCAGCGCGGCCTCCGACCGGGCGGACAGCAGCACGGGCACCGCCGGCAGGGCGAGGGCCGGGCCGGCGTCGGCGGTGGCCTCGGCGTCGGGGGCGGGCGGCTCCTCCAGGATGGTGTGCGCGTTCGTGCCGGAGATGCCGAACGACGAGACCGCCGCCCGCCGGGGACGGTCGGTCACCGGCCACGGGCGGGCCTCGGTCACCAGGGACACCTCGCCGGCCGACCAGTCCACCTTCGGCGTCGGCTCGTCCACGTGCAGGGTGGACGGGACGACGCCGTGCCGCATCGCCATCACCATCTTGATCACGCCGGCCACGCCCGCGGCGGACTGGCTGTGACCGATGTTCGACTTGATCGAGCCGAGCAGCAGCGGCCGGTCGGCGGGCCGGTCCCGCCCGTACGTGGCCAGCAGCGCCTGCGCCTCGATCGGGTCGCCGAGGACGGTGCCGGTGCCGTGCGCCTCGACGGCGTCCACGTCGGCCGTGGTCAGCCGGGCGTTGGCGAGGGCCTGCCGGATCACCCGCTGCTGGGCGGGACCGTTGGGCGCGGTGAGGCCGTTGGACGCGCCGTCCTGGTTGACCGCGCTGCCCCGGATCACGGCGAGGACGGGGTGCCCCTTGCGTTGCGCGTCCGACAGCCGCTCCACCAGCAGGATGCCGACGCCCTCGGACCAGCCGGTGCCGTCGGCGGCGGCGGCGAACGACTTGCACCGGCCGTCGGGGGCGAGCCCCCGCTGCCGGGAGAAGCCCACGAACGGGCCCGGGGTGGCCATGACGCAGACGCCGCCGGCCAGAGCCAGGTCGAAGTCGCCCTGCCGCAGCGCCTGGCAGGCCAGGTGCAGGGCGACCAGCGACGACGAGCAGGCGGTGTCGACCGTGACCGCCGGGCCCTCCAGGCCGAGGGCGTACGCGATCCGCCCGGAGACGACGCTGGTGGCGGTGCCGGTCAGCAGGTAACCCTCGTCGGTGCCCTCGGCCTCGCTCTGCGGGCCCATCCCGTAGCCGTTGGCGGCGGTACCGACGAAGACGCCGACCTTCTGCCCGCGCATGGCGGCGGGCGCGATCCCGGCATGCTCGAACGCCTCCCACGACGTCTCCAGCAGCAGCCGCTGCTGCGGGTCCATCGCCACGGCCTCGCGGGGCGAGATGCCGAAGAACTCGGCGTCGAAGTCGGCCGCGTCGTAGAGGAAGCCGCCCTCGCGGGTGGTGGAGCGCCCGGCCCGGTCGGCGTCCGGGTCGTACAGGTTGTCCAGGTCCCAGCCGCGGTCCGTCGGGAAGCCGCCGATCGCGTCGCCGCCGGAGGCCACCAGGTCCCAGAGCTGCTCGGGGCTGGCGACGCCGCCCGGGTAGCGGCAGGACATCGCGACGATCGCGATGGGCTCCCGGGCGGCAGCGGTCAGCTGCTGGTTGAGCTGGCGGAGGCGGCCCGTCTCCTTGAGCGACGCGCGAAGCGCCTCGACGACCTTGTCTGCGGACGTAGACATCATGAGCTCCGTACTGGGGACAACGGTCAGGAATCGGTTCCGTCAAGCGCCAGCCTGACGAGGGTGTCGGTGTCGAGCTCGTCGAGGTCCAGGGCCTCGTCGGTGGACTCGTCACCGGCACCGCCGTCGGCGTCGGTGAGGTTGAGCAGCAGGTCCAGCAGCCCGGCCTCGCGGAGGCGGGCCAGCGGGATCGCCGCGAGCGCCTGCCGGACGGCCGCCTCCGCCGGGTCGCCGTCGTCCGCCTGTGCCGCCTCGGGCACCAGGCCGTCGAGCAGGTTCTCGGCGAGCACGGCCGGGTTCGGGTAGTCGAAGACGAGGGTCGCCGGCAGCGACAGGCCGGTGGCTCCGGTCAGCCGGTTGCGCAGCTCGACCGCCGTCAACGAGTCGAACCCGAGTTCCTTGAAGGCCCGCTGGGGCTTGACCCGGTCCGTGCCCGCGTGGCCGAGCACGGCGGAGGCGTGGGTACGGACCAGCTCGACCAGGTGCCGGACCCGCTCGGGGCGGGGCAGGGTGAGCAGGTGCTCCCGGAGGGCGTCGGCGACCCCGCCCGGCTGCGGCTCCCCGGCGTGGGCGTGCAGCGCCTCCCGGGCCTCGGCGATGTCGTCGAGCAGCGGCCGGGGGCGGGCCGAGGCGTACGCCGGGGCGAAGACCGCCCAGTCGACGTCCACCACGGTCAGCGCCGCCCGGGACAGGCCCACGGCGTACCGCATGGCGTGCACGGCGTCGGCCGGTGCCATCGCGGTCAGGCCGCGCCGGGCCAGTAGCTGCTGGGCCTCGCCGGTGGCCATGCCGCCGTCGGCCCAGGGTCCCCAGGCCACGGATGTCGCCGTGAGGCCCCGCCCGCGCCGGTGCTCCGCCAGCGCGTCCAGGAAGGCGTTGCCCGCGGCGTAGGCGGACTGCCCGCCGCTGCCCCACACCCCGGCGATGGAGGAGAAGAGCACGAACGCGTCCAACGGCCGGTCGCCGAGCAGGGCGTCCAGGTGCAGCGCGCCGGCGACCTTGCCGCCGAGCACGCCGGCGAACGCGGCCAGGTCGGTGTCGGCGATCAGGCCGGACTCGCCGGCGCCCGCCGCGTGGACCACGGCCGTCAGCGGCGCGGGGCCCTCGTCGAGGCGGGCGAGCAGTGCCGCCACCTGGTCGCGGTCGGCCACGTCGCAGGCGACGACCGACGCCCGTACGCCCTGTGCGGTCAGCTCCTCGCGCAGCTCCGCCGCCCCCGGGGCGCGCTCGCCCCGACGGCTGGTCAGCACGACGTGCGCGGCGCCGTTGGCCGCCGCCCAGCGCGCCACGTGCGCGCCCAGGGCGCCGGTGCCGCCGGTGACCAGCACCGTGCCGGAGGGCCGCCACCGCTCCGCCGCGTCGGGGGCGGCGGGTGCCGACCGGACCAGGCGACGGACGAACACCCCGGAGGGGCGTACGGCCAGCTGGTCCTCGTCGCCGCAACCGGTCACCACCCGCGCCAGCCGGTCCCACGCCGTCGCGTCGACCTGGTCGGGCAGGTCCACCAGTCCGCCCCAGAGCTGGGGGTGTTCCAGGCCCGCCACGAGCCCCAGGCCCCAGAGCCCGCTCTGGGCGACGCCGTGCACCGGATCCCCGTCGCCGGTGCTGACCGCGCCCTGGGTCAGGCACCACAGCCGGGTCGTCGCCCCGGTGTCGTGCAGGGCCTGGAGCAGCAGCAGCGTGGCGGCCGTCCCGACCGGTACGGCCGGGTGGGCGGGGTGCGGCTGGTCGCGGAGGCCGAGCAGGGAGAGCACGCCCGTGACGGGCCCGTCGGCCAGCGCGTCGGCCAGCCGGCGGGCGAGTTCCGCCCGGTCGGTGCCGACCGGGTCGACGGTGAGCCGGACCACGTCGGCGCCGACCTCGGCGAGGGCCTTGGTGACCGCCTCCGCCCGGGTGCCGTCCGCCAGGTCGTCCTGCGCCGTCACGAGCAGCCAGGCGCCGGGCCGCGCCGGTTCGGCGCTGATGTCGGTCCGCTTCCACCCGACCCGGTACGACCACGCGTCCACGACCGCCCGCTGCGTGCGCGCCCGGTGCCAGGTCGACAGGACCGGCAGGGCCGGGGTGAGGGCGTCCAGCGCCGCGCCGTCGTCGCCGAACTGCGCGGCGAGGGCGCTCAGGTCGCCACGTTCGACGGCGGTCCAGAAGTCGGCGTCGCCGCCGTGGGTCGCCGTCTGTCGCGGCCGGCCCGCCGGCTCGGGCCAGTACCGCTCCCGGTGGAAGGCGTACGTGGGCAGGTCCACCCGCCGTGCCCCGGTCTCGGCGAACCACGGCTGCCAGCTCACGGCAACGCCGTGCACGTGCAGCTCGGCGAGAGCGTG
>NZ_JBHMIR010000076.1:0-4146 GCF_048060285.1 Micromonospora sp. LOL_025 | reverse complement strand
CTGCGCAGGGGTGACGACGACGCGACGCGGCTGCTGACGAACCTCGCCACCGCCCACGCCATCGGCCTGCCGGTCGACCTGACGGTCGTCCTGGCCGAGACGGACCCGGTGGCCCTGCCCACGTACGCCTTCGACCGGAGCCGCTTCTGGCCGACCGCGACGACCGGGCAGGAGGGCACCGAGGAGACCCCGAGCGGCGTCGACTCCGCGTTCTGGGCGGCCGTCGAACGGGAGGACCTGGCCGCGCTCGCGGAACTCACCGAGCAGGAGGCGGCGGAGTCCCTGGAGCGGCTGGGCGCCGCCCTCCCGGTGCTCGCCTCCTGGCGGCGCCAGCAGCGCAACCGGTCCACCCTGGACGACCTGAGGTACCGCAGCGTCTGGCAGCCGTACACCGGGACACCGGTCAGCTTCCTCCCCGGGGCCTGGTGGGTCGTCGCCGACGAGCGGCACCCGGAGGAGGGCGAGGCCGCGGTGGTCGAGCTGACCCGCCGGGGCGCCGACGTCCGACTGGTGCTGGTGCCGGAGAACCTGACCGACCGGGCCGCCCTCACCGCGTACCTGACCGGCGCCATCCGCACCGCCGACGGCGAACCGGCCCCGGCGGACGGGGTGCTGTCGCTGCTCGCCCTCGCCGACGGCGCGGTCGACGACACCCAGCCGGTGCCGCCCTTCCTCGCCCGCTCCCTGGCGCTCATCCAGGCGCTCGGGGACCTCGACGTCGCCGCGCCGCTGTGGTGCGTCACCCGGGGCGCCGCCGGTACCACCCGGAGCGGGACCCCCGGCCGGCCGGAGCAGTCGCTGCTCTGGGGCCTCGGCCGGGTCGTGGCCCTGGAACACCCCGAGCGGTGGGGCGGCCTGGTCGACGTCCCGGCCACCCTCGACGACCACGGCTGGGACCTGCTCTGCGCCGCGCTCGCCGGCCTCGACGGCGAGGACCAGCTCGCGGTCGACGGCGCCACCGTCCTCGTACGCCGGCTGGTGCGGGCGCCCGGCGGCGAGGCGGCCACCGACGAGGCCGGCTACCCGGGCACGACCCTGGTCACCGGCGGCCCCGGCGCGCTCGGCGCGGAGGTGGCCCGCTGGCTGGCCGCCCGGGGCGCCGAGCACCTGATGCTGGTCAGCCGTCGCGGCGCGGACGCCCCCGGCGCGACCGAACTGGCCCGGGAGCTGACCGAAACGGGAACCCGGGTGACCGTCGCGGCCTGCGACGTGGCCGACCGGGCGGCGCTGGCGAAGCTGCTCGACGAGGTACCCGCCGACGCGCCGCTGACCAGCGTGGTGCACGCGGCCGGCGTCCTGGAGGACGGGGTGCTCGACGGCCTCACCGCCGACCGCCTCGCCACCGTCCTGCGACCGAAGGTGCTCGGCGCCCTGCACCTGCACGAGCTGACCGTCGGGCGGGAACTGCGCGCGTTCGTGCTGTTCTCCGCGATGGCCGGTCAGCTCGGCGCCGCCGGTCAGGGCAGCTACGCCGCCGCCAACGCCTACCTCGACGCCCTCGCCGAGCAGCGGCACCGGCAGGGCCTGCCGGCCACCTCGGTCGCCTGGGGTCCCTGGGCGGCCGGCGGGATGGCCGCCACCGACCAGGCCGTGGAGGAGCGCCGCCGGCGCACCGGCGTGGCCCGCCTCGACACCGGACCGGCGCTCACGGCGCTCGCGCAGTGCGTCGCGCGGGGCGAGCCGGCGACGATGGTGGCCGGCATCGACTGGGCCCGGTACGTGCCCGGCTTCGTCGCTGTCCGACCCAGCCCGCTCATCGCGGGGGTGGCCGAGGCGCGGCGGGCGGTCGCCGAGCGGGCCGAGGACACCGGCGTGTCCGCGGAGTCCCTGGCCGCCCTGCTCGCCGGGCAGACCGACGCCGAACGACGCAAGACCCTGCTGGAGCTGGTACGCGGGCAGGCCGCCGCGGTGCTCGGACACGCCTCGATGGACGCCGTGGAGCCGGACCGGGCGTTCCGCGAACTCGGTTTCGACTCGCTGACCGCCGTGGAACTGCGCAACCGGCTCACCGCGGCGACCGGCGTCCGGCTGCCCGCCACGGTCGTCTTCGACTACCCGACCGCCGCCGGGCTGGCCGAGTACGTGCGGGCCGCGATCGTCGACGGCGGTGTGGTCGGGGTCGCACCGGTCTTCGGTGAACTGGACAGGTTGGAAGCGGCGCTCTCCGGCTCGGCGCCGGACCGCAGCGCCCGGATTCGGATCACCGAGCGGCTGCGGGCGCTGCTGGCCTCCCTCAACGAGGCCGACGCGCCGGCGGACGGCGACACCGTCGCCGAGAAGCTCCAGGACGCGACGCCGGACGAGGTCTTCGACTTCATCGACCGCGAGCTGGGGATGTCCTGACGTGATCGCTGCTGCGACGACGGGTCAACACAAGGAGTGCGCGGTCCATGGCTGACGAGGCGAAGCTTCTCGACTACCTCAAGCGGGTCACCGCTGACCTGCACCAGGTGCGCCAGCGCCTGCGCGAGGTGGAGGCCGGCGAACAGGAACCGGTCGCCATCGTCTCCATGAGCTGCCGCTTCCCCGGCGGGGTGCGGTCGCCGGAGGACCTGTGGGAGGTCGTCGCGTCCGGCCGGGACGTGGTCTCCGACTTCCCGACCGACCGCGGCTGGGACCTCGGATCGCTCTACGACAGTGACCCGGAGCAGGCCGGCACGTCGTACACGCGGCAGGGCGGCTTCGTCCACGACCTGGCCGACTTCGACCCGGGCTTCTTCGCGATCTCCCCCCGCGAGGCGTTGGCGATGGACCCGCAGCAGCGCTGGTTGCTGGAGACCTCGTGGGAGGCCCTGGAGCGCGCCGGCATCGACCCGCACTCGCTGCGCGGCAGCCGCACCGGCGTCTTCGCCGGCAGCACCGGCCAGGACTACGGCACCGTGCTGATGGGTGCCGCCCAAGGCCTCGAAGGGCACCTGATGACCGGCAACGCCGGCAGCGTGGTCTCCGGCCGCATCGCCTACACCTTCGGGCTGGAGGGGCCGGCGGTCACCATCGACACCGCCTGCTCGTCGTCCCTGGTCGCCCTGCACCTCGCGGGCCAGGCGCTGCGGCAGCGGGAGTGCACCCTGGCCATCGTCGCCGGGGTCACCGCCATGTGCACCCCGGCCGCCTTCGTCGAGTTCTCCCGGCAGCGCGGCCTCGCCGCCGACGGCCGGTGCAAGGCGTTCGCCGCCGCCGCCGACGGGACCGGCTGGTCCGAGGGCGTCGGCGTCCTGCTGCTGGAGCGCCTCTCGGACGCGCAGCGCAACGGCCACCCGATCCTCGCCGTGGTGCGGGGCAGCGCGGTGAACCAGGACGGCGCCTCCAACGGCCTCAGCGCCCCGAACGGGCCGTCGCAGCAGCGGGTGATCCAGCAGGCCCTGGCCAACGCCGGTCTCGCCGCCGGCGGCGTGGACGTGGTGGAGGCGCACGGCACCGGCACCCGGCTCGGCGACCCGATCGAGGCGCAGGCCCTGCTCGCCACGTACGGGCAGGACCGGGGGGACTCGGCGCCGCTGCTGCTCGGGTCGGTGAAGTCGAACATCGGCCACGCCCAGGCCGCCGCCGGCGTGGCCGGCGTGATCAAGATGGTGATGGCGATGCGGCACGGCGTCGTGCCGCCCACCCTGCACGTGGACGAGCCGACCCCCGAGGTCGACTGGTCGGCCGGCGAGGTGTCGCTGGTGACCGAGGCGACGCCGTGGCCGGCGGCGGGCCGTCCGCGCCGCTCGGCGGTCTCCTCGTTCGGGGTGTCCGGCACCAACGCGCACACCATCCTGGAGCAGGCCCCGGAGCCCCAGCAGCCCCCGTCGGGCGCCGTCGCGCCGGTGGTCGAGCGGCCGGTCGTACCGGTGCCGGTGTCGGCCCGCGACGCGGCCGGTCTCGCCGCGCAGGCGGGTCGCTGGGCGGCCCGACTGGCCGCCGACGAGACCCTGCGGCCCCTGGACGTGGCGTTCTCGTCGGTCACCTCCCGGTCCACCCTGGACCACCGGGCCGTGGTCGCCGCGACCGGCCGCGAGGACCTGCTGGCCGGGCTGCGCGCCCTCGCCGCCGGGGAGCCTTCGGGGGCGGTCGTCACGGGCCAGGCCGGCGGCCGGGGCCCGCTCGCGGTGCTCTTCTCGGGTCAGGGTGCGCAGCGCGCTGGTATGGGCCGGGAGTTGTACG
>NZ_JBHMIR010000075.1:0-4229 GCF_048060285.1 Micromonospora sp. LOL_025 | reverse complement strand
GACAACACCCCCGCCACGTACGCGGCCGTGACCTCACCGATCGAGTGACCGGCCAGCACGTCCGGCACGACCCCGAACGACTCCACCAGACGGAACAGCGCCACCTCGACCGCGAACAACCCGCCCTGCGTGAACACCGTCTGATCCAACAGACCGGCCTCCGGAGAGCCCGCCGACGCGAACAGCACCTCCCGCAACGGACGCGGCAGCAGCGAATCCAGGTGCGCGCACACCTCATCCAGCGCGGCGGCGAACACCGGGAACTCGCCGCACAGCTCCCGGCCCATGCCGGCGCGCTGCGCACCCTGACCCGAGAACAACAGCGCGAGCTGGCCACGCTGCCCGCCCGGGCCGGTGACCACGCCGAGCGAGGGCTCGCCCGCCGCCACGGCTTCGAGGCCCGCCAGCAGTTCGTCGCGGCTCGCACCGGACACGACCGCCCGGTGCTCCAGCACGGACCGCGACGCCACCGACGACCAGGCCACGTCCAGCGGGCGCGGGGTCTCGTCCCCGCTGAGCCACGCCGCCCAGCGGTCGGCCTGCGCCGACAGCCCGGCCGCGTCCCGGGCCGACAGCAGCACCGGCACCGCCGACGGCGTCCGGGACGGCTCGCCGACGGCGTCCGGCTCGTCCCCGGCGGTCGGCGCGGGCGGCTGCTCCAGGATCAGGTGGACGTTCGTACCGCTGATGCCGAACGACGACACGGCGGCCCGGCGCGGCCGGTCCACCGCCGGCCAGGGACGCGCCTCGGCCAGCAGGGACACCGCACCGGCGGTCCAGTCCACGTGGGGGGTCGGCTCGTCGAGGTGCAGGGTCCGCGGGAGCAGGCCGTACCGCATCGCCTGCACCATCTTGATCATGCCGGCGACACCGGCGGCGGCCTGGCTGTGGCCGATGTTCGACTTGATCGAGCCGAGCAGCAGCGGCCGGTCGGCGGGGCGACCCTGGCCGTAGGTCGCCAGCAGGGCCTGCGCCTCGATGGGGTCACCGAGCGTCGTTCCCGTGCCGTGCGCCTCGACGGCGTCCACGTCGGCCGTGGTGAGGCGGGCGTTGGCGAGGGCCTGCCGGATCACCCGCTGCTGGGCGGGGCCGTTGGGGGCGGTGAGGCCGTTGGACGCGCCGTCCTGGTTCACGGCGCTGCCGGCGATCACGGCGAGCACCTGACGGCCCTGCCGCCGCGCGTCGGAGAGCCGCTGGACCAGCAGCACGCCGACCCCCTCCGACCAGCCGGTGCCGTCGGCGTCGGCGGCGAAGGACTTGCAGCGCCCGTCCGGGGCGAGGCCGCCCTGGCGGGAGAACTCGACGAAGGCGCCCGGGGTCACCATGACGGTGACGCCGCCGGCCAGCGCCATGTCGCACTCGCCGCCGCGCAGCGCCTGGGCGGCGAGGTGCACCGCCACCAGGGACGACGAGCAGGCGGTGTCGACCGTCACCGCCGGGCCTTCGAGGCCGAAGGTGTACGACACCCGGCCGGAGATGACGCTGTGCGCGCCGCCGGTGAGCTGGTAGCCCGCCAGCTCGGCCGGGGTGTCGGTGGTGCCGTAGCCGGACGGGGAGGCGCCGACGAAGACGCCGGTACGGCTGCCGCGCAGCTCGTCCGGGTCGATGCCGGCCTGCTCCATGGCCTCCCAGGACGCCTCCAGCAGCAGGCGCTGCTGCGGGTCCATGGCGACGGCCTCGCGCGGCGAGATGCCGAAGAAGCCGGGGTCGAAGGTGGTGGCGCCGTCGACGAAGCCGCCCTCCCGGGTGTGCGACACGGGTTGCCCGTCGGCGTCGACGGCCAGCAGCCGGCCCATGTCCCAGTGCCGGTCCTCGGGGAAGCCGCTGATCCCGTCGCGTCCGGTGGCGACCAGGTCCCACAGGTCGTCCGGGTTGGCCACGCCGCCCGGGTACCGGCAGCTCATGCCGACGATGACGATCGGGTCGTCGTCGACCGGCCCGGCGGGGCCCCAGGCGGTGACGGTCTCGACCTCGTGCAGGCGCAGCGTCGCCGACAGGTGGTCGGCGAGGGCAGCCGGGTTCGGGTAGTCGAAGACCAGGGTGGTGGGCAGGGTGAGCCCGGTGGCGGCGCCGAGCCGGTTGCGCAGCTCGACGGCGGTCAGCGAGTCGAAGCCCAGTTCCTTGAACGCCCGGTTCGCCTTGACCAGCTCGGTGCCGGAGTGGCCGAGCACGGCGGCGGTGTGCGTGCGTACGAGGTCGGTCAGGTAGCGGTCCTGCTCGGCGCGGGGCAGCGTCAGCAGGTGCTGCCGCAGCCCGCCGCCGGCGGCGTCCTCCGGTTCGGCGTCGACCACGCGCAGGGCGTCGCGGGCCTCGGCGATGTCGTCGAGCAGGGGGCGGGCGCGGGCGGCGGCGAACGCCGGGGTGAACAGGGACCAGTCGACGTCCGCCACGGTCACCGACGGCACGGCCCGACCGACCGCGCTGCGCAGCGCGTACACGGCCTGGGCCGGCGACATCGGGCTGAGGCCGCGCCGGGCCAGCAGTTCCTGGCCCTCGCCGCTGGCCATGCCGCCGTCGGCCCAGGGTCCCCACGCGACGGCGGTGGCGGCCAGGCCGCGGGCGCGGCGCCGCTCGGCGAGGGCGTCGAGGAAGGCGTTGCCGGCGGCGTACGCGGCCTGTCCGCCGCTGCCCCAGATGCCGGCGATGGAGGAGAAGAGCACGAACGCGTCGAGCGGCCGGTCGCCCAGCAGCTCGTCCAGGTGCACCGCACCGGCGATCTTGCCGTCCAGCACCTCGGCCAGCCCGGCCAGGTCGGTGTCGGCCAGCATGTTCAGCTGCCCCACCCCGGCGGCGTGCACCACCGCCGTCAGCGGCGCCTCGTCGGCGTCGACGTCGCGCAGCAGCGCCTCGACCCGGGCGCGGTCGGCCATGTCGGCGGCGACCAGGGTCACCCGGGCGCCGCGACCGGTCAGCTCGTCGCGCAGCTCGGCCGCCCCGGGGGCGCGCTCGCCCCGGCGGCTGGTCAGCACGACGTGCGCCGCGCCGTTGGCCGCCACCCAGCGGGCCACGTGGGCGCCGAGCGCCCCGGTGCCGCCGGTGATCAGCACCGTGCCCGACGGCTGCCAGCGCTCGACCGTGCCCACGGCCGCCGGCGTGGCGCGCACCAGTCGCCGCACGAACACGCCCGAGGGCCGTACGGCGAGCTGGTCCTCGTGGCCGCCGCCGGTCAGGACGCCCACCAGGTGGTCCCAGTCGTTCCGGTCGGGCCGGTCCGGCAGGTCGACCAGGCCGCCCCAGAGCTGCGGGTGTTCCAGCCCGGCGACCCGGGCCAGGCCCCACAGCCCGCCCTGGGCGGCGCTGCGGACCGGGTCGGCGTCCCCGGTGCCGACCGCGCCCCGGGTCACCATCCACAGTGCCGCCGCGACGTCGGCCGCGTGCAGGGCCTGCACCAGCGCCATCGTGGCCGCCGTGCCCAGCGGCACCGCCGGCTGGCCGGGATGCGGCCGGTCCAGCAGGCCCAGCAGGGACACGATCCCGGAGAACCGGTCGTCCCCCACGGCCTCGGCCAGCCGCGTCGTCACGTCCTCGCGCGCCGCCGTCGGGTCGAGCGCCAGCCGGGACACCTCGCCGCCGGCGGCGGTCAGCGCCCCCGCGAGCGCCTCGGCCCACTCCGTCACGGGCGCGTCGTCGGCCGGCTCGACCAGCAGCCAGCGGCCGGACGGGGTGACCGGCGCGGGGGCGGCGGTCCGCTTCCACACCACCCGGTACGACCAGCCGTCGACGACCGCGTCCCGCAGCCGGGCCTTGCGCCAGGACGACAGGACCGGCAGGGCCGGGGCCAGGACGTCCGCGCCGTCGTCGCCGAACTGCGCGGCGAGGGCCGCCACGTCGGAGCGCTCCACGGCCGACCAGAACTCGACGTCCACCACGTCCGGGCTGACCGGGCCGGTGACCGACGCCGGCATCTGCTCGGGCCAGTAGCGCTGCCGCTGGAACGCGTACGTGGGCAGGGCGACCGGGGTCGCGCCGGCGCTGGAGTAGAGGGCCGGCCAGTCGACGGGCACCCCGTTGACGTGCAGCTCGGCCAGGGCGGCGAGCAGGGCCCGCGCCTCGGGACGGTCGGCGCGCAGGACGGGCACCGCGATCACGGGGGTGTCGTCGTCGGCCGGTTCCTGCTGGCTCAGCGCGTCGCGGGTCATGGCGGTCAGCACGCTGTGTGGGCCGATCTCCAGGAACGTGTCGACGCCCGCCGCGCGCAGCGCGGTGATTCCGTCGGCGTACCGGACGGC
>NZ_JBHMIR010000074.1:0-4445 GCF_048060285.1 Micromonospora sp. LOL_025 | reverse complement strand
GGGGTGGCCGTCGACTGGCGGCCGTGGTTCGCCGACACCGGCGCCCGGCGGGTGGACCTGCCCACGTACGCCTTCCAGCACCAGCGCTACTGGCCCGAGGCGGGGGCCGGGTGGACCGGCGACGTCACCGCGGTCGGCCTGCGGCCCGCGCAACACCCCCTGCTCGGGGCCGCCGTCGGCGTCGCGCACGCCGAGGGCTTCCTGTTCACCGGCCGGCTGGCCCGGCGTACCCACCCGTGGATCTCCGACCACGTCGTCTTCGACACCGTGCTGCTGCCCGGCACGGGCTTCGTCGAACTCGCCCTCCAGGCGGGCGCGCACGTCGGCGCGGACCACGTCCGCGAACTCACCCTGGAATCGCCGCTGATCCTGCCGGAGACCGGGGGCGTGGACATCCAGCTCTGGATCGGCCCGGCGGACGAGACCGGCTGCCGGTCCGTGTCGCTGCACTCCGCCCAGGACGGCGAGCCGGCCGAGGGCGAGCGGGCCTGGACCCGCAACGCCAGCGGTGTGCTGGCCAGCGGCCCGGCCGCGCCGAGCGGCCCCGTCGGCTGGTCCGACCTGACCACCTGGCCCCCGCCGGGCGCGACCGAGGTCGGCACCGACGACCTCTACCTGAACCTCGCCGCCCAGGGCTACGACTACGGCCCGTCGTTCATCGCCCTGCGCTCCGCCTGGCGGCGCGGCGACGACCTCTTCGCCGAGCTGGCGCTGCCGGAGGCCCCCGCCGCCGAGGCCGGCGGGTACGGCCTGCACCCGGCACTGCTCGACGCGGCGCTGCACACCCTCGGCCTGACCACACCGGCCGGCGAACCGTCCGGGGCGGACATGCCCCCCGGGTACGGTCGGCTGCCGTTCTCCTGGAACGACGTCGCCCTGCACGGCGCCGGTGCCGCGGCGGCCCGGGTCCGGGTCTCGCACACCGGCCCCGACAGTATCTCGCTGCTGCTCACCGACGTCACCGGCGCGCCCGTCATCTCCGTCGGCTCCCTCGTCCTGCGGCCGGTCTCCGCCGACCAGCTCCGCACCGCCGGGGGTGGCGGCAGCGAGTCGCTGTTCCGGGTCGAGTGGGCCCCGCTCGCGTTGCCCGCCGGAGCCTCCACCGCCCACTGGGCGGTGGTCGGCGACGCGGCGGCGCTCACCGACGCGGTCGCCGCCACCGGCACGGCCGTGGCGGCGTACCCCGACCTGACCGCCCTGGCCACGGCGATGGACGACGGGACGGACGCACCCGGCGTGCTGGTCGTGCCGTTCCTCGACCCGCCCACGTCGGCGGACGTGCCCCGGGCCGTCGCCGAGGTGACCCACCGGGCGCTCGCCGTGCTCCAGCAGTTCCTCGCCGACGACCGCTACACCGCCTCCCGGCTCGTGGTGCTGACCTCAGGCGCGGTCGCCACCGAGTGGGACACCGACCTGACCGACCTGGCCGGCGCCGCCGTGATCGGCCTGCTCCGCTCCGCCCAGTCGGAGAACCCCGACCGGTTCGTGCTGGTCGACGTCGACGACATCGCCGGCTGCGCCGCCGCGCTCGTCCCGGCCGTCGCGACCGACGAGCCGCAGGTCGTCATCCGCGCGGGCGTCGCCGCCGGCGCCCGGCTCACCCGGGTCCCCGCCCCGAGCGAGCCGCCGGCCGCCCCGTTCGACTCCGACGGCACCGTCCTGATCACCGGCGCCACCGGCACCCTCGGCCAGCTGATGAGCCGGCACCTGGTAGGCACGTACGGCGTCCGGCACCTGATCCTCACCAGCCGGCGCGGCCGCGCCGCCGGGGGCGTCGCGGAGCTCTGCGCCGAGCTGGAGGCGCTCGGCGTGAGCGTCACCGTCGCCGCCTGCGACGTCGCCGACCGCGACGCCGTGGCCGAGCTGCTGGCCGGCATCCCGGCGGAGCACCCGCTCACCGCCGTCATCCACGCCGCCGGCGTCCGCGACGACGGCGTCATCTCCTCGCTCACCCCCGAGCGGATGGACGGCGTGCTGCGGCCCAAGGTCGACGCCGCCTGGCACCTGCACGAGCTGACCGCCGAGCTCGACCTGAAGGCGTTCGTCTCGTACTCCTCGCTCGCCGCCACCGCCGGCGGCCCGGGCCAGGGCAATTACGCCGCCGCCAACGCGTTCCTCGAAGGGCTCGCCCAGCACCGCAAGGCGCGCGGCCTCGCCGCCCTCACCCTCGCCTGGGGCCTCTGGGCCGACCGCAGCGGCATGACCACCGAGCTGGACGACGTCCACCTCAACCGGATCTCCCGCTCCGGCGTCGCCGCCATGGAGGCCGAGGAGGGGCTCGCCCTCTTCGACGCGGCCTGCCGCACCACCGACGCCGCGCTGGTCCCGGCCCGGCTGGACCTCGCCGCGATGAAGGTGCAGTTCGCCGGCGGGAGCATCCCGCCGCTGTACCGGGCGCTGATCCGCACGCCCGCCCGCGCCGCCGCGGCCACCACCGGCGCGTCGCTGGTGCAGCAGCTCGCCGGGCTCGGCGACACCGAACGGGCCGCCGCGCTGGTCGAGATCGTCCGGGGCCAGGCCGCCGCCGTGCTCGGCTACCCCGACCCGGCGGCCATCGAGCCGCGCCGGGCGTTCAGCGAGTTCGGGTTCGACTCGCTCACCGCAGTCGAGATGCGCAACCGGCTCAACAACGCCTTCGGGATGCGGCTGCCGGCCACCCTCGTCTTCGACTACCCGACCCCGCACGACCTGGCGGCCTTCCTGGGTACGGAGATCGCCGGCACCCCCGTCCCGGTGCGACCCACCACCACCGCCGTGTCGGTCGGCGACGACGAGCCCCTCGCCATCATCGGCATGGCCTGCCGGCTGCCCGGCGGCGTGTGGTCGCCCGACGACCTGTGGCGGCTGGTGGTCGACGGCGTCGACGCGATCAGCGACCTGCCGACCGACCGGGGCTGGGACCTCGACAGCCTCTACAGCCCCGACCCGGACGCCCCCGGCACCTTCTACGCCCGGGGCGGCGGCTTCCTCAGCGGCGTCGACCGGTTCGACCCCGGCTTCTTCGGCATCTCGCCCCGCGAGGCCCTGGCCATGGACCCGCAGCAGCGGCTGCTGCTGGAGACCACCTGGGAGTCCTTCGAGTCCGCCGGCATCGACCCGGCCGACGCGCGGGGCAGCAGCACCGGCGTCTTCGTCGGCACCAGCGGCCAGGACTACGGCTCGCTGCTCGCGTACTCGCCGGAGGCCGCCGAGGGCTACATGCTGACCGGGATGACCAGCAGCGTCATCTCCGGCCGGGTGGCGTACACGTTCGGGCTGGAGGGGCCGGCCGTGTCGCTGGACACGGCCTGCTCGTCGTCCCTCGTCGCCCTGCACTGGGCCGGCCAGGCGCTGCGGCGCGGCGAGTGCGACATGGCCCTCGCCGGCGGCGTCATGGTGATGGCCACCCCGACCGCGTTCGTCGAGTTCTCCCGGCAGCGCGGCCTCGCCGCCGACGGGCGGTGCAAGTCCTTCGCCGCGTCCGCCGACGGCACCGGCTGGTCCGAGGGCGTCGGCATGCTGCTCGTGCAGCGGCTCTCCGACGCCCGCCGGCAGGGCCGCACCGTGTACGCGGTGGTGCGCGGCTCGGCCATCAACCAGGACGGCGCCTCCAACGGCCTGACCGCGCCGAACGGCCCGTCGCAGCAGCGGGTGATCCGGCAGGCACTCGCGTCGGCGCGGCTCTCCACCGCCGACGTGGACGTGGTCGAGGCGCACGGCACGGGCACGACGCTGGGCGACCCGATCGAGGCGCAGGCCCTGCTGGCCACGTACGGGCGCGACCGGCCCGCCGACCGGCCGCTGCTGCTCGGCTCGATCAAGTCGAACATCGGCCACGCGCAGGCCGCCGCCGGTGTCGCCGGTGTGATCAAGATGGTGCAGGCCATCCGGCACGGCACGGTGCCGGCGACGCTGCACGTGGACGAGCCGTCCCCGCACATCGACTGGACCTCCGGCGCCGTCGAGCTGGCAACGGAGTCGCGGCCGTGGCCGGCGGTGGACCGGCCGCGCCGGGCCGCCGTGTCGTCGTTCGGCATCTCCGGGACCAACGCCCACGTCATCATCGAGCAGGCCGACGAGCCGTTCGAGGTCGCCGCTCCGGCCGAGCCCGGCCCCGGCCTGGTGACGTCGGACGTCGTGGTGTGGCCGGTGTCGGCGCGGTCGAAGCGCGCCCTCGCGGGGCAGGCGGCACGGCTCGCGCAGTTCGTGCGCGGGCGCGGCGAGGTGGATCCGGCGGCGGTGGGCTGGTCCCTGGCCACCACCCGGTCGGTGTTCGACCAGCGGGCCGCGGTGGTCGGGTCGACCGTCGAGGACCTGCTGGCCGGGCTCGACGCGCTGGCGTCGGGGACGCCGGCCGGCAACGTGGTCGCCGGCGCGGCCTTGTCGCACGGCGCGGGTGCGGTGTTCGTGTTCCCGGGTCAGGGTGCGCAGTCGGCGCGGATGGCCGCCGGTCTGGTGGGTCGTAC
>NZ_JBHMIR010000073.1:0-4485 GCF_048060285.1 Micromonospora sp. LOL_025 | reverse complement strand
AGCCCCCGACCCGGGGCATTTCGTTCGCCGCACCCGCCGCTTCCCGCGCCGGGCACTTTTACTACGTTACCTCACCGTCTTCGCCGTGTCAAACCGTTTGTCCCGGTCTGTCGTGCTTCGTACGGGTTGGCCCCGACGAGCGCACGCAGCAGCGAACCGCTGCGTCGATCATCGGAATTTGGCAGACCGGCCGCTCTGCGGTTTCCCGCGAGCTCGCCCGGTTCCCTGCCGGCCGTGAACCTTACCCGGTCGGCTTCGCTGCGCCAAATCCGCCTCGCGGCAGATCCGGTGAGCCCCGCCCGGGGCCGCGTCGTGCGGGATCTCGACCCGTCCGACCCGGTGCCAGTCCGGTTGACGCCTCAGGACTTTCGCCCTGTTTGCCCCGTTCCGCGCTGGCAGAGAGAAAGTTACGCGTCTGCGGGTTTGAACGTCAAATCCGGGGGTAGCGTCCCCGGTCACATCATTTCCCGCTCGCTATATCGCCTGCTCAGCGCCGGTGTGCCGCTTCCGTCCCAGTCGCAGGGCAGCGTCGCCGCCCACCGAAGGTCCGCACCCGGGGCCGTCGCGCCTGATCCTCGCGCGCCAGCCGCAGGGTTGCCGACAGAGGTAGTCAGCGCGCCAAGGGCCGCCGGTATTCCCCAGCGTGGAGGTAGCCAGCTCATCGTGCGCCTTCCACGACGTGGAACGGGCCGGTGGCGGTGAAGCGATCGGCGACGGTCGGCCTGGGTGCGCGGTGGAGTCGCCCGGTGGCGGTGCACCCAGTGGCCGGCGGAGTGGCCTGCGGCGGTGCAACCCAGTGGGTGGTGGAGTGGCCCCGGTGGCGTCGGTCAGGATGCCCGGCGGTCGGCGCGCCGGCCGGCCGCCCGCCACGCTCGGATGCCGAGCACACCCACGGCGGTACCGATGAGCAGGGACGCCGCGATCAGCAGGGCATGGATCCAGAGGAAGCCGGTGGCCGGGAACTCCCCGACCGTGCCGGTGGACCAGGACCGCGGGTCCTTCCAGATGGCGACGGCGAACCTCGGCCAGATCACCCAGGTCCAGATTCCGACCCCGGTGAGGAAGAGCGCCCAGCCGCGCGACAGCACCATGGCTGCCGAGTATGCCAGCGCGACCTGGGCGGCCGAAGGGCCGGCCGGCGCCCGAGGCGCAGGTCAGGGGGTCGGCCACCGTCGGCACCGACCGCAACCGGAGCCGGTGACCGTGATCGGGAGCGGGGGCCGGCGTTGTCCACGGTCAGGGTGACGGAGCTGCCGGAAGGTGACGGGTGGGCAGGCCGGATGCGGGCGGGTCGCGGTGCGGCTGGCTCCCCGGCGTCGCGTCGGCGCGCACGTACGCCGACCGTGGCGGGGGTTGCACTCGTACACCCTGCGGTCGTCGCCCGTGCCCGCTCGAAGCGCAACCGGCAGGCGGAGCCCGGCGAGCATCCGACCACGGCCGGCCCGAAGGCGGGCGCACGGCGGTGCCGGGAGTCGAAGTGGCGATGAGCAGTAACCGTTTTTTTCGCCATTTCGGAACTGCGGTGGGCGGTTCGGACGGGATTCCGGAAACGGGAGGCCCGCATGATCTCGGGCCCCCGAACCACTCCGTCAGAAGCAGGTGCCGATGCCACCGAACGCGGGGTTCGCCCGGTCGTGATAATCGATCGCGCCACTCGGGTCGGCCATGAAACCGCCCCAGATGATGCAACCGCCCTCCACGTACGCCCGGGCCGGTCCGGCTGCCCAGAGCTTGGGGTGGGCACTCCGCATCCCCGCCGAATGTGTGCGGTCCATTTCCCGTCGCCGCCACCTGCGGCACAGCCGCGCCATTCATCGATGACGGTGAATCTGACGTACTTCGCAACGGGACATTTCAGTGAACCAGAAATTGCCGTGTTGTTTCCCGAGGACTCGCGCGGGGCACTGAGTTCCGGGACCGGCGCAGACCGTCATCGGAGGTGACCCGTGCAGCCGTCGACGTTCAATCCCTGGGCCTGGCGCGACCCGTCCGCCCTCGCCGGCGGGTACTCCGGGGCCAGCCCCGACTCCGCCCCGCCGGACGGGCCGGAGCCCGGCGGTGACGGACCGGACGCCCCCGGCCCCGGCACCCCGCTCGACCTGGTCGGCTACCGGGTGGAGGCCACCGACGGGCGGATCGGCTCGGTCGACGCGGCGAGCGACGACACCGACGCCCGTTGGCTGGTGGTGGACACCGGACCGTGGATCTTCGGCCGCAAGGTCCTGCTGCCGGCCGGCACGGTGACGCGGGTGGACCACCTGGACCGCACGGTGCACGTGGACCGCACCCGCGAGCAGGTCAAGGAATCGCCGGCCTTCGACCCGGACGCGTACGGCGAGCCCGGCTACCGGGACCGGATCGGCGACTACTACCGGGAGAGCTACCGGCAGAGCTGAGCGCGGGCACGGAAAACGGTCGGACCCGCTACCGTGGGGACATGGTCCGGCCGATGAGCTACGCGCCGGAGGTCGTCGACCCGGTCGACGGCCTCCCGCTCGGTGTCGTGACCCTCTCTCCGACCCGCTCCGACGACGGCCGCGAGCGGACGATCGACGTACTTCGTGCCGGTGGACTGCGGTTCCGCGACGGCGCGCGATGGCGTTCGGCTCACTGAGCCGACCCTGACCGGCCCGGGACGACCTCCCCGGTCGGCGCGCGCCCGCGCACACCTCGTCCACCAGGCACGAAAGGCGTACCACATGTCCGTCGCACGGATGCTCACCGGGGACCGCCCCACCGGGCGGCTGCACCTCGGCCACTACGTCGGCAGCATCGCCAACCGGGTGCGGCTGCACCAGCGCTACGAGAGCTTCTTCATCATCGCCGACCTGCACATGCTCACCACGCGGAACACCCGCGAGGACATCGAGCGGGTCGCGGGCAACGCCCGGGAGATGGTCACCGACATCCTGGCCGCCGGCGTCGACCCGCAGCGTGCCACCTTCTACCTCCAGTCGGCCATCGCGGAGGTCGGCGACCTGAACACCCTCTTCCAGAACCTGGTCACGGTGCCCCGGCTGGAACGCGTGCCCTCGCTCAAGGACATGGCGCGCGACGCCGGCAAGGAGGAGATGCCGTACGGCCTGCTCGGGTACCCGGTGCTCCAGGCCGCCGACATCCTCTGCGTGAAGGGACAGGTCGTTCCGGTCGGCAAGGACAACGCGGCGCACGTGGAGGTGACGCGGGAGATCGCCCGGCGCTTCAACCACCTCTACGGTGAGGTGTTCCCCGTGCCCGAGACGATCGCGTCCGAGACGCCGACCCTGGTCGGCACGGACGGCCGGGCGAAGATGAGCAAGAGCCTCGGCAACACGATCGCGCTCTCGGCCGACTCGGCGACGGTCCGCCGCGCGGTGATGGGCATGTACACCGACCCGAACCGGATCCGCGCCGACGTGCCCGGCACCGTCGAGGGAACCCGGTCTTCGCGTACCACGACATCTTCAACCCCGATCGGGCGCAGGTCGACGACCTCAAGGAGCGCTACCGGGCCGGGCGGGTCGGCGACGTGGAGGTGAAGGAGAAACTGGCCGTCGCGCTCGACCGGTTCCTGGAGCCGATCCGGGAGCGCCGGGCCCGGATCGAGGCAGAGCCCGGGCTGGTCGACCAGCTGATCTTCGAGGGCACGGAACGGACCCGGCACGAGGTGCGGCAGACGCTCGTCGAGGTCCGCCGGGCGATGGGGCTGACCAGCGCGTACACGCAGGTGCGCCGCCGGGCCGAGCGGCACCGCACGGCCACGGCCACGCCGGCCTGAAGCGGTCGTACGACCGGCGTCCGGCCCGGGACCGGGAATCCTGCTCCGGTACCGGGCCGGATCGTGCGGAGCGGTCGCAGCGGGATGAATGAGTGGCTCCGGGCGGGGCATCTGGAACACCATGGGCGTGGTCCGGTACGAGGTGGTGATGCCGGTCGTCGACGAGCTGGGCCAGCTCGTCGACCTGCTGCGGAAGGCGGCTCCCGGCGAGCAGTTGTACGTCCGGTGGTCCCGCGGTCCCGACGTCGACCTGTCCGGCGAGCCCGGGTCCGGGCAGTCCAGCAAGGACGCGCTGACCGGCATCGACCTGCCCGGCCTCTCCGCCAATCCGCTCGCCGTCGAGTCGTGGTGGGGCGACCGGCCGCTGCGGCTCTGGGTGGCCCGCCGGCTCTACGACTACTGCCACCTGCGTCGGCTACGCGGCCCCGGCGTACGTCCCTGGGTGCTGGCCGGCGAGCAGCGCGGCCGGGGACCGGACAACGAGCCGCTGGTGCGGTGCCGCCGGCCGGTCGCGTGGATGTCGGAGCGGGCGCTGCGGGAGGCGGACCGGGTGGTCGAGGCGCAGGCGTCGGCGGAGTGGGGACCGCTGCACCGGGCCGACTGATCCGCCCCCGACCGAACTCTCTGGTGGCCCGGGGCGGATGTCGCTAGGTTTCGGCTTCGGGTACCGCACCGTCGTCGATCGGGGGAAGTCGGCCGCGTGTCACACATCGAGAAGATCACCGGGG
>NZ_JBHMIR010000072.1:0-5091 GCF_048060285.1 Micromonospora sp. LOL_025 | reverse complement strand
CCGGGCGCGGGCGCGTCGCCCCGCGGCGCGACCGCCCCGGCGGCGTCGCCCCCCGCCGGGCGGCCCACGCCCGCCGCGCCCGCCCCACCGCCGGCCAGCCGGGGGTCACCCGCCCCGGCGCCGGCCTCGAGGCGCTCGCGGAAGCGGCGGAACAGGTCGCCGACCGGGCGGTCAGCGGTCACGAGGAACCTCCCACGAACGCGGCCACGGCCGCCGCCGCCATCGCCAGGGCGGCCAGGCCCGCCCGCTTCCACATCTTCGGCAGGTCCCGGGTGGTGACCACCGGGTCCGGCGGCAACCCGTACACCTCGGGCTCGTCGAGCAGCAGGAAGAACGCGCCGTCGCCGCCGACCCCGTCGCCCGGGTCGTGCCCGTAGAGCCGCGCCTCGGGCACGCCCCGCTCGTGCAGCGTCGCCACCCGGGCCGCGGCCCGCTCCCGCAGCTCGTCGAGGGGGCCGTACTGGATGGACTCGGTGGGACACGCCTGCGCGCAGGCGGGGGTGTTGCCCGCGCCGATCCGGTCGTAGCACAGCGTGCACTTCCACGCCCGGCCGTCGCCCTTACGCTGGTCGATGACGCCGTAGGGGCAGGCGGAGATGCAGTAGCCGCAGCCGTTGCAGATGTCCTCCTGCACCACCACCGTGCCGAACTCGGTGCGGAACAACGAGCCGGTCGGGCAGACGTCGAGGCAGGCCGCGTGGGTGCAGTGCTTGCAGACGTCGGACATCATCAGCCAGCGGAAGTCGGTGCGCCCCTCCGCGCCGCCCGCGCGCCCCGGCGGCTGTGCCCCGGGCATCCCCAGGAACTCCGGCCCACCGGTCCGGCCGGCCGTGCTCGCGCCGGCGGGGCCCGTGCCGGTGCGGGTCGCGCCGCCGGCGCCGGGCCCCGAGCCGGCCATCCGCGCGGCCGCGTCCGCCGCGCCCGGCGGCACCCCCGGCTCGGTGCCGGTCGGGTTGCCGACGCCGGCGGCCACGACCGCCGACGAGGCGCTGGCCGAGCCGCCCGTCGGCGTGCCGGCGAACGGCGGGCTGCGGTGCCCCGCCGGGCGGGGCTGCTCGACGAACGCGACGTGCCGCCACGAGTTCGCGGTCAGCGCGCCGGTGTTGTCGTACGACATGCCGAGCAGGTCCAGCCCCGAGCCGGGGACGTCGTTCCACTCCTTGCAGGCCACCTCGCACGCCTTGCAGCCGATGCAGACGCTGGTGTCGGTGAAGAAGCCCATCCGGGGCGGGGCGTCGGTCCAGCCGGCCTCCGGGGCGGGATCCAGCGGCCCGGACAGGCTGTGCGGGTCAGGAAGCATCGCGGCCCTCCCCGGCGCCGTCGACGGGAGCCGGCGGGGGAACCGCCCCCGGGGTGAGCGTCGGGGCCGGGCGGCCGGGCACGATGCCCGCCCGCCGCTGGTAGTCGGCCACCAGGTCCAGCAGGGCCGGCCCGGTGGGCCGCCGACCGGGCCGCACGTCACAGGTACCGATCTTGCTCTCCTGGATCAGCACGTTCGGGTCCAGGGTGATCCCGAACAGGTCGTTGGCCGAGTCGCCGGTCACCAGGCCCTCGAACCCGAAGTGGTACGGCAGCCACACCTGGTGGATCACCCGACCGTCCACGCGCAGCGGGCTGAGCCGGTCGGTGACCAGCACCTTCGCCTCGATGACCGCCCGCCCGCTGACCAGGTGCGCCCAGCCCAGGTGCGCCAGGCCCGCCTCCGCGGCCAACTCCGGGGACACCTCGACGAACATCTCCGGTTGCAGCTCCGCCAGGGGCCGCACCGTACGGCTCATCCCGCCCGCCGTGTGGTGCTCGGTGAGCCGGCTGACCGTGAACACGTACGGGAAGACCTGACTGTGCTCCTGCGGCGGGCTCGGGTTCACCGAGTTCACCGGGTGCGCGTACACCTTGCGGGTCGGGTTGGCCTGCTGCCGGTAGAACGGGTTGCGCACCGGCGACTCGGCGGGCTCGTAGTGCGTCGGCAGCGGGCCGTCCAGCACGCCGCTGGGCGCGTACAGCCAGCCCTTGCCGTCGCCCTGCATGACGAACGGGTCGTCGCCGGCGATCCCCTCCGGGCCGGACGCGCCCTCCGGCGGCCGGTACGTCGGCGGCTTGGTCCGCTCGAAGTCCGGCACGTCGTAGCCGGTCCACTCCCCGGCGTCCGGATCCCACCAGACGTAGCGCTTGCGTTCGCTCCACGGCCGGCCCTGCGGGTCAGCCGAGGCGCGGTTGTACAGGGTGCGCCGGTTCGCCGGCCACGCCCAGCCCCACTCGGCGGCCACCCAGTCCTGCTCGTGGCGCGACCTGCGCCGCGCCGCCTGGTTGACGCCGTCGGCGTACACCCCGGAGTAGATCCAGCAGCCGACGGCGGTGGAACCGTCGTCGCGGGCCTCGGCGAACGCGGCCAGCGGCCGGCCGGTCGCCACCTCGTAGCCGTTGATCTCGCGCAGCACCGCCTCGGCGCTCGGCTCGGCGTGCGGGCCGTGCGTGGGATAGTCCCAGGCCAGGTCGAGCAGCGCCCGGTCGCGCGGCAGGTCGGAGCCGGCCAGCTTCTCCCGCAGCCGGCGCCCCAGGTGGTAGAAGAACCACAGCTCGGAGCGGGCGTCGCCCGGCGGGTCGACGGCCTTCTCCCGCCACTGCAGCAGCCGCTGGGTCTGGGTGAAGGTGCCCTCCTTCTCCACGTGCGAGGCGGCCGGCAGGAAGAACACCTCCGTCTTGCACTGCTCCGGCACGATCTCGCCGGTGGCGACCTCGGGACTGTTGCGCCAGAACGTGGCGCTCTCGATCATGAACAGGTCGCGGACCACCAGCCAGTCCAGGTTGGCCATGCCGAGTCGCTGTGCCCGGCCGTGCGCCGAGCCGACCGCCGGGTTCTGGCCGAGCAGGAAGTAGCCCCGCACCTTCCCGTCGATCATGTTCAGCACCTGCTGGTACGTCCCGTGGTCGCCGGTCATCCGGGGCATGTACCCGTAGCAGAAGTCGTTCTCGGGCGTCGCCGCGTCCCCCCAGTACGCCTTGAGCAGGCTCGCCGCGTAGGCGCGGGCGTTGCCCCAGAAGCCCTTCTGACCGGGGTGGCGGATGCTGTCCACCCACTCGTCGAAGGTGGGATGGTCCGCGTGGTGCGGCATCGGCAGATAGCCGGGGAGCAGGTTGAACAGCGTCGGGATGTCGGTGGAGCCCTGGATGCTGGCGTGCCCGCGCAGCGCCAGGATGCCCCCGCCGGGGCGGCCCATGTTGCCCAGCAGCAGCTGGATGATCGCGCCGGTGCGGATGTACTGCACGCCGACGCTGTGCTGCGTCCACCCCACGGAGTAGATCAGCACGCCGGTGCGCTCCCGCCCCGAGTTGGCCGTCCATGCGTCGGCCAACTCCAGGAACTTCTCCCGCGGGATGCCGCAGACCCGCTCCACCATCTCGGGGGTGTAGCGGGCGAAGTGCCGCTTCAGGATCTGGTAGACGCAGCGCGGGTGCTGCAACGTCTCGTCCCGCTCGACCTGCCCGCCCACCTCGGCGCCGTGCGACTCGTGACGCAGCCCGGCGGCGGTGTCCCGCTCCTTCGCGGTGTGCCCGCTGCCGGAGTCGGACTCGTGGCCCGCGTACTGCCAGGAGTCCTGGACGTAGCTGCCCGTCTCCGGGTCGAACCCGGAGAAGAAGCCGTCGCCGTCCTCGGTGTCGACGAAGCGCTCGCTGACGATCGTCGCGGCATTGGTGTAGGCCAGCACGTACTCCCGGAAGTCCAGCTCGTTCTCCAGGATGTGGCGCACCACGCCACCGAGCAGCGCGATGTCGGAGCCCGCACGGATCGGCAGGTACGTGTCGGCCACCGCACTGGTACGGGTGAACCGCGGATCGACGTGGAACACCTTGGCGCCGCGCCGCTTGGCCTCCATCACCCACTGGAAGCCCACCGGGTGGGCCTCGGCCATGTTCGAGCCCTGGATGACGATGACGTCAGCGTTGGCGACGTCCTGCTGGAAGTCCGTCGCGCCACCGCGACCGAAGCTGGCCCCCAGACCGGGGACGGTGGCGGAGTGTCAAATGCGCGCCTGGTTCTCGATCTGGAGCGCCCCCATCGCCGTGAACAGCTTCTTGATGAGGTAGTTCTCCTCGTTGTCCAGGGTCGCCCCGCCCAGGCTGGAGATGCCCAGCGTGCGGTTGAGCGGCCGGCCCTGCGCGTCGACGTCCTCCCAGGTCTCCGCGCGCGCGGCGAGGATCCGGTCGGCGATCATGTCGAGTGCGACGTCGAGCTCCAGATCCTCCCACTCGGTGGCGTAGGGCCGCCGGTAGCGGACCTTCGTCTGCCGCAGAGGGCTCGTGACGAGGCTCTTGCTGGCCGACCCCTTCGGGCACAGCCGGCCCCGGGAGATCGGGCTGTCCGGGTCGCCCTCGATCTGGGTGACCTCGTTGTCCTTGACGAAGACGCGCTGGCCGCAGCCGACCGCGCAGTAGGGGCACACCGAACGCGCCACGCTGTCGGCGGTCTCGGTGCGGGCGGTCAACTCCGCCGAGCGGCCGGACTGCGCCGCGGCGCCTCGGCCCAGCGGGTCGGTGCCGGTGAGTTGCCGGTAGACCGGCCAGCCCTGGATGAAGGTCCGCAGGCCCACGCGCGGCACCCCCTCTCCCGGCCCGTCCGACACCGCCAACATGAACATAGGCCAGGCCGCGCGGGACCGCGACCCGTGCCGCGGATCGCCACCCCGACGGTCGCCGCCCGCGCAAAGGTGGCCCCGGGGCGCGCCGGCCGGGTGGATCAGAGGAAGTGCGTGGCCCTCACCCCGCCACCCCGCTCCCGCGCTCGCGCGTTCCCGCCGCGCACCACGACCGGGACGACGGGGCGAAGACAGCGCCGCCCCCGGGCCCGGAGGCTCGGGGGCGGCGCCGGTGTGTCGGTGTGCAGGTCGCCTCTCGGCGAGTGGCGCGACGCGGCTCCAGCCGGACGGTATTCCGCGAAGGCAATTTAGGTGAGGCCCGGGGACACTGGACACACCGACACCTCATTCAACCAGCCGACGGCCTGCGATGTTCCACCGGCGGCGGATGTGCCGCCGGCCGGCACCGAGTCAACGGTGCCGGCCGGCGATCCCCCTTGTGGTGGAAGGTCTGTGT
>NZ_JBHMIR010000071.1:0-5278 GCF_048060285.1 Micromonospora sp. LOL_025 | reverse complement strand
TCACTCACGGTGATCCCCGCTGCTCTTCAAGAGTGAATACGCGATAGATCGTTTACACGACCCTGCCAGTCAACCGCCGACTCCAAGGCCAGGGGCCACCATCCGTGATGCTGGAGGTCCCTTGGGCTAGCTGGTTGAGTCATCTGACGCCTCGCTGGACAGCGCCTCCGCACCGTCTGAGTGAGGTGGTCAGGGGTGGAGGGCAGCGAAGAGAAGGCGGTCGCGCTTCTCGCCTCGGATGTGCAGGTAGTCACGGAGGTGGCCCTCATACTTCATGCCGATCTTCTCCAGGACGCGGCGGGAGGCGACGTTGGCCGGGTCGCACGTGGCGGCGACCCGGTGCAGTTCCGCCTGTTCGAAGGCGTAGGCGAGCACAGCTGCAGCCGCCTCGCTGGCGTAGCCGTGACCCCAGGCGGATTTAGCCAGGACGTAGCCGAACTCGCCGCGGCGGTGGGCGGCGGCGGCGGCGACCCGGAGTTCGACGGCGCCGATCAGGGTGCCCGAGCGTTCGATAGCGAACGGATGGACGCCGTCCATCGGGTTCACGGCCGACGAGACGAAGGTCTCCGTATCGGCGGGACTGTTCGGACCCCAGTCCATGTAGCGGACCACCTCGGGGTCGCTGGCGTAAGTGTGGACGGCCGGGACGTCCTCGAAACGGAAGGGCCGCAGGCAGAGGCGGGCTGTCCGCAGTTCGTTCACCGCGCCCACCCTAGACCGTCATTCCTGTACTGGTTTGGACGGTGACGGACCCCTGGTTGGGGCGTCAAGCCACAGCAGCATAGAGGTCATGTTGGCGGCAGATCTGGCCACCAGCACCAGGGTCGGCGTGACTTACCGTGATTGCTGGAGCGGGCATCAACGCGAATACAAGACAGTTGGATTACCTGACCCTGCCAGTCGGGCGGGCCAATGAGGAACATGGATCGTGCTGGTAATCGACGTGCCGGCGGCTGGCGAGGTGCTGATCCGGTGTGCTGGTGGCGGTAGCTGGGGCGCTGGACCCGGCCTGCCTGGCCCTGGGGCAACGCAGCCGGATGACGCTGCGCGCATCGGTGCGGGGCGCTACACGGTGGCCCGAGGGCGCGACGTCCGGCGAACGGTGCGGCTGAGGCGGCTCTCACAGGTGGTCGAATCGGCCTCCGCGGCTGCGCCAGCCGTCGACGACCAGGTGCACCGGATACGCGGCGACGAGCAAGCCGACGGAGAAGGCACCCACGCAGATCAGGATGGTCGATATTCCGAACCGGTAGGCCGCGTACGCGAGGAACCCGGCCGACAAGGCCGCGATGACTCGCCGGAGGGGTGCAGACAGTGCTTCGTTGAGCGTTGTCCACGCCGTAATGCTAGTGACGAAAAGGGCCGGGAGCGCCGAGACGGTCACGATGAAGACGGCCCACCAGCGCGACTCGTGCACAACGGTCCGGCTGAGAAGCACGGTGGTGGCGATGATCACGGCGTACAGGGACCATGCCAGCTTCTCGGGGAACCGTTCCTCGTACCACCGGCCGTACTCGTCCCCAGGCGGTGGATCCGTAGGGCCGATCATCACGGGCTTCCTTCGTCGGTTCGTCCCATCGCGTGGGCCGGCTCGCCGTCGGCGGCCCGCTCGATAGTGATGTCTAGGATCCATTGTCTTCAGTCCCGGCCGCGTTCCGCAACGAGGACCGCCGGAGTGGCCGGTACCTGCCGTCCGGCTCACGCGCCGGCCACGGCGGCAAGCGCTACCGGACCTGAGCCGTTGTGACAGCCGCACTTTTCTACCGCTGAGCCGGTGCCGGTTGGTCTTGCCGGACGAAGCGGGAATCGGCGCGACGCCACACAGGTGCGCGAAAGCGGACAACTCGCTGCGCAGCCGCTCGGGGTTGTCGCCAGCGGCGGCCAGCAGCGCTCCGGCGGTGTCGGCGCCGACACCCTTGATCGCCATGAGCTGCGGCGCGGCCTGGTGGGCGAGCCGCTCGATCTCGGCGTCGAGCGTGGTGATTTCGGCCGTGAGCTGCTGGTATCGGGTGGCGAGGGACTTGAGTGCCAGCTTGTCGGCCGCTTCGATTCCGGCGAGCTGGCCGGGCCGGCCGCGTCGCGGCGTCGACAAGTTTCGGCAGCGACAGGGTGCGTAGCCGGTTGCGCAGGATCTGTGGGGCGGTGACTAGCACGGCGCGCAGCTGGTTTGCGGCCTGGGTGCGGGCCTTCATCGCGGACCGGCGGACCAGCCGCAGCGTGCGGATCATCTCCACCGCGCCGGCTGCCCGCCGCCGGCCTGGCCGGCGCCCCACTGCTCGGCGCCATATTCGGGCTGTCCTGGACCCCGTGCGTCTCATCCACCCTCGGCGCCGTACTGGCCCTGGCCGTCACCGACGGCACCACCGGCCGCACGCCGTGCTCGCCACCGCCTACTGCCTCGGCCTCGGACTGCCTTTCATCGGTGTCGGCCTCGGCCTGCGTCGCGTGCTGACGCTGATCGCCGCCGTGCGGCGCCACCACCGATGGATCACCCGCATCGGAGGGCTACTACTCATCACGCTCGGACTAGCCCTGCTCACCGGCGGCTGGACCACCTTCATCATCTGGCTACGCGCCACCGTCGGCCCCGGACAGATCAGCATCTGAAAACGTCACCGCAGCCCGGCCATCGCCCGGCATCGACACCCGGGCCGGCCACCCGCAGGCGGCCGGCTACCTCGTGAGCCCGGGTCGGTCGTCCCCGACCGGTCGTACGTCGTCAGCCGCGACCAACGACTCGCGACCTGCCAGCTTGGATGGCTGCCCTACTCATCCGGCCAACGATTGCAGGCTGCGGCCCTACGCAGGATGAAAAAGGGCTCAAAGTCGACGAGCCGGCCGGTTGTGGTGTTCACGGGCGATGGAGGTCAGCCCGCGGGGCTGACCTCCATCATCTCCGTCAGGGGGCGATCAGGGTGAGGGTGGTGGGGCCGGAGCTAGCGGGGACGCCAGTGGTTGCGCACTTCAGGACGTCGATCGTCGCCTCGACCGTGGTACGCACGACTTGGGCACCCTGGAACTGGCCGCTGACGACCTCGCCGTAGGACACGAAGACCGTCACGCCCGCAGGCTTGAGATTTACGTTGGTGTAGTAGGTGATGACGCTGTCAGGGCCGTCGTTCCAGTTCGCGACGTAGGTGGAGTTGAAGTTGGCCAGTAGGCAGCTTGCTGGGCCCTCGCCATCGATGGTGAAGGTCGCGCCGTTGATGTTGGGGTTAGTGGTCGACACGCAGGGTCCGAGGGTCCCGTCGACGTGGACGTCGGTCTGCTGAGTGATGAGGGTCAGCGGCGGGTCGAAGGTGGTGGTCTCGGTGCCGGGGGAACAGGCGACCAAGGTCGGCGTGGCGTTCGCCGGAGTCATGGGGGTGAGAGCCATGGCCATGGCCATGGCGACGGTCACGGCTGCGAGCCGTGTCCACGTTCGTGTGGGTGCCCTGAGCATCTTGCGCATGGGTCGTCCTTCCTGCGTTGCGGGTGGGGCGCCAACCGGGTGTCAGCCCCGCCGTTGTCGTCATCGTTCCCACCCCACAGAGGGCGATGTTGCCAGCCGGCAACACTCCGAGGCGCCGGTGCTGCTTGCCAGCTCGGAATGCTTCCGAGATCGCCTCGACCAGCCGATACCTCTCGGGGGCACTCCGCGGTCCGGCCTGGCGGACGCGGAGGTTGCGGCTTGTGAGGCTAGTACGTTCCTCGCCAGGTTGGTGCGGCCTCGCCCGTTATGCGCTTGGTGAGGTTGTCGATCGAGGCGACGTGGATCATGGCTTCGGCGCTGGCGGGAAGGGTCTCGTAGTCGCGGGCCAGGCGGCGGTGCAGCATCGGCCAGCCCAGGCTTCTCTCGACTAATACTGCAACGGCAGTTGGTCAGGGGTATCCGCGTCGTCGGTAGTGGCAGGTTCGGGCTTGGTGTTGGCGTCGTCGACGCCAGTGGGACCAGGCCCAGACGCGCTCGGGTGGGTGGGTTGGTCGCACTACGAGTGCGGTGAGCAGTCTTCGGATCTCCGGTACCGTGTAGCCGATCATCATGCCGTCGCCTGTGCTGGATCCCCTTTTGCCGTAAGGGATCGGGCGACGGACAGCCAGGCGTGGGCGACCATGGACAGGGTGATGTGGGCGTACCAGGCCCGCCAGTCACGGACCTGGTATTCGTCGAGGCCGGCTTCGTTCTTGGCCTGTTGGAAGCACTCCTCGATCGCCCAGCGGGCGCCGGCGATGCGGGCGAGGTCGACCAGGCGGGTGCGGCGGGGTCCGTAACAGACGTAGTAGGCGATCTCCCCGGTGGTGATGCTGCGCCGGGCCAGCAGCCAGTGCCCACGGCCGGGCTGCCAACCGATGCGCACCGGCACCCGCGCCCACCAGTACTCACGGGGGCCGTGGGCGCCGGCGCCAGCAGACAGCCGGCACCACGCCCGAGCCGGTAGGCCTGCGATCAAGGTGTCCGCGCGGGCGATGTCCATGGTGGTGGTGATCATGTCGTCGTTGCGGCGGGTCGCGACCACATAAGCCACATCCCGGTGTTCCAACCACACCCGCAGCGACTTCGACTGCCCGTAGGCCTCGTCCATCGTCACCCACCCCACGGGCACCCCGGCGTCCAACGCTCGGGCCAGCATCTGGCGGGCCATCTGCACCTTCGTGGCGAACTCCACCTCGTCGGGGATCCCGGCGGCCCGGCACCGGTCCCGGTCATCGGTCCACGACGCCGGGAGGTAGAGC
The DNA here is from genome assembly GCF_048060285.1 of Micromonospora sp. LOL_025. NCBI lineage: Bacteria > Bacillati > Actinomycetota > Actinomycetes > Micromonosporales > Micromonosporaceae > Micromonospora > Micromonospora sp. LOL_025. The sequence goes on along the minus strand of NZ_JBHMIR010000071.1, from coordinate 565 downwards.
TGCCGGTCGATCAGCGCGTGGCCCTGGCCGAGCGGTAGGCCAGAAAAACCCCGACCTGGCAGTTCTCCGTCCGCCCAGCGGTGCCGGAGTACTGCCGCTGCACCCCGGCCGACCGCGTGCCCTTCTTCAGGAAGCCGGTGTCGTCGACGATCAGCACACCCGCCGGATCGCCGAGGTGATCGACCACGTAGTCCCGCACATCGTCACGGACCGCGTCGACGTCCCAGTCCGCCCACCGCAACAACCGCTGCATCCCGTCCGGCGACACATCCCCGGCCTGCTCCGCCAGGGTCCAACCGTTCTTACGGCCCAGACCCGAGACCAGCCCGCACAGGTACTGCCGTGCCCGCCGCCGCGGCTCCGACCGGCGAAAACGAGGTCCGATCCGCGCGTGAAACCGGTCCAGCTCCGCATGCCACCGGTCAACATCAACATCCGTCACAGGCAGACCAACGAACGCGAGCCGAACTCGATTCGCTTACTGCCGTTGCAGTACTAAGGGACGTCTCGTAACTCTGTGGGCAGTCCAGGGTGGAGCATGGCGTGATGCAGGTGATCACGGCAG
>NZ_JBHMIR010000070.1:0-5547 GCF_048060285.1 Micromonospora sp. LOL_025 | reverse complement strand
CAGGGGTGGCAGGGGGTCGGGCCGGCCGTGGTGGTGCGCGGCGTAGAGCACCCCCAGCTCACGGGTCAGGACGCCGATGGACCAGCCGTCGGAGACGACGTGGTGCATGGTGACGAGCAGGACGTGCCGGTCGGGGGCGAGGGTCACCAGGCGGCCCCGGATCAGGGGCCCCTCGGTCAGGTCGAACGGCGCCGTGAACTCCTCGTCCTGGAGCCGGGCCAGGCGGGCGGCGGCGTCGGGCGCGCCGGTGAGGTCGTGCGTGTGCAGGGTGAAGCCGGTGCCGGGCGGATCGACGTGCTGGTGGGCGTCGGAGCCGGCGGGGACGAGGCGGGTGCGCAGGGCCTCGTGCCGGTCCACCAGGGCGTCCAGGGCCGCCCGAAGGGCGTCGTGGTCGAGCCAGCCGGCCAGCTCCAGGGCCAGCGGCATGTGGTACGCGTGGCCCAGACCGCCGAGGCGTTCCAGGAACCACAGCCGCCGCTGCGCGAAGGAGAGCTCCAGCGCGCCGGCCCGGTCGACCGGGCGGATCGGGGGCAGCACCTCGCGGCCGTCCGGCGTCAGCCGGGCGACGAAGGCGGCGAGGACCGGCGCCGCGAAGAGCACCGCCGGGGAGACCTCCCGCCCCAGCACCTGCCGGATCCTGGACACCAGCCGCATGGCGAGCAGCGAGTGGCCGCCCAGGGCGAAGAAGTCGTCGTGCCGGCCGACGCGCTCGATCCCCAGCACCTCGGCCCAGACGCCGGCGACCATGGCCTCCAGCAGGCCGACCGGCTCGACGTGCCCGCGCTGGCCGAACGCCTCCCCGTCCGGTGCCGGTAGCGCCGCCCGGTCGAGCTTGCCGTTGGGCGTCAGCGGCCACGCGGCCAGCCGGACGTACGCGGCGGGCACCATGTGGTCGGGCAGTTCGCCGGCGAGCCGGTCCCGCAGCCGCGCGGCGTCCGGCGCCTCCTTCGCCCCGGCCAGCACGTACGCGATGAGCCGCTGGTGGCCGCCGGCGTCCGGGCGCGCCACGACGACCGCCTCCCGGACGCCCTCGGTCGCCGCCAGCCGCGCCTCGATCTCGCCCAGCTCGACGCGGAAGCCCCGGATCTTCACCTGGAAGTCGTCGCGGCCCAGGAACTCCAGTTCCCCGCCCGGCAGCCGGCGACCCAGGTCACCGGTGCGGTAGAGCCGCTCGCCCGGCACGAACGGGTTGGCGCGGAAGCGCTGCGCGGTCAGCTCGGGCCGGTTCAGGTAGCCGCGTGCCACGCCCGCGCCGCCGATGTGGATCTCCCCGACCACCCCGTCCGGGACCGGCTCGCCCTCGGCGTCGAGCAGGTAGACGCGCACGTTCGGCAGCGGCCGGCCGATCGGCAGGCAGGTCGCCCCGGCGAGGCCGTCCGCCGGGAGCAGGTGGCAGGTGCTGTCGACGGCCGCCTCGGTCACACCGTACGCGTTGACGATCCGCACCCGCGGCCCACACAGCGCCCGGAGCCGGGCGGCGTTCGCGGCGGTCCAGGCGTCCGAGCCGCAGACCACCGTCTCCATCGCGGCGAGGCTCCCGCCGGTGGACTCCAGATGGTCCAGCAGCGGGTTGAGCACCGCCGGCACGAAGTCGGCGAAGTCCACGTCGTGGTGGCGCAGCAGGGCGTACAGGCCCGCGCTGTCCAGCAGCAGCTCACGCGGGCAGAGCACCAGCCGCCCGCCGAAGCCGAGCGCCCGCACCACGTCGGCGGTGAAGACGTCGAAGGAGAAACTCGCCATCTGCAGGTGCACCAGGCCGGGACGCAGGTCGAGGACGCCTTCCCAGGCGGCGGCGACGGCCACCAGTTGCCGGTGCTCCACCAGCACCCCGTTGGCGGTGCCCGAGGTGCCGGACGTGTAGATGACGTACGCCAGGTGGTGCGGGCCCAACCCGTCGACGACCGGGTCGGTCGACGGCAGCTCCGCCCAGGCCGCCGCGTCGAGGTCCAGGTCGACCACCGGGGTGTCGAGCCCGGCCAGCGCGGCGCGCAGCCGCTCGCGGGCCGGGCCGTGGGTCAGCGCCGCCACCGGCGTGCTGTCGCGCAGCATGGCGGCGAGCCGGTCGACCGGGTAGGCCGGGTCCAGCGGAAGGTGGGCGCCACCCGCCTTGAGGACCGCCAGCAGGCCCACCACGGTGTCCAGCGACCGTTCGACACAGATCGCCACCGGCCGGTCCGGCCCGACGCCCCGGGCGCGCAGGTGGTGGGCCAGCCGGTTGGCCCGCGTGTTCAACTCGCCGTAGGTGAGCCGCTCGTCGCCGAGGACGAGGGCCACCGCCTCCGGATCGCGGGCCACCTGGGCCTCGACGAGGTGGTGCACGCAGCGCCCCGGTGGGTACGCCACCGTGGCGTCGTTGTCCTCCTCGACGAGCCGGCGGCGCTCGGCGGGGGGCAGCACGTCGAGCCCGCCCACCGGCGCGTCCGGCGTCCGCTCCAGCGCGTCGGCCAGCGTCTCCAGGGCCCGCTCGACCATCGCGCAGACCCGGTCGGGCGCCACCCCGGCCGCGGCGGCGACGGTCAGCACGACGTCGTCGCGCAGGTCGTCGACGTCCAGCGCGAGCGGGTAGTTGCCGTGCTCCTGCGCGGCCAGGTAGGTCAGGTCGTCCGCGTCGGGGTCCGGCGCGGGGGCGTCCGACTCGGCCAGCACCTCGGCGTGCCGGTAGTTCAGCAGGGCGGTGAAGAGCGGCGCCGGCGGCGCCACCCCGCTGCACGACTGGGCCAGCGCCAGCGACGCGTGCTCGTGCCGGATCAGCCCGGTCAGCGCCTCGTGGGCGCGGAGCACGCACTCCGTGACGCCGGTGTCGTCGAGGGTGACCCGCAGGGGGAGCGTGTTGAGGAAGGGCCCGAGGACGCGGTCGTTGCCCGCGCCGCCGTCCATCCGGCCGGAGAGCACGGTGCCGAAGACGACGTCCCGGCGGCCGCCGGCCCGGGCCAGCACCTGCCCCCAGGCGACGTGGAAGAGGCTGGTCACCCCGACCTGGAGGGCCTGGGCCCGCTGACGCAGCCGCCGCGTCAGCTGCGGACCGAGCCACACCCGGGCGTCCCGCATGCTGTGCCCGTCACCGTGGATGTCGCGCAGGCCGAAGGGCGCGGTCGGGCTGTCCACGTCGGAGAGCATCCGGCGGAAGAAGCTCTCCTGCTCGGCCCGGTCCGCGCCGCGCCGGATCCGCGCCACGAAGTCACGGAAGGGCAGCGGCGGCGGCAGCCGGTCGCCCTCGCCGGCCAGGTACGCGCGGACCTCGGCCCGCAGCTGCTTGAGCGAGGTGTTGTCGTCGACGATGTGGTGGATCAGCTCCACGGCCAGCCACGCGCCGTCGCGCGGGTCCCGCGCGACCAGCAGCCGCAGCAGGGGGGCCTGGTCGAGGGGGAGGCGGGCGTACCGCCGGTCGACGTGCTCGCGGAGTTGCCGGAGCGGGTCGTCGCCCGCCGGGTCGAGCGGGACCTCCTCCACCGGCAGGGGCGCGCGGCGCCACACCACCTGCACCGGCTCGTTGATCCCGTGCCACACCACCCCGGTGCGCAGCACGTCGTGCCGGGCGATCACCGCCTCCAGCGCGGTGCGGTAACGGTCCAACCGGTGCCGGTCGGCGAAGCGGAGGACGGTGGTGACCAGGTAGGGGTCGCGGTCGCGGGCCATCAGGTGGTGGAAGAGCATCCCCTCCTGCACCGGGGCCAGGGGGTAGACGTCCTGCACGTTCGGCGCCCCGCCGGGCACGGTGGCGACGACCGCGTCGATCTCCGGCTGGCTCAGCTCCACCAGCGGCAGCAGGTCCGGGGTGATCCGGTCGCAGCCGACCGGGATCGGGTCCGGGGTCGCCTCGGCCCGGTCCGCGCCGGCACCCACCGCGCGGGCCAGGTCGGCCAGGACCGGTGAGGAGAAGAGCGCGCGTACGTCGGCGGGCATGCCCTGGCGGCGCATCCGCTCCAGCACCCGCAGGGCCAGCAGGGAGTGCCCGCCCAGCGCGAAGAAGTTGTCGTGCCGGCCGACCCGCTCGACGCCGAGCACCTCGGCCCAGATGGCGGCGAGGGCGGTCTCCGCCGGACCGACCGGCTCGGTGTAGTGCCGGGTGGCGAAGGCGGACCCGTCGGGTGCGGGCAGCGCCCGGTGGTCGAGCTTGCCGTTGGGCGTGAGCGGCCACTCGGCGACCCGCACGTACGCGGCCGGGACCATGTGCTCCGGCAGGACACCGGCCAGCCGGGTCCGCAGCGACTCGGCGGTCAGCCGGCGTACCGAGGCGGTGTAGTAGCCGACCAGGCGCGGCTCGCCCGTGGCGTCGGTCGTGACCGTCACCACCGCGTCGCGTACGCCGGGACAGGCGGCCAGCCGGGCCTCGATCTCGCCCAGCTCGACGCGGTAGCCACGGATCTGCACCTGCGAGTCGTTGCGGCCCAGGTAGTCGAGACCGCCGTCGGGGCGGTGGCGCACGAGGTCACCGGTGGCGTAGAGCCGGTCCCCGGCGACGAACGGGCTGGGCCGGAAGCGTTCCGCGGTCAGCGCGGGCCGGTTGAGGTAGCCCCGCGCGACCCCCGCGCCACCGACGTGCAGCTCACCGACGACCCCGGGCGGCACCGGTTCCCCCCGTCCGTCGAGCACGTAGAGCCGCAGATCCCCGATGGGCCGCCCGATCGGACTGACGCCCGGTCGCTCGGTGTCGGCCGGGGTCAACGGCCGGTGGGTCACGTGCACGGTGGTCTCGGTGATGCCGTACATGTTGACCAGTTCGGTGCGCCCGTTGCGCGCGTCCGCGTACCAGGGCCGCAGCATCGTCGGGTCCAGCGCCTCGCCCCCGAAGACCACCGTACGCAGCCGGTGCGCCCGCGCGCTGTCGGCCTGCGCGGCGATCAGGCTGCGGAACGCGCTGGGGGTCTGGTTGAGGACGGTGACGCCCTCGTCGCAGAGGAGCCGGTGGAAGTCGGCGGGGGAGCGGCTGACCAGTCGGGGGACGATCACCAGCCGGCCGCCGTGCAGCAGCGCGCCCCAGATCTCCCAGACGGAGAAGTCGAACGCGAAGGAGTGGAAGAGGCTCCACACGTCCGTCGGGCCGAAGCCGAACCACCCGGCCGTGGCGGAGAAGAGCCGCACCACGTTGGCGTGCTCGACCATGACGCCCTTGGGCCGGCCCGTGGAGCCGGAGGTGTGGATGACGTAGGCGAGGTGGTCGGGCCGGGTGCCGGGATCGGGGTCGGTGCCGGGCCGGTCGGCCCAGCGGTGCGCGTCGGCGTCGAGGTCGACGAGGGGCGCGGCGGTCAGGCCGTCGAGGGCGGCGCGGGTCGCGGCGTGGGTGAGGACGGTGACCGGGGCGCTGTCGACGAGTAGTTCGGTGAGGCGCTCCGCCGGATGGCCGGGGTCGAGCGGCACGTACGCGCCGCCGGCCTTGAGGACGGCCAGCAGGGCGACGACCAGCTCCGGTGACCGCTCCAGGCAGACCGCGACCAGGGTGTCGGGGCCGACGCCGTGCTCGCGCAGGTGGTGGGCCAGCCGGTTGGCGCGCGCGTCGAGGTCGCGGTAGGTGAGCGAGGTGCCCTCGAACGTCACGGCCACCGCGTC
>NZ_JBHMIR010000069.1:0-5669 GCF_048060285.1 Micromonospora sp. LOL_025 | reverse complement strand
CCCCGGGCAGCTCCACCCGGAAGCGGGCGCCCCCGCCGGGGCGGTCGCCCGCGCCGGCCCGCCCCCGGTGCGCGGCGGCGTGCTGCGCGACGATGGCCAGCCCGAGCCCGGTGCCGTCGCCGTCGCCACGCGAGTGCGCGGCCCGGCCACGGACGAAGCGGTCGAAGATGGGGTCGCGGTCCTCCGGCGGCACGCCCGGCCCCTCGTCGTCGACCTCGACGATCCCCGTGCCGTCGCGCTGCGACAGCCGTACGGCCACGGGGCCGCCGCCGTGGCGCAGCGCGTTGTCGACCAGGTTGGCCAGGATCTGCTCGACCCGACGCTCGTCGACCAGCCAGGTGGGGGCGACACCCGCGCCGACCCGGACGAGCGTGTCCGGCAGCCCGCGGACCTGACAGGCGCGGCGGGCCAGCGCCGCCACGTCGACCGGCGCCCGGTCGACCGGCTGGTCGCTGCGGGCGAGTTGGATGAGGTCGTTGACGAGCTGCTCGAACCGGGTGATCTCGTCGGCCACCAGGCCGGCGGCGGTGGCGGTGCGCTCGTCGAGGTGGGCCCGGCGACGGGCCAGGACGCTGGCCGCGGCCGAGAGGGTCTGCAACGGCGAGCGCAGCTCGTGGCTGACGTCGGCGGCGAAGCGGCGGTCCCGCTCGATGCGCCGGGAGAGCTGGTCGACCATGTGGTTGAAGGAGGTGGAGAGCCGGGTCAGGTCGGGGTCGGTGGTCGCGGCGAGCCGGGCGGAGAAGTTGCCCGCCGCGATCTCCTGCGCGGCGTCGGCCACCGCCGTCAGCGGCCGAAGGCTGTGCCGGGTGGCGTACCAGCCCAGGGCGGCGCCGGACCCGGCGACCACGATGGCCACGGCGGTCAGCGCCAGCGCCAGGACCCGCAGGGTCTGGTCCAGCTCGCGCAGCGACGTCAGCTCGTAGTAGCTGGTGGACGGGGCTAGCGGCAGGCCGACGAGCAGGGTGGGCTGGCCGTTGACCCGGACCCGCTGCACGGCCGGTTCCCCGGCGTGGACGAGCTGTTGCAGGTCGACCGGGATGGCGGCGGTCAGGCCGGCGTCGGCCGTGCGGGCGTACCAGTCGTCGCCGCGGTGCAGCAGCGGCCGGCGGTTGCCGCCGGTGTCGAGCGACCGCAGCACCTCCACCACGTCGGGGGCGTCCGTGTCGAGGCCGGTACGCACCACCGCCGCGTCGAAGTACGCCGCCCGCACGGCGGTGCGCTCCCGCTCGTCGAGCAGGGATCGCCTGGTCAGCTCGTACGAGACCAGGGCCATCGAGGCGGACAGCAGCAACGCGCCGACCGCGAAACCGGCGGACACCCGGGCCCGCAGTCCCAGGCGCCTCACCGGGTCAGCTTGTAGCCGAGGCCGCGCAGGGTGACCAGGTGCCGGGGGTTGCCCGGATCGTCCTCGATCTTCTGCCGCAGCCGACCCACGTGCACGTCGACGAGCCGCTCGTCACCGGTGTCGTAGCCCCAGACCCGTTGCAGCAGCTGGTGGCGCGACAGCACCCGACCGGCGTGCTCGGCCAGCTCGCACAGCAGCCGGAACTCGGTGCGGGTGACCGGCACCGGCCGCCCGCCCAGGCGTACCTCCCCGGCGTCCGGGCTGATCTCCAGCTCCCCGAAGGTGAGCACCGGCACGGGGTCGGGGGCCGCCCGGGCCCGGCGGCGCAGGGCGCGCAGCCGCGCCGACAGTTCCTTGATCGCCACCGGCTTGACCACGTAGTCGTCGGCCCCGGCCTCCAGTGCCGCGACGATGTCGTGGGTGTCGTCGCGGGCGCTGACCACCACGATCGGCACGTCGTCGTCGCGGCGCAGCCGCCGGATGCACTCGAAGCCGTCGAGGCCCGGCAGCATCAGGTCGACCAGTACGGTGTCGGCCGGCTCCCGGCGCTGCCGCAGCAGGCCCTCCTCGGCGGTGGCCACGCCCCGGACGCGGTAGCCCTCGTCCTCGAGCGCGAGCAGCAACGCCAGACGGATCCGGTCGTCGTCCTCGATCACCAGCACGTCCGTCATACCGGCATCATCCCCAAGGCGGCGACGGGTGCCCAACCGTGTCCGGCGTTCGGCGGTTTTGTCACGCAACTGTCATACAACCGCGTGACCCGCGCCACGGGCGGCGCCGAGGGTGGTGGGGTACAACCGTGGGCCGGCTGCCGTCGGCCGGCCGGCACCGCAGGAGGGATCAGATGACCGTCGCCGGTCTCCTCACCGCGCTCGCCGTCGGTCTCCTCGTCGCCGGGGCGGGCTGGCGGGTGACCCCGCGCCGGCGGGAGGTGCCGGTCTGGCTGGCGCTGGTGGCGGGGATCGTCACCGCGCTGCTCGGCGTCATCCTGGCCCGCATCGTCGGCCTCGACACCGACGGATCGGCCGGGTGGCGCGTCGGCGTGCCGGCCGGCTCGGCCGTCGTCGGCGTCGCTCTCGTGGCGGCCACGGCCGGTCCTCGGCGCGCCGCCGCCCCGCCGGGCGGGACGGGGCCGGACCTCGACACCGCCCAGACGCCGCCGGTCGCGGGCCGGCGCGTGGCACGGCCCGACCTCCCGTGGAGGAAGACACGATGACCGTCGTACCGGACGAGCACCTGATGACGTTGATCTGCGACAGCTGCGGGGACACGACCACGGGCACCGCCTGCGTCCTGCCCGACGCCGAGGTCGTCTGGACCCTGGTGGCCGAACACGGCTGGAGCGGCTCGCCGTTCGCCACGGGCCCGCACCGCTGTCCCCGGTGCAGCCTGCCGGGTCTCGGGGCCGGCCGCGACGCCACCGGTCAGGGCGGCCAGTCGGGCGGCGGGGTGCTGGGCGTCGACCACCTCGACGACGTCGCGGTGGTGACGGCCGCCGGGAACATCGACGTCGACACCGCCGACGAGCTGCGGGCCGCCCTGCGGCAGGCGGTGGACGTCCACGGGCACGTGGTGGTGGACCTGACCCGGGTGCACCTCATCGACGCCGGCGGGCTCGGGCTGCTCGTCCGGGCCCACCGCGACGCCCGGGAGCGGGGCGCCGTGCTCTGCCTGGCAGCTCCGTCCCGTTTCATCCGCACCGTGCTGCACACCATGCGACTCGACGGGCTGTTCCCGGTCTTCGCGAGCCCGCAGGAGGCGGTCCGCCGGCTCTCTCCGGGCGGGGCCGGTGCCACCTCCGGGCTGGCGGCCGTCGCCGCCGGGCCGGATCCGCGCGGCCTCCCCGCGGCGGCGGTGTCCGAGGCGTCGTCCCGCTGACCCGATCGCCGGGCCCGCGTGGCCCCGGCTCGGCAGAACCATCGAGAGGAAGCACGCCATGCTCATCCCCTGGCCGTACCCGGACGAGGGCGGGTTCCCTGCCGAGCCGCCGGGCCCCTCGCCGACCGACGAGGACGGCCGGCTGGCGGCGCTGGTCGCCCAGCGGTTGAGCAGCGACTGGACCACCCGGCGCCAGCAGATCGTGGTGACCGTGCAGAACCGCGTCGTCATCCTCGCGGGCATCGTGGCCGGCCCGGACACCCGACGGGTGGCCGGCGAGATCGCCTGGGACGTCCAGGGCGTCGTCGACGTCTGCAACGCCCTGCGGCTCGCCGGCCCCCGCCGGCCCCGCCTCTGAGCGCCGGCCCCGATGATCGGCGACGGCGTCCGGGCCGGTGGGTCCTCCCGGTCGCGGGCAAGCCGGCGGACCGCGGGACCGGTCAGGCCGCGGGCTGGTCGACCGGGCAGGCGTACGCCGTGCGACCGCCCAGCTGCCAGGTGCGCACCCGGGCGCCGCAGCGCCGGCAGGCCGGCCGCTTGTAGACCCACCGCTCATCGGGTGCCGCCGGGTCGCTGACCACCTGGCCGGCGTCGCGGCCCAGCGCCAGGTAGCCGACGGCGAGCTCCCACAGCCGGCGGGCGGGCGCCGGTCCGACCGCCCGGGCGTCCGGGTCGAGGCCGGCGAGGAAGAGCAGCTCCGCCCGCCAGGCGTTGCCGAGGCCCGCCCACACCGCCTGGTCCAGCAGCGCTGCGCCGACCGCGCCCCTGGCGGCGCCGAGCCGGCGTACGGCGTCCTCACCGTCGGCGTCGGCGCGCAGCGGGTCCGGGCCCAGCGAGGCCCGCAGCGCGCGCTCGCCGTCGCCGCGGAGCGGTTCGCAGCGGATGGGCGCGATCAGGTCGTACGCGACGCCCGCGCCGGCCAGGCGCAGCCGGACGCCCCCGCGGGGCGGGACGGCCGGGTCGTCGTGGCGCAGGAACAGCCCGCGCATGCCGAGGTGCACGTGCAGGGCCGGCGCGTCGTCGACGTGGTAGAGCAGGTGCTTGCCGTACGCCTCCACCGCGCGCAGCCGCCGCCCGTCGTACGGGCCGGTGTCCAGGCGACCCTGCGGGCTGGAGGCGGCGAGGACCTGCCCGGCGAGCGTGGCGTGCTGGTCGCGCGCGTACCGGTGGACGAGGTGGCCCTCGGGCATGCGCCCGGGTACCCGCGGCACGGGCGCGGAAACGGCGCGCCCGGGGCGCGGGAACAACGGCGATCGGTCCGCAGTTGTCCCCTTTCGTGACCGACCCTGTCCCGCACTCTCGGCTGTTCGACGTCCGGCGGATCTACGTGGAGCCGGAGGCCGCCGCGCTGCCCCGTGGGCGGGCCGTGCTGGAGCGCTTTCCCGACGCGGAGCGCGTCGAGGTCGAGAGCCACTCCCGCATCCCGGAGCTGTACGGGGACGAGACGAACGTGGCCCGGTGGGTGCGGATCAAGACGGAGGCCCTGGTGCTGGGGGTCAAGAAGTCCCTCACCGCCCGCCCGAACGGCCGCTCGGCCGACTTCATCGCCCCGTCCACGGCGAACGGCTGCGCGATGGCGTGCGCCTACTGCTACGTGCCGCGCCGCAAGGGCTACAGCAACCCGGTGACGGTCTTCGCCAACATCGACCGGATCACCGGCTACCTGGGCCGGCACGTGGGTCGGCAGGGCGTCAAGGGTGAGCCGAACCAGTGCGACCCCGCCGCCTGGGTGTACGACATCGGCGAGAACTCCGACTGCTCGCTGGACGCCCGCGTCTCCGACAACGTCCGGGACCTGGTGACGCTGTTCCGGGACCTGCCGACGGCGAAGGCCACGTTCGCCACGAAGCACGTCAACCGTGACCTGCTCGACTGGGATCCCCGGGGCCGGACCCGCGTCCGGTTCTCGCTGATGCCGGCCCGCGACGCGAAGCTGCTCGACATCCGGACCTCTCCGGTCGCGGAGCGGCTGGCCGCCGTCGACGACTTCGTCGCGGCCGGCTACGAGGTGCACGTCAATTTCAGCCCGGTGGTGGTCCGCGACGGATGGCTGGACGACTGGGCCGAGCTGCTCGACCAGCTCGACGACGCGCTCGGGCCCCGCGCCAAGGCGCAGCTCGCCGCCGAGGTCATCTTCCTGACCCACAACGACCGGCTGCACGAGGTGAACCTCGGTTGGCATCCGAAGGCCGAGGAGATCCTCTGGCGGCCGGATCTCCAGCAGCCGAAGCGGTCGCAGACCGGCGGCTGGAACGTGCGGTACCGCACCGGCAGCAAGGGCGCCTACGTGGCGGCGTTGACGGACCTGATCGCCGCGAAGGCGCCGTACTGCCGCGTCCGCTACGCGTTCTGACCGGCCCTTTCCTCGACGGAAAGCAGTTCAGGGCCACCCCGAAGGGTGACCCTGAACCGAATGATTGTCCGGCGGTGTCCTACTCTCCCACAC
>NZ_JBHMIR010000068.1:0-5716 GCF_048060285.1 Micromonospora sp. LOL_025 | reverse complement strand
TCCCCAGGCCGATCAGCACGTCCCGGAAGTTCACCCCGGCCGCGCGCACGGCGATGCGCACCTGGCCCGCGTCCAGGGCGACGGCCGTGGCGGGCACCATGCCGATGCCGTCCAGGGTTCCGGGGCTCACCGCCCCGACCTGCCACAGGCCGGCCGGCGGGACGAGTTCGTCGGCGGCCGGACCGGTGGACCGGCCCAGGCGGGGGGTGCGCACCTCGTCGCCGCGTACGGCCACCTGCCCGCCGGTGGGCGTCGGGTCGTCGGCCACGGCGGCCAGCAGGGCGAGGGTGGCCGGGGTGAGCTCGCCGTCGACGTCGGCGAGGACGATCCGGCCCGGGTGCTCGGACTGCGCCGAACGCAGCAGGCCCCAGACCGCCGCGCCGGGCAGGTCCCGCACCGCGTCGGCGGGGGTGGCGACCACGGCGCCCCGGGTCAGCGCCACCAGGGTCGTGTCGGCCAGGGCCGCGCTGTCCAGCCAGGACCGCACCACGGCCAGGACCCGGGCGGTGACCGTACGGACGAGATCGGGCAGGTCGCCCTCCGGCGTACCGGCGGGCACGGGCAGGACGAGCGCGCGGGGCGCCTCGACCGACCCGGCCGCGACCGCCGCGGTCAGTTCGTCGACGCTCGGGAACACCGGCGTGGTCAGGCCCCCCGGCGCGTCACCGTCGCCGAGCAGCGCCCAGCCGGAGACGTCCCCCGCCGGGGTGACCGGTTCGGGCTGCCACGTCACCTCGAACAGCGACCGCTCCGCGGCCTCCGCACCGCTGGCGTCGGTCATCTCCCGCAGGGCGAGCGACTCGACGGACACCACCGGCGCGCCGGACTCGTCGCCGGCCACCAGCCGCACGCGCGAGCCCGACCGGCTCAGCCGTACGCGCAGCGTCCTGGCGCCGGACGCGTGCACCTGCACGCCCTCGAACGCGAACGGCACGCGCGGTCCGCCGGACCGCGCGGTCAGCAGCAGCCCGACGGGGTGCAGCGCGGCGTCCAGCAGCGCGGGGTGCACGGCGAAGCTGGCGGCGTCGGCGGCCGCCTCGTCCGGCAGGGCGACCTCGGCGTACGCCTCGTTGCCGGCGGTCCACAGCCGCCGCAGGCCCCGGAACGCCGGCCCGTAGGCCAGGCCGCGCTCCGCCAGCGCCGGATACCAGTCGGCGAGGTCCACCTCGGTGCCCCCGGCCGGTGGCCAGGGTCCCCACGTCGGCTCGTCGGTGGCCTGCTCCAGCAGGCCGTCGGCGTGCCGGGTCCACGCGTCCTCGGGGTCGCCGTCGGGCTGCGAGTGCACCGCCACGGGCCGGGCGCCGGAGCCGTCGGCCGCGCCGACGCGCACCTGCACGCGGACCGCGCCCGAGCTCGGCAGCACCAGCGGCGCGGCGACGGTCAGCTCCCGCACCCGCGAGGCGCCCACCTCGTCGCCGGCGCGCACCGCGAGTTCGACCAGGGCGGTGCCCGGCAGCACCAGCGCGCCGCCGACCACGTGGTCCGCCAGCCAGGGGTGCGTCGACGCCGACAGCCGGCCGGTCAGCACGACCTCGTCGTCGCCGGCGAGGCGCACCGCCGCGCCGAGCAGCCCGTGTCCGGCCGCGCCCAGCCCCGCGCCCGACACGTCGCCGGTCGCGGACCGGTCGACCGCCGGCCAGAACCGGTCCCGCTGGAAGGCGTACGTGGGCAGGTCGACCGGGGCGGCGCCGGAGCCGGCGAAGACGCTCGTCCAGTCGACGGACACGCCGGCGACGTGCAGGTCGCCGAGGTTGGCCAGCAGCTGGTGCGGACCGTTCTCGTGGCGGCGCAGCGAGCCCACCACCACGCCGGCGCCGGCGGCCCGGTCGAGCGCGTCCTGGACGGCCACCTTGAGCACGGGGTGCGGGCTGACCTCGACGAAGGCCCGGAAGCCCTGCTCGATCAGCCGGTCCACGACCGGCGCGAGCCGGACGGTCTCGCGCAGGTTGCGGTACCAGTAGGCGGCGTCGAGGTCGGCGGTGTCGATCGGCTCGCCGGTGACGGTGGAGTGGAAGGCCACCGTGGTGGACCGCGTCCGTACCGTGCCGAACCCGGCGATCACGTCGTCGCGGATGGCGTCGACCTGGCCGCTGTGGGCCGCGAAGTCGACGGCGACCTGCCGGGCGCGGATGCCGCGCTCGGCGCAGTGCGCGAGCAGTTCGGCGACCGACGACGAGTCGCCGGCCACCACGGTCACGGCGGCGCCGTTGAGGGCGCCGACGGAGAGGCTTCCCCGCCACGGCGCGATGAGCTGCTCGGTGTCGGCGGCCGGGAGCGGGACGGAGACCATGCCGCCCCGGCCGGCGATCGCCAGCAGGCCGCGGCTGCGCGCCACGACGAGCCGCGCCGCGTCGGCGAGGGTCAGGGCGCCGGCGACGCAGGCGGCGGCGAGTTCCCCCTGCGAGTGCCCGACGACGGCGGCCGGTTCGATGCCGCACGAGCGCCAGAGCTGCGCGAGGGACACCATGACGGAGAAGAGCGCGGGCTGGACCACGTCCACCCGGTCCAGGGGCGGCGCACCGGGCGCCTCCCGGAGGACGTCCTCGAGGGACCAGTCGACCAGCCGGGACAGTTCCTCGGCGCACTCCGCCATCCGCTGCCGGAAGACCGGCGAGGTCTCCAGCAGGTCCAGCGCCATCCCCTGCCACTGGGAACCCTGGCCGGGGAAGACGAAGACGACCTTCGGCGCGGCGTCCACGCCGGCCGGCGAGCTGTCGGCGGAGGCGAGGGCGGCCAGCCGGGTGACCGCGTCGTCGCGGTCGGCGGCCACGACGACCGCGCGGTACGGGTGGTGGGCCCGCTGGGTGGCCAGGGAGAACCCGAGGTCGAGCGGCTCCGGCGCCGCGTCACCGGCGAGCAGCTCGCCGAGGCGGGCGGCCTGCGCCCGGAGCGCGCGGAAGCTCCTGCCGGACACCGGCAGGGGCACGGCGGCGGGCCCGACCAGGCCGGGAAGGTCCCCGGCCGGCGGGGGCGTCGCCGGGGTCGGCTCGTCGGGCGCCTGCTCGATGATGGTGTGCGCGTTGGTGCCGCTGATGCCGAACGACGACACCGCCGCCCGGCGCGGCCGCTCCACCGCCGGCCACGGCCGCGCGTCGGTGAGCAGGGCGACCGCCCCGGCGCTCCAGTCGACGTGCGGCGAGGGCTCGTCCACGTGCAGGGTCGGTGGCAGCACGCCGTGCCGCATCGCCAGCACCATCTTGATCACGCCGGCGACGCCCGCCGCGGCCTGCGCGTGACCGATGTTCGACTTGATCGATCCGAGCCAGAGCGGTTCCCCGCCGTCGCGGTCCTGCCCGTAGGTGGCCAGCACCGCCTGCGCCTCGATGGGGTCGCCGAGGGTGGTGCCGGTGCCGTGCGCCTCGACGGCGTCCACGTCGGCCGGCGTCAGCCGCGCGTTCTCCAGGGCCTGCCGGATCACCCGCTGCTGCGACGGGCCGTTCGGGGCGGTCAGCCCGTTGGACGCGCCGTCCTGGTTGACGGCGGAGCCGCGCAGCACGGCGAGCACCCGGTGCCCGTTGCGCCGGGCGTCGGACAGGCGCTCCACCAGCAGCATTCCGACGCCCTCGGACCAGCCGGTGCCGTCGGCGCCGGCGGCGAACGCCTTGCACCGCCCGTCCGGGGCCAGCCCGCCCTGCCGGGAGAACTCGGAGAACATGCCGGGCTGCGCCATCAGCGCCACCCCGCCGGCCAGGGCCATGTCGCACTCGCCGCCGCGCAGCGCCTGGGCGGCGAGGTGCAGCGCCACCAGGGACGAGGAGCAGGCGGTGTCGACGGTGACCGCCGGGCCTTCGAGCCCGAACGTGTAGGCGACCCGCCCGGAGGCGACGCTGCCCGCCGTTCCGGTCAGCAGGTGCCCCTCGAGACCGTCCAGGTCGTCGCGCCCGCTGGTGGCGTAGCCGGAGGAGGCCGCGCCGATGAAGACACCGGTGGCGGTGCCGCCGAGCGCGGTGGGGTCGATGCGGGCGTACTCGAAGCTCTCCCAGGCGGTCTCCAGCAGCAGCCGCTGCTGCGGGTCCATGGCGAGGGCCTCACGGGGGCTGATGTTGAAGAAGCCGGCGTCGAAGTCGGCCGCGTCGTAGAGGAAGCCGCCCTGGTCGGTGACGGTGCCGCCGGCCTGGTCACCGTCCGTGCCGTACAGCCGGTCGAGGTCCCAGCCGCGGTCGGTGGGGAACCCGCCGATCGCGTCGGAGCCGGAGGTGACGAGCTGCCACAGCTGCTCGGGGGTGGCGACGCCGCCGGGGTAGCGGCAGGCCATGCCGATGATGGCGATCGGTTCGTCGGCGTCGGCCGTGACGACGGTACGGACCGTCGGGCCGGCGCCGGTGGACGGGCCGAGCTGCGCGAACAGGTGCTCGGCCAGCCGGGCCGGGGTGGGATGGTCGAAGGCGAGCGTGGCGGAGAGCCGCAGCCCGGTCGCGGCGCCCAGCCGGTTGCGCAGCTCCACCGAGGTCAGCGAGTCGAACCCCAGGTCCTTGAAGGCCCGCGCGGCGGGGACCGCCTGCGCCGAGGCGTGACCCAGCACCGTGGCGGCCTGCCCGCAGACCAGGTCGACAAGCGCCTGCCGGGCGTCGGCCTCGGACAGGCCGCCGAGGCGGTCCCGCCAGGACGTCCCGGCGGTCGGCTGGTCGGTGGCGGTGCGGCGTCGGCCGCCGCCGCGCAGCAGGTGCCGCATCAGCGGCGGTACGTGGCTCGCCTCGCCGGTGACGTGGAGCCGGGCCGCGACGACGACCGGTTGCACCGCCGGCAGGGCGGCGTCGAAGAGTTCGGCGCCCTCGGCCGGGGAGAGCCGGCTCATGCCGACCCGTCGCAGCCGCTGCTGGTCGTCGCCGTCGAGGTGGGCGGTCATCGTGCTGTCGGTGGCCCACATGCCCCAGGCGACGCTGGTGGCGGGCAGCCCCTGCTGCCGGCGGTGCTGCGCGAGGGCGTCGAGGAACGCGTTGGCGGCGGCGTAGTTGCCCTGCCCCGGGGAGCCGAGGGTGGCCGCGACGGAGGAGAACAGCACGAACGCGGACAGGTCCAGGTGCCGGGTGGCCTCGTGCAGCGCCCAGCCGGCGTCCACCTTCGGCGCCATCACCGTACGCAGGGCGGACTCGTCCAGCGAACCGATGGTGGCGTCGGCGATCACCCCGGCGGTGTGCACCACGGCGGTCAACGGGTGCGCCGGGTCGATCCCGGCGACCAGCTCGGTGACCTGCGCGGGATCGCTGACGTCGACCGTCGCGGCGGTCACGGTGGCGCCCGCGTCGGTCAGTTCCCGGACCAGGGTGGCGTAGTCGCCGGCACCGGGCCGGCCGGGTTCGCGCCGGGAGGCCAGCAGCACGTGGCGGGCCTGACCGGTGGCGACGAGGTGGCGCGCGAGCACGCCGGCCAGGGTCCCGGCCGCGCCGGTGACCAGCACGGTGCCCTCGGGGTCCACGGGCGCGGGGACGCGCAGCACCACCTTGCCGACGTGGCGGGCCTGGCTGACGTGCCGCAGCGCCTGCCGGGCCTGGCGCACGTCCCACGCCCGCACGGGCAGCGGGCGCAGCGCGCCCCGCGCGAAGAGTTCGAGGATCTCGGTCAGCATCTCGCCGATGCGGGTGCTGCCCGCCTCGTTCAGGTCGAAGGCGCGGTACGTCACGCCCGGGTGTTCGGCGGCGACCGCCTCCGGGTCGCGCAGGTCGGCCTTGCCCATCTCCACGAACCGGCCGCCGCGCGGCAGCAGCCGCAGCGACGC
>NZ_JBHMIR010000067.1:0-5753 GCF_048060285.1 Micromonospora sp. LOL_025 | reverse complement strand
GTCACGTCACACGCGACCACCCGCACCGACGCACCCAACGCCGACAGCCGCTCCGACAACTCGCCCGCACCGGCGGCCTCCGGGCCACGCCGCGACACCAGCACGAGAGAGCGCACGCCGTGCGCCGACACCAGGTGCTCCGCCACCAGCGCGCCCAGCGCGCCCGTACCGCCGGTCACCAGCACCGCGCCGTCACCCACGACCGGCGCCTCCGCCGACGCCGGGGCGACCGCGCGCACCAGGCGCGGCACGAACACCTCACCCGAGCGGATGGCCAGCTGGCCGCCGGCCGGGTCGGCGGCGAACCGGGCCAGGATGCCGAGCACGCCGGGGTTCATCGCGTCGCCGACGTCGGCGAGGACGATGCGGCCCGGGTGCTCGGACTGCGCCGAGCGCAGCAGGCCCCACACGGCCGCGGCCGCCAGGTCGGTCACCCGGTCCTCGTCGCGGGCGACCACCGCGCCCCGGGTCACCACCACGAGCCGCGAATCCGCCAGCGCGTCGACGGCCAGCCACGCCCGCACCAGGCCCAGCACGTCGGCGGTCACCGCGCGTACGGCCTGCGCCGGTTCGGTGTCGTCGGCGCTCGACGCGGCCGGCGTGAACAGCAGCAGGCGCGGCGGCGCGATGCCGGCGTCGATCGCGGCTCGCAGCTGCCTGATCGTCTCGGCGGAGGGACCGCCGGGCACGCCCGGCAGGGCCGGCCCGCCCAGCACCGCCCAGCCCGACGCGTCGTCGGCCGGTTCGGCCTCCTCGGCCTGCCAGACCACCTCGAACAGGGAGCGGGACGCCGCGCTCGCGGCGGCCACGCCGGTCAGTTCGCGCAGGACGAGGGAGTCCACCGACACGACCGGCGCGCCCGCCTCGTCGTAGGCGGTCAGCCGCACCGCCGAACCGTTGCGGGTCAGTCGCACCCGCAGCAGCCGCGCGCCCGAGGCGTGCACCTGCACACCCTCGAACGCGAACGGCACCCGCGGCCCGCCCGACCCCTCCGAGCCCGGCAGCAGCCCGATCGGGTGCAGGGCCGCGTCCAGCAACGCCGGGTGCACGCCGAAGCGCGCCGCCTCCGTCGCCGCCTCCTCCGGCAGCACCACCTCGGCGTACACGTCG
Organism: Micromonospora sp. LOL_025; assembly: GCF_048060285.1. Lineage (NCBI taxonomy): Bacteria > Bacillati > Actinomycetota > Actinomycetes > Micromonosporales > Micromonosporaceae > Micromonospora > Micromonospora sp. LOL_025. The sequence continues at coordinate 4,643 of NZ_JBHMIR010000067.1, read as the reverse complement.
TCACCGCCGGTCCACACCCGACGCAGCCCCTGGAACACCGGCCCGTACGCCAGGCCGTGCCCGAGCAGCGCCGGGTACCAGCCGGTCAGGTCCACCTCGGACGCGCCGGCCGGCGGCCAGGCGGTCGTCCGCGGCTCGTCGGCGGTCGCCGGTTCGAGCACGCCCTCCGCGTGCCGGGTCCAGCCCCCCTCCGGGTCGTCGTCCGGGCGGGAGTAGACGGCGACGGGCCGCTGCGGCGACTCCGACGCGGACACCCGCACCTGGATCCGTACGGCGCCGGACTCGGGGAGCACCAGCGGCACGAGCACCGTCAGGTCGCGCAGCCGGGGCAGGTCCACCTCGTCGCCGGCGCGCACGGCCAGCTCCACCAGCGCCGTACCCGGAACGAGCGTCACGCCGGAGACCACGTGGTCGGCCAGCCAGGGGTGGGTGGTCAGGGAGATCCGGCCGGTCAGCACGACCTCGTCGTCGCCGGCCAGGTCCACCGCCGCGCCGAGCAGCCCGTGCTCCGCCACGCCGAGACCGGCGCCGCTGACGTCGCCGGCCCGCAGCCGGCCCACTGCCGGCCAGAAGCGCTGCCGCTGGAACGGGTACGTCGGCAGGTCGACCGGGCGGGTCGCGGCCGGCAGGAGGGCGGTCCAGGTGACCGGCACGCCGTGCGCGTGCAGCTCCGCCAACGCGTGGACCAGCGACGCCGGTTCGGGCCGGCCGGGGCGCAGCGTCGCCACGACCGCCGCCGACGGCGCGGCGCCCTCGTCCGGCAGGCAGGCGCCCACCATGCCGGCGAGCACCGCGTCGGGGCCCAGTTCGAGGAACGTACGGACGTTGCGCTCGCGCAGGCTCGCGACGCCGTCGGCGAACCGGACCGTCTCCCGGACGTGCCGGACCCAGTAGTCGGGGGTGCCGATCTTGTCGGGGTCGGCGACCTGCCCGGTCAGGTTCGACACGATCGGCAGGACGGGCCAGTGGAAGGTCAGCCCGTCGAGCACCTGCCGGAACTCGTCGAGCATCGGCTCCATCAGCGGGCTGTGGAACGCGTGACTGACGGTCAGCCGGCGGGTGCGTGCGCCCCGGTCCCGCCAGACCCGCTCGACCTCGTCGAGGGCGTCGACGTCCCCGGAGACCACCACGGCGGTCGGGGCGTTCACCGCCGCGACGCCGACCCGGTCGGTCAGGCCCGCGATCGACTCGGCCACCGCGTCCTCGGCGGCGGCCACGGCCAGCATGCCGCCGCCGGTCGGCAGCGCCTGCATGAGCCGGCCGCGCGCCGCGACCAGCGCGCACGCGTCGGCCAGGCTGAACAGGCCGGCGACGTGCGCCGCCGCGATCTCGCCGATGGAGTGCCCGGCCACCAGGTCCGGTACGACACCGTACGACTCCACCAGCCGGAACAGCGCCACCTCGACGGCGAACAGCCCGGCCTGGGTGAACGCGGTCTGGTCCAGCAGCTCCGCCTCGGCGGAGCCCTCGGGTGCGAACAGCACCTCCCGCAGCGGGCGCGGCAGCAGCGGGTCGAGCTGCGCGCACACCTCGTCCAGCGCGGTCGCGAAGACCGGGAACGCCCCGTACAGCTCCCGGCCCATGCCGGCGCGCTGCGCGCCCTGCCCGGAGAAGAGGACGGCGGTCCGGCCGCTGCGGGCGACCCCCCGCACGACGGCGGCCGAGGGCTCGTCGTCGGCCAGCGCGCCGAGGGCGGCGAGCAGTCCGGGGCGGTCGCCGGGCAGCAGCACCGCGCGGTGCTCGAAGGTGGTGCGGCCGGTGGCGAGCGCCCGACCGACGTCGGCGACGGTCAGCTCCGGCTCGGCGTCGACCAGGGTCCGCAGCCGGCGCGCCTGCTCACGCAGGGCGGCGTCGTCGCGGGCCGAGAGGACGCAGGCGACGAGGTCGCCCGGGGCGCCCGTGGCGGGCGGTACGGGCTGCGCCGGGGTGGGCTCCGGGGCCTGCTCGATGATGGTGTGGGCGTTGGTGCCGCTGATGCCGAACGACGACACCGCCGCGCGGCGGGGCCGGTCCTGAGCCGGCCACGGCCGCGCCTCGGTGAGCAGGGCGACCGACCCGGTCGTCCAGTCGATGTGCGGGGACGGCTTCTCGGCGTGCAGGGTCGGCGGCAGCACGCCGTGCCGCATCGCCAGCACCATCTTGATCACGCCGGCGACGCCGGCCGCCGCCTGGGCGTGGCCGATGTTCGACTTGACCGACCCCAGCCACAGCGGCCGGTCCTGCGGCCGGCCCTGCCCGTACGTGGCCAGCAGCGCCTGCGCCTCGATCGGGTCGCCGAGGGCGGTGCCGGTGCCGTGCGCCTCGACGGCGTCCACGTCGGTCGTGGCGAGCCGGGCGTTGGCGAGCGCCTGCCGGATCACCCGCTGCTGGGCGGGGCCGTTCGGCGCGGTCAGGCCGCTGCTGGCGCCGTCCTGGTTCACCGCGCTGCCGCGGACGACGGCGAGGACGCGGTGACCGTTGCGCTGCGCGTCGGAGAGGCGCTCCAGCAGGAGCATGCCGACGCCCTCGGCGAAGCCGGTGCCGTCGGCGCCCGCGCCGAACGCCTTGCACCGCCCGTCGGGCGACAGGCCGCGTTGCCGGGAGAACTCGGTGAGCATGCCGGGGGTGGACATGACGCTCACCCCGCCGGCGAGCGCGAGCCGGCACTCGTCCTGCCGCAGCGCCTGGGTGGCGAGGTGCAGCGCCACCAGCGACGACGAGCAGGCGGTGTCGACGGTGACCGCGGGGCCCTCCAGGCCGAACAGGTACGAGATCCGGCCCGAGGCGACACTGCCGGCGCTGCCGTTGCCGACGTGGCCGCCCAGTTCGTCGTCGGTGCCGGCGGCCTGGGAGGCGTAGTCGTGGTAGATGAGTCCGACGTAGACGCCGGTGCTGCTGCCCCGCGCCGCGTGGGGATCGATCCCGGCCCGCTCGAAGGCCTCCCAGGACGTCTCCAGCAGCAGCCGCTGCTGCGGGTCCATGGCGAGGGCCTCCCGGGGGGAGATCCCGAAGAAGGCGGCGTCGAACTGTGCGGCGTCGTGCAGGAAGCCGCCCTGGTGCGGTACGGCGTCCTCGCCGCCGGCGCGCAGGTCGTCCAGGTTCCAGCCCCGGTCGGTGGGGAAGGGCGAGATGACGTCGGCGCCGTTGGTGACCACGTCCCAGAGCTGCTCGGGCGTCTGCACGTCGCCGGGGAACCGGCACGCCATGCCGATGATGGCGATCGGCTCGTCGAGGGCGGCGGCGGTGCCCACCGCGGCGGGACGGTCCACGGCCGCCGCGCCACCGAGTTCCTCGTCGAGGAACTCGGCGAGGACCACCGGGGTGGGGTAGTCGAACGCCACGGTCGCGGGCAGCCGCAACCCGGTGGCGGCGGAGAGCCGGTTGCGCAGCTCCACGGAGGTGAGCGAGTCGAAGCCCAGTTCCTTGAAGGCGCGCTGGGCGTCGACGCTCTCCGCCGAGCGGTGCCCGAGCACGGCCGCCACGCTGCCGGCCACCAGGTCGAGCAGGTGCCCGCGCCGCTCCGCCGGGCTGAGCATCGCCAGCCGGTCCCGCACCGAGGCGGTGTCCGCCAGGCCGCGGCCGACCGCGCGCCGGGCCGGGCCGCTGACGCGGACCACGTCCCGCAGCAGGCTGGGCACGCTCTGGCCGGTCGACCGCGACGCCGCCGGCGGCAGGTTCATCAGGACGAGGTGCGCGTTGCCGCGCTGCCGCGCCAGCTCGAAGAGCGCGACGCCCTGCTGGTCGGTCAGCGGGGCGCTGGTGGCGCGGATCGCCTTGCGGTGTTCGGTTCCGCCCAGGTGGGCGGTCATGGCGCTGCTGGTGGCCCACAGTCCCCAGGCGAGGCTGGTGGCGGGCAGGCCCTGCTCCCGGCGGTGCCGGGCGAGGGCGTCGAGGAACGCGTTGGCGGCGGCGTAGTTGCCCTGCCCCGGGGAGCCGAGGGTGGCCGCGACGGAGGAGAACAGCACGAACGCGGACAGGTCCAGGTGCCGGGTCGCCTCGTGCAGGGCCCAGCCGGCGTCCACCTTCGGCGTCAGCACGGCGTGCAGGGCCGGCGCGTCCAGCGAGCCGATGGTCGCGTCGGCGATCACCCCGGCGGTGTGGACGACGGCGGTCAGCGGGTGCGCCGGCTCCACCAGTTCCAGCAGCCGGGTCACCTGCGCGGGGTCGGCCACGTCGGCGGTGCCGACGGTGACCCGGGCGCCCGCCCGGGTCAGCTCCTCGACCAAGTCCCGGTACTGCTCCGGGCCGCGCCGGGAGGCCAGCAGCAGGTGCCGCGCCTGACCGGTGGCGACGAGGTGCCGGGCGAACACGCCGGCGAGGGCGCCGCCCGCGCCCGTGATCAGCACGGTGCCGTCCGGGTCGGCGGGCGCGGGGACCCGCAGGACGACCTTGCCGATGTGCCGGGCCTGGCTGATGTGCCGCAGCGCCTGCCGGGCCTGGCGCACGTCCCACGCCCGTACGGGCAGCGGGCGCAGCGCGCCCTGCGCGAAGAGGTCGAGGACCTCGGCGAGCATCTCGCCGATGCGCCGGTGCCCGGCCTCGTTCAGGTCGAAGGCGCGGTACGTCACGCCCGGGTGTTCGGCGGCGACCACGTCCGGGTCGCGCAGGTCGGCCTTGCCCATCTCCACGAACCGGCCGCCGCGCGGCAGCAGCCGCAGCGACGC
>NZ_JBHMIR010000066.1:0-6194 GCF_048060285.1 Micromonospora sp. LOL_025 | reverse complement strand
CCAACTGGGGTCGGCGGGAAACTGACCGGGGCTGGCGGCACCACCCGGCCAGCCCCACCACCACAGACCCCGCCCCCACCGTCACCACGGCGGACGACACCGACACCGCCGACCACGATCTGAAGCCTTGGACCAAATCCGCCACCGGCACCCTCGGCGGCGAACCGACCGGACCACGCACCCGGATCCCCCCGAAGGAGGACAACAACGTGCGGCGTTCACTGGAGTTGGAGAACCAGTGCGCCGACATCGTCGCCGACAGGGGATACCAGGTCCACCAGAACCCCACCAAGCAGGAAATCGCCGAGGCACGATCCCGTACGGGCGACACCGGGGAAGTAGCCAAGGATCCGGACTATCTGATCGAGGGCCTCGTGTTCGACTGCTACTCCCCCAGGCCGTCGAGAGCGGTGCGAGGAATCTGGACAGGAGTCTCCGATAAGGTGGCCAGTCAACAGACGCAACGCGTGGTGCTGAACCTTCACGACTGGCGCGGAAACCTCGCCGCCCTGCAGCGGCAGTTCGACGACTGGCCGATACCCCGCCTCGAAGAACTGGTGGCGGTGACACGCAGCGGCGCGCTCATCGAGATCGTGCGGCGGAACTGAGGAGGGCGGCAACCTTGGCCATCGAGTATCAGCTGACGCTGGCGGGCGATGTCCCGATCGAGCGGGTAGCCAACCTCGCCGCACCCGAAGCCACCGAGCAGCCGACCGAGCCCGGTCGTCCGCGACTGTTCCGCGCCGACCTCGACGAGCGGCACGGATACGCGGTCGCCGTCTACTCGGGCAGCAACGGCTACTACGACGCGGAGGACGACGACGGATCTCAGTGGGAATGGGAGCCCGACCAGTACGTCAACATCAGCTTCCGCATGCGCAAGAACCAGCCGTCAGAGGCGGGGGTTCGGAACATGGTGGCGGCCGTGGCACGAGTTCTCGCCAGCCGGAGCGAGGACGCGGCGCTGATGCTCGACGGGAACTGGCTGCTCCTGACGCGGGCCGGAGGGATTCTCCGCAAGCACAGGCCATCGTGGTGGGAGCACTACGACGTAGCCGACATCCTGACCGAACGAGCGTAGACAGTGCCGCTACGACCTCGACCGTGACGGCGACGGCGTCGGCTGCGACGACTGAACGCCAATGGGCCACAAGCGTCGACAGCGGCGGCCAGCGCGCAGCAGCAGATCGCAGAAGAGCTGATGGCGTACGTGCCGCCTTTCCCCGCGAACGTGAGCAGTCGCCGGGGTCCCCGGCGAGCAGGTCCGGATCAACAGCGTCTTCGCCGTTGACGAGCGAGGGCGGGTCTTCGCGCTGAACCAGGCCGGCGAGTGGCTTTCAGCGAGGACATCGACGCCGCGTTGGCCACCCTGCCGCTCGGCCGGGCGCCAACCCGGGTACGCGACGACGGCACCTGGTGAGCGGGCCGCAGCGGGCAGGTGCCACAACGGCGGGCCGGTCGGCGCCAGCAGCCGGGGCACGTCGTCGACCCTGCTCGCACTCTTGCGCACCGCTGAGGAATTGCAGGACTGGGCGACACCGTGTTGCGAAACGTGCTGCTCTTGGGCTAGATCGTCTCGTCTGACTGCTTGGCACCGCCCCGGGCACAACGCCTCGGCTGCTAGCGTTCGGCGCCATGTGGACCGAGGAGATCGTGGCCGGGCGTCGGGCCCTGCGGCACACCGCGTCCGGCGTGGTGTTTCGTGAGGTGCCGGGCGGGACCTTCCGGATGGGGCTGTCCGAGGCGGAACTGGAGGCCGTACGCGCCATCGAGCGTAGTGGAGGAGTCGAGGACACGCTCGGGCCCTTCTTCGCCGCCGCCAAGGACGCCCAACCCGTGCGGGAGGTGCGGGTCGAACCGTTCCTGATCGCCCGCCACCCACTGACGGTCGCGCAGGTCCGGCACTGGCTGCCCGACTACGAGGACGACTACGCCGACGAGGACTCCGGCACGGCCCGGCTCGAGGACGACCTGGACGACCTGCTCGACGCCCTGCCGTTCCGGCTGCCCAGCGAGGCCGAATGGGAGTACGCGGCCCGCGCCGGCACCACCACGCTGACGTTCCTCGGCGACGACAAACCCGACGAGGATCAGCTCCTCGACGACTTCGGCGACGAGGAGCGAACCGCCGCCGGGGAGAATCCCTTCGGCCTGGCGGCGATGGGTTCGGCTGGTGAGATCTGCGCCGATGTGTGGATCCCCGGTTTCGCGGACGCGCCGGCGGACGCCCGGCCACGCACCGGCGACGGACCCCGCACCGTACGCGGCGGCGCCGCCGACCTCTACCCGTGGCAGGGCTGCGACGAGTGGCTGCTGCTGCTCTCCGCCACCCGGTACGAGCACTCCGAGTTCAGCGGGGTCCGCCCGGCCGCACCGCTGCCACGGTAGGCCGCCTCCTGGCTGGTTGACGGGAGGTCTGCTCGCGTACCGCCACGGCAACAGGCTGCGGTAGGCGTGTGAGGGGCAGGTCGTCTCGGTGACGAGGAGCGCGGACAAGGAGCAACGACTCTTATCAGACGCGGGGCCGCGTACGGTCGTTCCTCACCATATGGGCGGCAGCGTGCCGCATTCGTCGCGACGGTCCTCCCCCGAACAGAGAACCAGTTCCCCTATTCAGTAGCCGCCCGCCCACCGCGACCGGTCACCAGTGGGCCGGTCAGCCACTTTGGGCCCACGACGTTGTCGTCGACCTGACAGTGATCGAATTCGCCATGGCGTCCTCAGTACCGTTCACAGGACTTGCGCGGTGGGTGCCGCGCGGACTACCTGTGGGGACAGAAGCATGACCGATCCTGGCCAGCCGAGCCAGAACCAGCCGTACGCAGGCCCGCCCGACAACGGGGGTCCGCCCTACGGCCCGCCCACTGTGGCGTATCCCGCCACGCCCGTTCCACGGAAGCGGCCGGCCTGGCTGATTCCCACGCTGATCGGTTTCGGCGCCATGGTTGCGCTGTGCTGCGGCGTCGGCATGGTTGGCGCGGTCCTCGGCGATCCCGAGCCGGCAGGTGTGTCGTCGAGCGCAGGGCCGAGCAACGCAGCGGATCCAGCCCCGGCCAAATCGTCGCCCGCACCGTCGGCCGTCGCGACCCCGCCGGCCGCGGCCCCGGTCAAGCCGAGTCCGCCGAAGCCAACCGGCCCGAAGGTGTACCGCGTTGGTGACAAGGTCCGCGGCGGTGACTTCGAGTTCACCGTCAACAGCGTCAAGTGCGGTATCTCGCAGGTGGGCGACTCGTTCCTCAACCGCAAGGCGCAGGGCGTGTTCTGCAGGGCCAACATCTCCGTCAAGAACGTCACCAAGTCGGCTCACCTGTTCCACGCCGACGGCACCGTGACCGCCCAGGACGCAGCCGGTCGCGAGTACGACGCCGACGGCACGGCCGGATGTACGGCAACAACGATGCCAGCGGTTTCCTCGACGAGATCAACCCTGGCAATTCCGTTCGCGCCAACGTCTTCTTCGACGTCCCGAAGGGCACGAAGTTGAAGACGATCACCTTCGATGCGGGGCTCTTCACGTTCGCCGAGGACGCGGTCGTCAACCTGTGACAGAACGGTCGGGCTCGGTGGATCGCGGGCCTGACCGTTCCACCGTCATCGCAGCCGACCAGACCGGCCCTCGTAGGCACGACCTCTTGTGCAGGACGGGTCACGATTCGCGTGAGAAGATCGCGCGAATGGATCCCTTGACGGCACGCCTACGCACGTTCGCAGACGAGCGCGACTGGCAACGGTTCCATACGCCCAAGAACCTGGCCATGGCGCTCGCCGGCGAGGTGGGTGAACTGCTCGCCGAGTTTCAGTGGCTCACGCCCGAGCAGGCCGTCGAGGTGATGTCCGACCCGGAGGCCGGCGCCCGGGTCAAGGCTGAAATCGGGGACGTCATGGTCTATCTGACGCGACTCGCCGACGTGCTCGGCATCGACCTCGTCGAAGCCGCCTTGACCAAACTCGACGAGGTGGCCGTCCGCTATCCGGTGGATCGGGTGAAGGGCTCAGCCGCGAAGCCGCGGTCCTGATCGTGGCGTTGAGTTGATCTCTTCGCTACAGTCCCTCTCATACAGGCGCGTAACGACGGGCTTCCGGCTGTGGCCGGACACGCCCCCCATGCGCACGATCAATTCGTGCTGCCCGGGGGCAAGTGTTGTCAGCGTTTCGCACCTCCGCCAATGGCCTGCTCCGGCTGGCCAGCAACGGCACTCTGGCCGACCGGATCGCGGATCATCTCCGTCACAACGTGAGTGCGAGTGAGCGCCGGTCCTGGTCCCGCAGCCTCCTTGTGCTCGGGCAGGATCTCGCCGATGCGGGGCTGGGGCAGGTCGAGGTCCTGGTCGAGTACCAGCTTCCCCTGACCAGCAAGCGGGTCGACGTGGTGCTGGCCGGCGTCGACCCGAGGACAGCCGAGGACTCCTACGTGGTCGTGGAACTGAAGCAGTGGTCCCAGGCGGAGTCGTACGAGGGCTCTGACCGGCTCGTCCTGGTCGAACATGCCCGAGGTCCGCGACTGCACCCCGGGATGCAGGTCGGCGACTACTGCGAGTACCTCACGGACTTTCTCGGTGTCCTCGCCGACCGGCGCAGTCCGGTCCGCGGTGCCGCGTACCTGCACAACGCCGTCGACCGGGACGTCAACGATCTGTTCGCGCGACGTCCCACCGAGCAGAGCCGGATCTTCACCAAGCAGCGCCGCGGCCAGTTCCTCGACTACCTCCGCGCGCACCTGGCGCCCGCGCCGGGCGCGCCCGCCGCGGACCGCTTCCTGACCAGCTCCGTCCGACCCAGCAAGCACCTTCTGTCGTACGCGGCCCAGGAACTGAAGGAACGCTCGCACTTCACGCTGTTGGACGAACAGCGCCTGGCGTACGAACTGGTTCTGCACTCGGTGGAGCGGGCCCGGTCGGCGGACCGCAAGTCGGTCGTGGTCGTCGCGGGCGGGCCGGGCAGCGGCAAGAGTGTGATCGCCCTGTCGGTGCTCGGCGAACTGGCTCGGCGGAACCGGTCGGTGATGCACGCCACCGGCTCGCGGTCGTTCACCCAGACGCTGCGCCGTTACGCCGGCAGGGGCTCCACCCGTATCAAGAACCTGTTCGCCTACTTCAACAGCTTCATGGCCGCGGAACGCAACGGGTTCGACGTGCTGATCTGCGACGAGGCGCACCGGATCCGGGAGACCTCGGTCAACAGATTCACGCCGAAGGCCAAGCGGGAGAAGGCCCGCCCGCAGATAGACGAGCTGATCGCCGCCGCGCGGGTGCCGGTGTTCCTGCTCGACGAGCACCAGGTGGTCAAGCCCGGCGAACTCGGCAGCGTCGACGTCATCTCCCGCCATGCCGAGAAACTCGGCTTGGAGGTTGAGGTGGTCTCGCTGCACGACCAGTTCCGTTGCGGCGGCAGTGAGGCGTACGAACAGTGGGTCCTCGACCTGCTCGGCCTCGACGACGGCGAGCCGGCGCTCTGGACGGGCGACGGCCGCTTCGACTTGCGGCTCGCCGACTCCCCGGAGCAACTGGAGACGTTTCTCGCCACGAAGCAGGCGGCCGGCGAGACGGCACGGATGTCGGCGGGGTACTGCTGGCCGTGGAGCGAACCGCGCCCGGATGACACCCTGGTTCCTGACGTGCAGGTCGGCGGCTGGTCCCGGCCCTGGAACGTCAGGAGCGACCGCAGCGTCGGCGACGCGCCGGGCAGCGCGTTCTGGGCCACCGACCCCAACGGATTCGGTCAGGTGGGCTGCGTCTACACCGCTCAGGGCTTCGAGTACGAGTGGTCGGGGGTCATCATCGGCCCGGATCTGGTCGCCCGCGACGGCCGGCTGGTCACCCGGCGCTCCGCGTCGAAGGATCCGGCGTTCCGCAGCCGTAAGACGCTCAGCGACGCCGAGGCGGACCGCCTGATCCGTAACACCTACAAGGTGCTGATGACGCGGGGCATGCGCGGCACGTTGCTCTACTCGACCGACCCGGAGACGCGGGAATGGCTGGCCTCGCTGGTCCGCGTGGAGCGCGGTCTGGAGACGGTCTACGAAGGCTCGTTGTCCTCAGGGAGCCTCGGCTCACCTTGAGGCCCGCCAGCGGCACCGGAGGCCCCTGCTCACCGGCAGGTCAGGGCAGTACGGCTACGGCCTGGATCTCGATGAGCAGGTGCGGGTGGGGTAGTTGGTGCACGGCGACGGTGGTGCGGGTGGGGCCGGTGGCGTC
>NZ_JBHMIR010000065.1:0-6406 GCF_048060285.1 Micromonospora sp. LOL_025 | reverse complement strand
TCCCCAGGCCGATCAGCACGTCCCGGAAGTTCACCCCGGCCGCGCGCACGGCGATGCGCACCTGGCCCGCGCCCAGCTGCACGGGCGTGGCCCGCACCGGGCCGATCCCGTCCAGGGTGCCGGGCGTGACGGGGGCGAGGTGCCACGGCCCGGGCGGCGGCGTGAGCTCGTCGCCCACCGGCCGCACCAGCCTCGGCACGAGGGTCCGCTCGCCCCGCACGGCGAGCTGGCCGCCGGAGACCGACGGGTCGGCCGCGGCGCCGGCCAGCACGGCGAGGGTCGCGGGAGTCAGCTCGCCGTCGACGTCGGCGAGGACGATCCGCCCAGGGTGTTCCGACTGCGCCGAGCGCAGCAGGCCCCAGACGGCGGCGGCAGCCAGGTCGGTGACCTGGTCGTCGTCCCCGGCGGCCACGGCCCCCCGGGTCACCACCACGAGCTTCGTGTCCGCCAGCGGCTCGGCGGCGAGCCAGGAGCGCAGCACCTCCAGCACACCGTTGGTGACCGCCCGCACGGCCTCCGGCGCGGCGACGCCGGGATCGCCGGCGGGCACCGTCAGCAGCGCCTGCCGGGCCGTGGCCCCGCCCGCCGCCAGCGCCGCCACGTCCGCGAAGACCGGCAGCTCCGGCAGCGCGGCCGACGCCGGCCGGCCCAGCGCGGCCCATCCCGCAACGTCGTCGACGCCGGCGACCTCCTCGGCCTGCCAGGCCACCTCGAACAGCGACCGGGCGGCGGCGCCCCGGGTCGCCGTACCGGTCATCTCCCGCAGCACCAGGGAGTCCACCGACACCACCGGCGCGCCCGAGCCGTCGCAGGCGACCAGCCGCACCCCGGAGCCGTCCCGGGTCAGGCGCACCCGCAGCGTCCTGGCCCCCGAGGCGTGCACCTGCACGCCCTCGAACGCGAACGGCACGCGCGGCCCGCCCGTCGCCTCCGACGCCAGCAGCAGCGCCACCGGGTGCAGCGCGGCGTCCAGCAGCGCCGGGTGCACCCCGAACGCGCTCGCGTCCCCGGCCGCCCCGTCCGGCAACGCCACCTCGGCGAACACCGCACCGTCGGCCGTCCAGGCCCGCCGCACGCCCTGGAACACCGGCCCGTACGACAGGCCGTGCTCCGCCAACTTCGGATACCAGCCGGTCAGGTCCACCTCGGTCGCGCCCGCCGGCGGCCACGCGCCGACGCCCGGCTCGTCGGCCGACACCGGTTCGAGCACACCGTCGGCGTGCCGCACCCACTCGCCGTCGCCGTCGTCCTCGGGCTGGGAGTACACGGACACCGAGCGGACGGCGGAGTCGTCGGCCGCGCCGACGCGCACCTGCACGCGTACCGCACCGGACTCCGGCAGCACCAGCGGCGCCGCCACGGTCAGCTCCCGTACGCGCGACGCGTCCACCTCGTCGCCGGCGCGCACCGCCAGCTCGACCAGCGCGGTGCCCGGCACCACCACGGCGCCGCCGACCACGTGGTCCGCCAGCCACGGGTGCGTCGACGTCGACAGCCGACCGGTCAGCACCACCTCGTCGTCGCCGGCGAGGCGCACCGCCGCACCGAGCAGCGGGTGCCCCGCCACGCCCAGGCCGGCGCCCGACACGTCGCCGACCCGCCACGGCACCACCTCGGGCCAGAACCGCTCCCGCTGGAAGGCGTACGTGGGCAGATCCACCCGCCGCGCCCCGGTGTCGGCGAACCACTCCTGCCAGCTCACCGGTACCCCGTGCACGTGCAGCTCGGACAGCGCCGCCAGGAGCGCCTGCGCCTGCGGCCGGTCCCGGCGCTGGGCGGCGACGGTCAGCACGTCGTCGTCGGGCAGGACGCCCGCCGTCATCGCCGTCAGTACGCTCTGCGGGCCGACCTCCAGGAACGTGTCGACCCCGGCGTCGCGCAGGGCCGCGATCCCGTCGGCGTAGCGCACCGCCTCGCGCACGTGCCGCACCCAGTAGTCGGCGGTGCGGATCTCCTCGGCGTCGGCGAGCGCCCCGGTCAGGTTCGACACGATCGGCAGCGCGGGCGCGGCGAAGGTCAACCGCTCGACGATGCCGCGGAAGCGCTCCAGCACCGGCTCCATCAGCGGGCTGTGGAACGCGTGGCTGACGGTCAACCGGCGGGTGCGCACACCCCGGTCCCGCCAGGTCCGCTCCACCTCGTCCAGCGCGTCGACGGCGCCGGAGACCACGACCGAGGTCGGGCCGTTCACCGCCGCGACGCCGACCCGGTCGGTCAGCCCGGCGATCGACTCGACCACCGCCGCCTCGTCGGCGGCCACGGCGAGCATCCCGCCGCCCTCCGGCAGCGCCTGCATCAACCGGCCCCGCGCCGCCACCAGCAGGCAGGCGTCCTGGAGGGACAGCACCCCGGCCACGTGCGCGGCGGCGATCTCGCCGATCGAGTGCCCGCCCACGAAGTCCGGCACCACGCCGAACGACTCCATCAGCCGGAACAGCGCCACCTCGACGGCGAACAGGCCGGCCTGGGTGAACGCGGTCTGGTCGAGCAGCTCCGCCTCGGCGGAACCCTCCGGCGCGAACAGCACCTCCCGTAGCGGGCGCGGCAGCACCCGGTCCAGGTGTCCGCACGCCTCGTCGAGGGCGGCGGCGAAGACGGGGAACTCGGCGTACAGCTCCCGGCCCATGCCGGCGCGCTGCGCGCCCTGGCCCGAGAAGAGCACCGCCAGCGGACCCCGGTCCCCGGCCTGGCCCGTGACCACCGTGCCCGACGGCGCTCCCGCCGTTAGGGACTCCAGGCCCGCCAGCAGGCCCGCCCGGTCCTCGGCGAGCACCACCGCGCGCCGGTCGAGCGTCGACCGGGACACCACCGACGACCACGCCACGTCGAGCGGGCGCGGCTCCTCGTCGTCGCCCAGCCAGCGGGCCAGCCGCTCGGCCTGCGCGGACAACGCGGCCGGCTGCGCGGCGGAGAGCAGCACCGGCGCGACGACGGGACGCCGCGACGGGGCGGCCTCGTCGGCAGCCGCGTCGGGGGCCGGGGCCTGCTCCAGGATCAGGTGGGCGTTCGTGCCGCTCATGCCGAAGGACGACACGGCGGCCCTGCGGACGTGGTCGCCGCCCGTCCACGGGCGGGCCTCGTCCAGCAGGGACACGGCGCCGGTCGACCAGTCGATGTGCGGGGACGGCTGGGCCACGTGCAGGGTCGGCGGCAGCACGCCGTGCCGCATCGCCATCACCATCTTGATGACGCCGCCGGCGCCGGCGGCGGCCTGCGGGTGGCCGATGTTCGACTTCAGCGATCCCAGCCACAGCGGCCGGTCGGCGGGCCGTCCCTGGCCGTACGTGGCCAGCAGCGCCTGCGCCTCGATCGGGTCGCCGAGCCGGGTGCCCGTGCCGTGCGCCTCGACCACGTCCACGTCGGACGGGCTGAGCCGGGCGTTCTCCAGCGCCTGCCGGATGACCCGCTGCTGCGAGGGACCGTTGGGAGCGGTCAGGCCGCTGCTGGCGCCGTCCTGGTTCACGGCGCTGCCCCGGATCACCGCCAGGACGGGGTGACCGTTGCGCCGGGCGTCGGAGAGCTTCTCGACGAGCAGCATGGCGACGCCCTCGGACCAGCCGGTCCCGTCGGCGTCGGCCGAGAACGCCTTGCACCGGCCGTCGGAGGCGAGCCCCCGCTGGCGGGAGAACTCGACGAAGGCGCCGGGCGTGGCCAGCACGGTGACGCCACCGGCCACGGCGAGGGAGCACTCGCCGTCGCGCAGGGCCTGACCGGCGAGGTGCAGGGCGACCAGCGACGAGGAGCAGGCGGTGTCGATCGTGACGGCCGGGCCCTCCAGCCCGAAGGAGTACGCCAGCCGGCCGGACATGACGCTCGCGGCCGTGCCGGTGAGGACGTAGCCCTCCGTGCCCTCGGGCAGTTGCCGCAGCACCGAGGTGTAGTCCTGCCCCGCGGTGCCGACGAACACCCCGGTACGGCTGCCCCGCACCGACGCGGCGTCGATGCCGGCCCGCTCGAAGACCTCCCAGGTCACCTCGAGCAGGAGCCGCTGCTGCGGGTCCATGGCCAGCGCCTCGCGCGGCGAGATGCCGAACAGGGTCGGGTCGAACAGGCCGGCGTGGCGCAGGAAGCCGCCCCGGTTGCTGTAGGTGGTGCCGGGGTGGTCGGGATCGGGGTCGTAGAGCCCGTCGAGGTCCCAGCCCCGGTCGTCGGGGAACGTGCCGGTGGCGTCCACCCCGCCCGCGACCAGGTCCCACAGGTCCTCCGGCGAGGCGACCCCGCCGGGGAAGCGGCAGGCCATGCCGACGATCGCGATCGGCTCGGCGTCCTCGTTCTCCAGCTCGGTCAGGCGACGGCGCGCCAGGCGGAGCTCGGAGGTCACCCACTTCAGGTGTTCGAGGAGCTTGTCTTCGTCCGCCATGACCCACCCGCCCAGAGCTTGCTATCGATCGGAATCTGCCGATTCGTTGACCACGCCACCGCCGACGGACCGGCTTCGTGCACAGGTGGGTGGAGACATGGCCGCTCGGCTCACGATCCCGACACCTGTTCCCGATTCCGGTTGTCGTGCCTGCTCAGGAGCCCGCCACGCCGGGCCGTCCCGCCGACACATGCCCGCCACCGTGACTGGACGGTACTGAGCGCCCATCACGCGCCCAACCCCTAGAGAACCCCTGATCGACCGGCCCGTCCGGACCGTCGCGGCGGGCCCCCGGACAGCGGTGACCAGCGCCGCGACGACCACTCAGGCGGGCTGTCCGGCGACCGCCGGCAGGATGCGGCGCAGCTTTCCCGGAGGCGTCGAGCGGCGACGCCACTCCCGTGGGTAGCCCACCGAGACCTCTTCGAACCGGACCCCGTCGTACCAGGTGGTGCGCGGGATGTGCAGGTGGCCGTAGACGGCCACGCGGGCGTCGAAACGGACGTGCCAGTCGGCGGTGGCCTCGGTGCCGCACCACTGCGCGAACTCCGGGTACCGCAGGATCCGGGTGGGCTCGCGGACCAGCGGGAAGTGGTTGACCAGGACGGTGGGGAGCCCACCGCGTTCCGCGGTGAGGCGGCGCTCGGTCAGGGCCAGCCGCGCCCGGCACCAGGCGTCGCGCGTCGGGTACGGGTCCGGGTGCAGCAGGATCTCGTCGGTGCAGACCACGCCGACCTCGTGCGCCCGCGCCAGGGCCTGCTCCCGGGTGTACGTCCCGGCCGGCCGGAAGGTGTAGTCGTAGAGCACGAACAGCGGGGCGATCAGGACCGGGTCGTCTCCCTGCGGGTCCCAGACGGGGTACGGGTCCTCCGGCGTCACCACCCCGAGCCCGCGGCACAGCTCCACCAGGTGCTGGTAGCGCGCGTCTCCCCGCAGCTGGATCGGGTCCTCGCGGGGGGTCCAGAGCTCGTGGTTGCCGGGAGCCCAGATCACCTTGGCGAACCGGCGGCTGAGCAGTCCCAGCGCCCACTCGATGTCGGCGACGAACTCGCCGACGTCGCCGGCGACGATGAGCCAGTCGCCGTCACGCTCCGGCCGCAGCCGTTCCACGATGGCCTTGTTCTCCGCGTGGACCACGTGCAGGTCACTGATGGCGAGCAACTGAGGCAGGCCGGATCCGGCCATGCGGACCTCCCGTCCATCCGGGGTACCGCACGCACCCACATCCGTACCGCTCGGCTGCCGGTGGGCAGGGCGAGACGGCCTGACGGGCTTTGACCCTACGGAGCCGGGCCCGCACAGGCACACCCCTAGACGGGCGCCGCGCACCCCTAGGCGACCGTGGGTCCGGCCGGCGCCGACCAGCTCACGCGTACGCGCCGAGAGGCGCCGACCGTCCGCTCAGGACTTGCCGAACTCCCGCTGGATGATGTCGAAGAGCTCCTCCCGACTCGCCGACTCCAACTCCTCCGCGGCGGCCGGCGCCGGCGTGGCGGCGGGTCGTCCCCGCCATCTGGCCACCAGATCCTCCAGCCGGCTGATGACGGCGTCGTCGACCTGGTCGCCCGGCAGCCCGCCGAGGAGCTTGTCGAGGCGCTCGATCTCCGCCGCGATCGGCAACGCCGGCTGCTCGGGCGCCAACTCGGCCCGCAGGTGACCGGCGAGCGCGGCCGGCGTCGGGTGGTCGAAGACGAGGGTCGCGGGCAGCCCGATGCCCGTCGCGGCGGTCAGCCGGTTGCGCAGCTCGACGGCGGTGAGCGAGTCGAAGCCCAGTTCGAGGAAGCCGCGGGCGGGCCTGATCCCGCTCGGCGTGGCGTGGCCCAGCACCACCGCGGCGGTGCTGCGGACCAGGTCGAGCAGGATGCGGTCGCGCTCCGGCCCGGAGGCGGCGGCCAGGCGCTCGCGCAGCGCCGTCGCCGCGCCGCGGTCCTCGTTCTTCGGCGCCTCCTCGCCCTGCGCGGGCTGTGCCTCGGGAATGTCGGTGAACAGGCGGGACGGACGCAACGCCGTGAACGACGGCACGAACCGATCCCACCGCACATCCGC
>NZ_JBHMIR010000064.1:0-9936 GCF_048060285.1 Micromonospora sp. LOL_025 | reverse complement strand
GAACGTGACCGGTGCGGTGGCGGACGCCGGGGAGATCACCGATCCGGGCTACTGGGTGCGGCACGTGCGGCAGCCCGTCCGGTTCGCCGACGCGGTGCGGACCCTGCATCAGCAGGACGTGACGCACTTCCTGGAGGTGGGCCCGGACGCCGTGCTCACCGCGATGGCGCAGGACTGCGTCGAGGCGACCGGCGACGTGCGGTTCACCGCCACGCTGCGTGCCGGCCACCCCGAGCCCGACACGCTGCGCACCGCCCTGGCCGAGCGGTACGTCACCGGCGGACACGTCGACTGGGCCGGGTACCTCACCGGCGCCGGGGCCCGGCCCCGCACCGTCGCCCTGCCCACGTACGCCTTCGACCACCAGCGCTTCTGGCTCAACGTCACCACCGCCGGCGCGGGGGCGCCCGGGCTCGGCGTCCGCCCCGTCGACCACGCGCTGCTCGACGCCGCCGTCCGCGTGGCCGACGACGACGTACGGGTCTTCGGCACCGAACTCTCCGCGCGGACCCACCCGTGGCTCGCCGAACACGTCGTCTGGGACTCGGTCGTGGTGCCCGGCGCCGCCCTGGTCGAGATGGTGCTGCACGCGGGCGCGCAGGTCGGCTGCGACGCGCTGGACGAGCTGACCCTGGAGGCGCCGCTGGCGCTCGCCGAGCAGGACGCCCGGTCGGTGCAGGTCAAGCTGGGCACGGCGGACGGGGAGGGACGCCGGCCGGTCACCATCCACTCGCGGGCCGCGGCCGACCCGGACGGGGAGTGGGAGCGCCACGCGGCGGGCGTCCTCGCCCCCGCCGCACCGCAGCCCGGCGGGGCCGAGCCGTCGTCCTGGCCGCCCACGGCCGCCACCGTCGTCGCGGTCGACGAGGTCTACACCGAGCTGTCCCGCATGGGCGTCGAGTACGGCCCGCTCTTCCGGGGCCTGCGCGCCGTCTGGCGTACCGACGACGAGGTGTGCGCCGAGGTGGCGGTGCCCGACGGCACCGAGGTCACCGGCTTCGGCATCCACCCCGCACTGCTGGACGCGGCGCTGCACGTCGTCGGCCTGCTCGACTCCGACCAGGAGGCGTCCGGCGTACGGCTGCCCTTCGCCTGGACCGGCGTCACCCTCTCGGCGGTCGGCGCGACCGCGCTGCGGGTGCGCGCCCGGCGCAGCGGCGGCGGCGTCACCCTGACCCTGACCGACCCGGCCGGCACCCCCGTCGCCCGGATCGCCTCCCTGGTCTCCCGCCCTGTGACCGCCGACCAGGTACGCGGCGCCGGCGCGGGCGTCGACTCGCTGTTCGATGTCGCCTGGCAGGCCGTGCCTGCGGGCGCCCCGGCGACCGGGCACGCGGTGCTCCTCGGCGACGCCCCGGCCGACCTGTCCGGTCTCGCCAGGTACGGGCTCACCGAGCTGGCCGAGGCGGTCGACGTCGGCCTGCTCGACCAGGAGCTGGTGCTGCTCGCCGCGTACGCCGACGACGAGCACGCCCCGGTCCCCGCCGCGACCCGCGCCCGGCTCGCCGCCGTGCTGACCGCCGTGCAGGGCTGGCTCGCCGACGACCGGCTGGCCGAGCGGCGGCTGGTCGTGCTGACCCGGGGGGCAGTCCCCGCCGGCGACGGCGGCCGGACGACCGACCTGCCCGGCGCCGCGGTCTGGGGCCTGCTGCGCTCGGCCCAGGCGGAGCACCCCGACCGCTTCGTGCTGGTGGACCTCGACGAGGCGCGGCGACCGGAGCCCGACACGGTGGACCTGGTGACCCGCGCGGTCGCCACGGGCGAACCCCAACTGGCGGTCCGGGACGACCGGGTGCTGGCGCCCCGGCTCGCGCCCGCCGTCCTCGACCCGGCGCTGGCCGCCGATCTCGACCCCGACGGGACGGTCCTGCTCACCGGGGCCACCGGCGCCCTCGGCGGCCTGCTGGCCCGGCACCTGGTCGCCGCGCACAAGGTACGCCACCTGCTGCTGGTCAGCCGGCGCGGGCCGGACGCCCCCGGCGCGGCGGAGCTGCTGACCGAGCTGACCGGGCAGGGCGCGCAGGTCCGGTTGGTGGCCGGCGACGTGGCGGACCGGGACTTCCTCGCCGCGCTGCTGGCCGGCGTCCCCGCCGAGCATCCGCTCACCGGCGTGGTCCACGCCGCCGGCGTCCTCGACGACGCGGTGATCTCGGCGCTGACCCCCGAGCGGGTGTCCGCCGTGCTCTCCGCCAAGGCCGACGCCGCCTGGCACCTGCACGAGCTGACCCGGGGGCGGAACCTGGCGGTGTTCGTCGTCTTCTCGTCGGTCGCCGGCGTCCTCGGCGGCCCCGGGCAGGGCAACTACGCCGCCGCGAACGCGTTCCTGGACGGCCTCGCCCAGCACCGGCGCGCCGCGGGCCTCGCCGCCACCTCCCTGGCCTGGGGGCTCTGGGCCGCCGACAGCGGGATGACCGGCGCCCTCGACGCCGCCCAGCGGCAGCGGATGAGCCGCAACGGTCTCAGCCCGCTCGACACCGACCAGGCGCTAGGCCTCTTCGACGCCAGCCTGCGCGGCGGCCGCCCCCACCTGGTGCCGGCGCTGCTCGACCCCGCCGCGCTGCGCCGCCAGGCCGACGCCGGCCAGCTTCCGGCGCCGCTGCGCGGCCTGGTCCGGGCCCGGCGGCGCGTCGTCGACGGCGGCGGCGACGGCGGGCCGTCCTTTGCGCAGCGCCTGGCCGGCACGCCCGAGGCTGAGCGCGGCCGGCTGGTGGAGGACCTGGTCAAGGCGCAGGTCATCGAGGTGCTCGGCTACCCGCCGGCCACCGTCGTGCCCTCCGGGCAGACGTTCACCGGCCTCGGCTTCGACTCGCTGACCGCGGTGGAGCTGCGTAACCGGCTGACCGCCCTCACCGGGATCCGGCTGCCGGCGAGCCTGATCTTCGACTGCCCCACGCCCGCCGCCCTCGCCGACTTCCTGCTGGTCGACGCCGCCCCGCCGGCGCCCGAAGCGGGCCTGCTGGCCGAGCTGGACCGGCTGGAGGCCGCGTTCGCCGCGACCGGGCCGGAGGAGCTGGAACGACTGGCCGGCGACGACGAGACGCGGACCGCCGTGGCGGTCCGCCTCCGCGCGCTGGTCACCAGGTGGAGCGACGCCACCGACCGGCCGGCGGACGTCAGCCAGGCCCTCGACGACGCCTCGGACGACGAGCTGTTCGACTTCATCGACCAGAAGTTCGGCCGATCCTGACCACGAGTCCGCCGCTTGCCCCTTAGCGACAGGTGATCAACCCGATGGCCAACGAAGCCAAGCTCCGCGAGTACCTCAAGCGCGTCACGGCTGACCTGCACGAGACCAGCGAACGCCTGAGGGCCGTCGACGAGCAGAACCACGAGCCGATCGCGATCGTGGGGATGGGCTGCCGCTACCCGGGCGGGGTGCGGACCCCCGAGGCGCTGTGGCGGCTGGTCGAGTCCGGCGTCGACGCCGTCACGCCCTTCCCGGCGGACCGGGGTTGGGACGTGGAGAACCTCTACGACCCCGACCCGGACGCGCACGGCAAGTCGTACACCCGGGAGGGTGGCTTCCTGCACGAGGCCGGCGAGTTCGACGGCGGCTTCTTCGGCATCTCCCCCCGCGAGGCGCTGGCGATGGACCCGCAGCAGCGGCTGCTGCTGGAGGTCGCCTGGGAGGCGGTCGAGCGGGCCGGCATCGCCGCCGACTCGCTCAAGGGCAGCCGGACCGGCGTCTTCACCGGCGTGATGTACCACGACTACGTCTCCCGCCTGAACGGCGTGCCGGAGGAGGTCGAGGCGTTCGTCGGCACCGGCAACCACGGCAGCGTCGTCTCCGGCCGGATCGCGTACACCTTCGGGTTCGAGGGCCCGGCGGTGACCGTCGACACCGCCTGCTCGTCCTCGCTGGTGGCGATGCACCTCGCCGTGCAGGCCCTGCGCTCCGGCGAGTGCACGCTCGCGCTGGCCGGCGGCGTCACCGTCATGTCCAGCCCCGACACGTTCGTCGGCTTCAGCCGCCAGCGCGGCCTGTCCCCGGACGGGCGCTGCAAGTCCTTCGCCGCCGCCGCCGACGGCACCGGCTGGAGCGAGGGCGCCGGCCTGCTGCTGCTGGAACGGCTCTCCGACGCCCAGCGCAACGGCCACCCGGTGCTCGCCGTCGTACGCGGCACCGCCGTCAATTCCGACGGCGCCTCGAACGGCCTGACCGCGCCGCACGGCCCGTCGCAGCAGCGGGTGATCCGCCAGGCCCTCGCGAACGCCCGGCTCTCCCCGGCCGACGTGGACGCGGTGGAGGCCCACGGCACCGGCACCCGCCTCGGCGACCCCATCGAGGCGCAGGCGCTGCTCGCCACCTACGGCCGGGACCGGGCCGACGACCAGCCCCTCTGGCTCGGCTCGATCAAGTCCAACCTCGGGCACACCCAGGCCGCGGCCGGCGTCGCCGGCGTGATCAAGATGGTCATGGCGATGCGCCACGGCGTCCTGCCGCGGACCCTGCACGTCGACGAGCCGTCCCCGCACGTCGACTGGTCGGCCGGCGCGGTGAGCCTGCTCCGCGAGCCGCGCCCGTGGCCGCGCGGGTCCCGGCCCCTGCGGGCCGGCGTCTCCTCCTTCGGCGTCAGCGGCACCAACGCCCACGTCATCGTCGAGGCCGCGCCGCCCGCGCCGCTGCCGGCCACCGGCACCGTGACCGGCCCCGACCCGCTGCCGTGGGTCGTCTCCGCGCGCAGCGCCGCCGCGCTCGGCGCGCAGGCCGACCGGCTGCGCTCCTGGCTCGCCGAGCACCCCGACGCCGCGCCGGCCGCGGTGGGCCGCGCCCTGGCCGCCGGCCGGTCGGTCCTGGAACACCGCGCGGTGGTGCTCGGAGCCGACCGGGACGAGCTGGTCGCCGGGCTCAACGCCCTGGCCGACGGCGTCCCGGCGGCGTCCGTGCGGCGCGGGGTCGCCAGCCCCACCCGGGTCGCCGTGCTCTGCACCGGGCAGGGTGCCCAGCGGGTCGGCATGGGCCGGCAGCTGTACGCCGCGTTCCCGGTCTTCGCCCAGGCGTTCGACGCCGCCTGCGCGGAACTCGACAAGCACCTCGACCAGCCCCTGCGCGCCGTGCTCGACGGCCCCGCCGAGGTGCTCGACCGCACCGGGTACGCCCAGGCGGCGCTGTTCGCCGTCGAGGTGGCGGCCTACCGGCTCGTCGAGTCCTGGGGCGTCGTGCCGGACTTCGTGACCGGGCACTCGGTCGGCGAGGTGGCCGCCGCGCACGTCGCCGGCGTGCTGTCGCTGCCGGACGCGGCCCGCCTGGTCGCCGCTCGGGGCACCCTGATGCAGGCCCTGCCCGCCGGCGGGGCGATGGTGTCGATCCGCGCCGCCGAGGCGGAGGTCCGCGCGCACCTGGCCACCGCCGGTGAAGCGGCCGGCGCCGGGCTGGCCGCCGTCAACGGCCCGGAGTCCGTCGTCGTCTCCGGCGACGAGGACGCGGTGCTGGCGGTCGCCGGACACTTCGCGGCCCTCGGCCGCAGCACCAGGCGGCTGCGGGTCAGCCACGCGTTCCACTCCGCCCGGATGGAGCCGATGCTCGACGCGTTCAACGACGTGCTCGAGCGGTTGACCTTCGCCGCGCCCCGGATCCCCGTCGTCTCCACCGTGACGGGCGAGGTGCTCGACCCCGACGAGGTGCGCTCCCCGGCGTACTGGCTGCGCAACGTGCGCGACACGGTCCGCTTCGACGCGGCCGTGGCCACCCTGCGCGAGCTCGGGGTGGGCGCGTACGTCGAGGTGGGGCCGGGCGGGGTGCTCTCCGCGCTGACCCAGGAGATCGTCGGCGCGGACCAGGCGGTCTGCGCCCCGATGCTGCGCGCCGACCACGACGAGGCGGCGACCGCGCTGGCCGCGGCGGCCACCGTCTGGGCCCGGGGGGTGCCGGTGAACTGGGCGGCCCTGTTCGACGGCCCGCCCGTGCCGGTCGACCTGCCGACGTACGCGTTCCAGCGCGAGCGCTACTGGCTGCTGCCCCTGCCGCAGGCCGCCGACGTGACCGCCGCCGGGCTGACCCCGACCGGCCACCCGCTGCTCGGCGCGGTGTTCCGCTCGGCCGACGGCGACGAGGTGACGCTCACCGGCCGGCTGTCGGTGCAGGGCCAGCCCTGGCTGGCCGAGCACGCCGTACGCGACGTGGTGCTCTTCCCCGGCACCGGGTTCGTGGAACTGGCGCTGCGGGCCGGCGCGGAGGTCGGCGCCGACCGGCTCGCCGAGCTGACCCTGGAGGCGCCGCTGGTGCTGCCGGAGACCGGCGGCGTCGACGTGCAGGTCGCCGCCGAGCGCACCGGCGGCGAGGCGTGGCAGCTGACGGTCCACGCCCGCCGGTCCGGCACCGACGACCTGTGGGTCCGGCACGCCACCGGCCTGCTCGCCCCGACACCCGGGGACGGCGGGGCCACGCTCGCGGACTGGCCGCCGACCGGCGCCACCGCCCTGGACGTGTCGGAGCTGACCGGGCGGGCGGCGCAGGCCGGATTCGCGTACGGCCCGGCATTCCAGGGGCTGCGCGCCGCGTGGCGGCTCGGCACCGACGTGTACGCCGAGGTGGCGCTGCCCGAGCCGGCGGCCGACGAGGCCGGCGCGTACGGGCTGCACCCGGCCCTGCTCGACGCCCCCGTGCAGGCGGTCGGGCTCGGCATCGTCGACCCCGGCGAGGCCCGGCTGCCGTTCGCCTGGTCGGACGTGACGCTGTCCGCCCACGGCGCGGACACCCTGCGGGTACGCCTGACCCCCACCGGCGCGGACACGGTGGCCATGCTGGTCGCGGACGCCGCCGGTGAGCCGGTCGCCCGGGTCGGGTCCCTGGTGCTGCGGCCCCTGCCGGCCGGGGAACTCACCTCCGGCGGCTCCCCGTGGCGTCGCTCGCTGTTCCGCCTGGACTGGCCCCGGCACGCCGGCGGCGTGGGCGCGCACGAGGGCACGACCTGGGCGGTGCTCGGCGACCGCCCCGCGCCGCTGCCGGCGGGTGTGACCGCCGTCCGGCACGCCGACCTCGACGCGCTGTACGGCGCGGGGGTGCCCGACGTCGTGCTGTTCCCGGTGGCCGGCGCCGCCGCGACCGACCCCGGCCCGGTCCACGACCTGCTCGCCGAGGTCCTCGCCGTACTCCAGGGCTGGCTCGCCGCCGAGCGCCACACCGGCGGATCCCGGCTGGTGGTCCTCACCAGCGGCGCCGTCGCCGTGGACGACGACGCGGACGTTGCCGACCTGGCCGGCGCCGCCGTGTGGGGTCTGCTCCGCTCGGCGCAGGCCGAGCATCCCGGCCGGTTCCTGGTCGTCGACCTCGACGACCGGGAGAACTCCGCGTCCGCCCTCGCCGGCCTGCTGTCGGCCGACGAGCCGCAGGCGGCGGTACGCGACGGCGTGGTCCGGGTGCCCCGGCTCGTCGCCGCCCCGGAACCCGCCGCTCCGGCGCCGGCGCTGGACCCGGACGGCACGGTGCTGGTCACGGGCGGCACCGGTGCCCTGGGCGCGCTCCTCGCCCGCCACCTGGTCGCCCGGCACGGGGTTCGCCACCTGGTGCTGACCAACCGGCGCGGGGCCGACGCGGACGGCGCCACCGACCTGCTCGCCGACCTCACCGACCTGGCCGCCACCGCGACGGTCGAGGCGTGCGACGCCGCCGACCCCGACGCCCTCGCCGCGCTGCTCGACCGGATCGACCCGGCGCACCCGCTGACCGGTGTGGTGCACACCGCCGGCGTGCTGGCCGACCGCACCCTCACCTCGCTCACCGCCGGGTCCCTCGCCGAGGTGCTCCGGCCGAAGGTGGACGCGGCCGCGCACCTGCACGAGCTGACCGCCGCCCACGGCCTCGCGCTGTTCGTCACCTACTCCTCGGCGGCGGGCGTGACGGGCAGCCCCGGTCAGGCCAACTACGCGGCGGCCAACGCCTTCCTGGACGCGCTCGCGCACCGGCGGCGGGCCGCGGGCCTCCCGGCGCTCTCCCTGGCCTGGGGGCCGTGGGCCGAGTCGGGCGGCGGCATGACGGCCGGCCTCGACCGGACCGACACCGACCGGCTGGCGCGCGCGGGCGTCCGCCCGATTTCCCAGGCGGACGGCCTCGCACTCTTCGACGCCGCCCTGTCGACCGGCCTGCCCACGGCGGTGCCGATGGCGCTGGACGGCCCGGCGCTGCGCGCCCAGGCCGAGGCGGGCGCCCTGCCGTCGGTCCTGCGCGGCCTGGTCCGCGCGCCCCGGCGCCGCGCCGCGCGGTCCGGCCCGGCCGAGACCGCCGCCCTGACCGAACGGCTCGCCGGACTCGACCGCGAGGAGCGCGCCGCGGCCCTGCTGCGGCTCGTCCTCGACCAGGTGGCGGCGGTCCTGGGGTACGCCGACGCCGCCGCCGTCGAGGCCGGCCGCCCGTTCACCGAGCTGGGCTTCGACTCGCTGACCGCCGTCGAGCTGCGCAACCGGCTGGGCGCGGTGACCGGCCTGCGACTGCCGGCGACCCTGGTCTTCGACCACCCGACCCCGCTCGCCCTGGCCGACCACCTGGACGCCGAGACCGGGACCGACGCCGGCGCGCTGCCGGCCCCGGTCGCCGCCGTCGCGGCGCTCGACGAGCCGATCGCGATCGTCGGCATGAGCTGCCGCTACCCCGGCGGGGTGCGCTCCCCGGAGCAGCTGTGGGACCTCCTCGTGTCCGGTGGGGACGGCATCACCGGCTTCCCGGCGGACCGCGGCTGGGACGTCGACGACCTGTACGACCCGTCCGGCGCGCGCCGGGGCAGCAGCTACGCCCGCGAGGGCGGCTTCCTGACCGACGCCGGCGACTTCGACGCCGACCTGTTCAAGATCTCGCCGCACGAGGCCCTCGCGATGGACCCGCAGCAGCGGCTGCTGCTGGAGACCGCGTGGGAGGCGATCGAGGACGCCCGGATCGACCCGCTCGCGCTCAAGGGCCGCCCGGTCGGCGTGTTCGCCGGCATGATGTACCACAACCACGCCGCCGGGCTGGCCGACGTTCCGGAGGCCCTCGACGGCTACCTCGGCGTCGGCACCGCCAGCAGCGTGTTGTCGGGTCGGGTGGCGTACTCGTTCGGTTTCGAGGGGCCGGCGGTGACGGTGGACACCGCGTGTTCGTCGTCGCTGGTGGCGTTGCACCTGGCGGTGCAGGCGCTGCGGTCGGGCGAGTGCGACCTGGCGCTGGCCGGCGGCGTCACCGTGATGGCGACGCCCGAGACGTTCATCGACTTCTCCCGCCAGCGGGGCATGGCCCCTGACGGCCGGTGCAAGTCCTTCTCCGACGCGGCGGACGGCACCGGCTGGTCCGAAGGCGTGGGCGTGCTGCTGGTGCAGCGCCTGTCGGACGCGCGGCGCGACGGTCGCCGGGTCCTGGCGGTGGTGCGGGGCACGGCGGTGAACCAGGACGGTGCGTCGAACGGTTTGACGGCGCCGAACGGTCCGTCGCAGCAGCGGGTGATCCGCCAGGCCCTCGCAAACGCCCGGCTGGGCGTCGGGGACGTCGACGTCGTGGAGGCGCACGGTACGGGCACGACGTTGGGCGACCCCATCGAGGCGCAGGCACTGCTCGCCACGTACGGGCAGGACCGCGACGAGCCATTCCTGTTGGGGTCGGTGAAGTCGAACATCGGTCACACGCAGGCCGCCGCCGGGGTGGCGGGCATCATCAAGATGACCTTGGCGATGCGGGCGGGTGTGGTCCCCGCGACGCTGCACGTCGACGCGCCGTCGTCGCACGTGGAGTGGTCGTCGGGTGCGGTGGAGCTGGTGACCGAGTCGCGGGCGTGGCCGGATGCGGGGCGTCCGCGGCGCGCGGGCGTGTCCTCGTTCGGCATCTCCGGCACCAACGCGCACGTGATCATCGAGCAGGGCGAGCCGGAGTACGCTCCGGCGCCCGTCGCGCCGGTCGGGTTGCCGGTGCCGTGGGTGGTGTCGGGGCGCTCCGAGCGGGGTCTGGCGGGTCAGGCCGCGCGGTTGGTGTCG
>NZ_JBHMIR010000063.1:0-10999 GCF_048060285.1 Micromonospora sp. LOL_025 | reverse complement strand
GAACAGGCCCTGCGAGTCGTGGTCGTTGCGGTCACCCAGGTGACCCAGGTTCTCCAGCTTCGACTCCTGCAACGCCGTCGCGATCGACACCACCGCGGCCCGCTCGTCCATGCCGGCCTTCTTCGTCGCGGCGATGATGGCCCTGACGTTGGCGACCTGCTCGTCGGACAGGTCGATACGCGACTGCGCACCCTGCACACCATGCGGCACCAGCACGCCCATGTCCGGCTTGTCCGCCGCCACCGCCACGGCCACAGCAGTGGTGTCCACGCTCGGGGCACTGGTGTGGGTGTCGGCCATCGGGCCGGCGGCCACACCACCGGCGAACGCCAGACCGGCGATACCGAGCACGCTGTTACGAATGATCGTGTTCATCAGAGATGCTCCATTCGGGGGTTGGCACCCGCACCGAGGGGGATTCGGCTACGCGGATGCAAGCACCGTCCGGCGCTCATGAACTCGGGGGTTCTCCAGCAGGGCTGGAGGGATCTCCGGCGTCGCACCGGAGGAAAGATCAGATCGGCCGCGTCGGCCGGATGTCCGACCTGTGCGGGCCGGAAGGGCCGGGCTGTTTCGCGGGGCGGGGGATGCCCTCACGTCGGCCGGACCATGTGTAACGACCGCCGGCCCGCCATCATTCCGGGGCCCGGCACCCCCATCCATCGGGCGGCCTGGCCTTGGCGGCGGTGGGTCTTGCTCGGTCGTACGCAGGGTGTAACGACCCCGGGCCGGCCACCATTCCGCCCCCACCATGCCCCGGATCACACGCCCGAACCGGACACTCACCTCATTGCGCCATCCCAGGGCGATCGAACCACCGACGCCCACCCGAACGACACCCCGGAAGCCGGACAACCGGCGCACCGGATCCGCCCGCACGTCCCAGATCTCGGCAGGTAAACCCCCTCAAAGGTCCTTACCTACCAAGATCTCCCGAGCACCCGAGGCAGGTGGGCGTCGATCATGCAGTTGTGGCGCCTCACAGGAGGCGCAATTCAGGGCGCGACGCCCACCACAACTGCATGATCGGCACGCAGACGGCGGGCACGTCGAGCCACGATCGTCAGGGCACGGTGCATCGGGTCCCGCAGCGGGCGGGCGCGAGATGGGCACCGACGGGGTGTGGCCCGCCGCGACGACCACGTGGAACCCAGCCCACGGCGACCTGCACGAACCGACGCCGAGGAACGCGAAATCGTCCCGACCGCGCCCGCCACGCCGCGACACCGGCGAAACCGCGATCCCCAGCGGCCCGACCTGGGGTTACCCTGACAGCATGCAGGCCCTCTCCCCCGCTCCGCCCCGTACGGCCCACCTGGCCCGTCCGGGCCGGCCCGCCGTGGTGGCCCGCACCCTCACCGAACTGACCGGCCCCACCCGTGGCGTGGTGGAGCTGCCGGTGCGGCTTATGTGGAACGCCGACCGCACCTTCGACCTGGGCGACCCGGACGAGCTGCTCTGGATGTACGAGAACGTGCTGCGGGAGACCACCCGCGCGGAGGATCTCCGGCTGCTCATCAACGGACGCACGCTGCGCCGGGTGTGGCGGCTGCTCAACCTGCCCCGGGGCGTACGCCAGGCCTGGGAGAGCCGCCACCGGGGGCTGCGTACGGCGTGAGCACCGCGCACCCGCACGAGTTCTATCGCGAGGTGGCCCGGGTGGCCCTGTCGGCTGCCGGGCCGTACCGGTTCGTGCTCGGCGGCGGGGTGGCCTGGGCCGCGCACGGGCTGGTGACCCGCCCGACGGAGGACGTGGACCTGTTCGCGGACGTGGAGGGGGCTGCCGCCGCGGCGGCGGACGGGGTGCGGACGGCGCTGGAGCGGGCCGGGTTCGAGGTGACCGACGCCGATCCCGACAGCGAACTGGCCGAGCTGTTCGACGGCTTCGACCGGGATCTGAGGGACTTCGTGGTGAGCCGGGACGGGCGGCTCATCCGGCTCAGCCTGGCCCGCCTCGACCGGCACCGTAGCCCCGTCGTGATGGATCTCGGCCCGGTGATGGACGTGCGGGACCTGATGGCGAACAAGACCGCCGCCCTGGTCAACCGGCGGGAGGTCCGGGACTACATCGACGTCGCGGCGGCCCTGGAGCACCACGACGTGGCGGAGCTGCTGGAACTGGCCCGCCAGCTCGACCCGGCCCTGGACGAGGACGACGTCCGCGCCGCCGGCCGCTACCTGGACCGGCTGCCCGACCGTAGGTTCGCCCGCTACGGCCTGGACCCCGCCGCCATCGCCCAGGTCCGCACCCGCCTAACCCCCTGGCCCCGCTGACCCCCACTCCCACCCCGCCCCCGCACCCCACCGCTCGCGTCGATCATGCACTTTCGGTGGGCGGAAAGTGGTGATCCTTCCCTTTTGCGGGGCACCACAAGTGCATGATCGACGCGAGCCAGGGGCGCGGGGCGCGAGCCAGGGGCGCGGGGCGCGAGCCAGGGGCGCGGGGCGCGGCGGGTTACTTGGTGGGGCGGCCGCCCGTGACGCCGAGGATCTCGCCGGTGACGTAGCTGGACTCCTGGGAGGCGAAGAAGACGTATGCCGGGGCCAGCTCGGCCGGCTGGCCGGGGCGTCCCTCCGGGGTGTCCTGGCCGAACTTCTCGACCTTCTCGTTCGGCATCGTCGCCGGGATCAGCGGCGTCCAGATCGGGCCCGGCGCCACCGCGTTCACCCGGATCCCCCGCTCGGCCAGGTCGGCGGCGAGCGCCTTGGTGAAGTTCGCGATCCCCGCCTTGGTGGTGGCGTAGTCCAGCAGCTGCGGCGAGGGGTCGAACGCCTGGATCGACGAGGTGTTGATGATCGCCGAGCCCTCGGCCATGTGCGGCACGGCAGCCCGGCAGAGCCAGAACATCGCGTACAGGTTGGTCTTCAGCACCCGGTCGAACTGCTCGTCGCTGATGCCGAGGATGCCCTTGTCCTGTGCCATCTGGTAGGCCGCGTTGTTGACCAGGATGTCGATGCCGCCGAGGTCGCGCACGGCCCGATCGATCAGCTCCTGGCAGTGCCCCTTGTCGGTGATGTCGCCGCGTACCGCGATGCCCTTGCGGCCTGCCTCCTCGACCAACCGGACGGTCTCCCGGGCGTCGGCGTCCTCCTCCTCGCTGAGGTAGGAGATCAGCACGTCGGCGCCCTCCCGGGCGTACGCGATGGCGATCGCGCGGCCAATCCCGGAGTCGCCGCCGGTGATCACCGCCCGCCGGCCGTCGAGCTTGCCGCTGCCACGGTACGACTCCTCGCCGTGGTCCGGCTTCGGGGTCATCTCCTGAGTCGAGCCGGGCGGCGTCTGCTGCTGCTTCGGTTGTCCCTCCTGCTGGCCGTACTGGCTGGTGGGGTCCTGCTGGGTGTGCTGGTCCTCGCTCACCGACGTCTCCTCGCGCACCGGTCGGGTCTGGGTCTCCCACGCCGTACCCTGCGGCGGCAAGCGGAAACGGCCGGCACGGTGTTACACGGACAGGTCCGTGCGCGCCGGTGTGATGAAACACCCCGGGCTCCTGTGGCAGGAGTGACAGCCGCTCGTTTATGGTGCGCTCGGCGCTCATCGGGCGCCCGGAACCCCCATGGAAGGGCACCTCATGACCTCTCCCTCCGGCCCGTCGCGTCGGACGGTGCTCGCCGCCGCGGCCGCGGCGGCGAGCGTCCCGCTGATCGCCGCCACCCCCGCCCAGGCGGCCGGCGCGGCCCGGTCGCGGACCTGGGACCTCACGATCCTCGGCACCTCGGACACCCACGGCAACGTCTACAACTGGGACTACTACTCCGACGCCGAGTACGACGACAGCAAGCACAACGACGTGGGCGTCGCCAAGCTGGCCGCGCTGGTCAAGCAGATCCGCGCCGAGCGGCGGGGCCGGGCGACGCTGGTGCTGGACGCCGGCGACACCATCCAGGGCACCCCGCTGGCCACCTTCTACGCCAAGCAGGAGCCGATCACCACCACCGGTGCGACGCACCCGATGGCCAACGCGATGAACGTGCTCGGCTACGACGCCGTGACGCTGGGCAACCACGAGTTCAACTACGGCCTGCCGCTGCTGGCGAAGTGGATCTCGCAGTTGGGCTTCCCGGCGCTGGCCGCGAACGCCGTCAACGTCGCCACCGGCAAGCCGGCCTTCCTGCCGTTCATCATCAAGAAGGTCTCCGTCGGCTTCGCCGCGCCGCCGCTGCGGGTCGGCATCCTCGGCCTGACCAACCCGGGCAGCGCGATCTGGGACCGGGCCAACGCCGAGGGCAGGCTGCGGTTCGACGACATGATCGCCACCGCCGCGAAGTACGTGCCGATCATGCGGGCGCGCGGCGCCGACATCGTGCTGATCTCCGCCCACGGCGGCGACAGCGGCACCTCCAGCTACGGCCCGGAGCTGCCGATCGAGAACCCGACGGCGCTGATCGCCCAGCAGGTCGCCGGCATCGACGCGATCCTGTTCGGCCACGCCCACGCCGAGGTCGCCGAAAAGTTCGTGACCAACGAGCGGACCGGCGAGCAGGTGCTGCTCACCGAGCCGTCGAAGTGGGGCCAGCGGCTGAGCCGGATGGACTTCACCCTGGCCCGCGAGCGCGGCCGCTGGAAGATCACCAAGAAGACCGCCGCCCTGTTGAACACCAACACCGTGGCCGAGGACCCGAAGGTCCTCGCCGCCGTGCGGGCGCAGCACCAGAAGACCGTGGCGTACGTCAACCAGGTCGTGGCCCGCTCCACGGTGGAGCTGTCGGCGGCGGAGAGCCGCTACCGGGACACCCCGATCCTGGACTTCATCAACCACGTGCAGACCGAGGTCGTCGGCCAGGCGCTGGCCGGCACGTCGTACGCGGACCTGCCGGTGCTGTCGATCGCGGCGCCGTTCAGCCGGACCGCGGTCTTCCCCGCCGGCGACGTGAAGATCCGCGACGTGGCCGGGCTGTACGTCTTCGACAACACCCTCGAGGCGGTCGTGCTCAGCGGCGCCGAGGTGCGCGCCTACCTGGAGTACTCGGCGAAGTACTTCCGGACCCTCGCCCCCGGCGCCCCGGTCGACCCGGCCGCGATCAGCGACCCGGCCGTTCCGGACTACAACTACGACGTCTTCTCCGGCCTGGAGTACGACATCGACATCTCCAAGCCGGTGGGCCAGCGCGTCACCCGCCTGGTGCTGCCCGGCACCGACACGCCGGTGGCGGACAACGCGCAGTTCGTGGTGGCGGTGAACAACTACCGGCGCAGCGGCGGCGGCAACTTCCCCGGCATCGTGAAGACCCAGGTCTACAACGAGCAGCAGGAGATCCGTCAGCTGCTGATCGACTGGGCGCAGGCCAAGGGCACCATCGACCCGGCGGACTTCTACCAGCCGAACTGGCGGCTCGTACGCGAGGGCGTGCCGGTCTTCTGATACCCGATCACCGGGTGGGCCGTGGACGGATCATCCACGGCCCACCCGGTGCCCGCCGCGGCCGCGCCGGCCCGTACGCGACGTGGCGGCGGGCCGGGCCGGCGCGGCGAGCGGGGTCACCGTCGTTCGTGGCCGGCGGCCCGACCCCCGATCTCCAGGCGCGGCCAGTCGGCGAGATCCCGCAGCAACTGCCGGTCGTGCGTGGCGACCACGACGGCCGCGCTCGTGGCGCGGATCGCGTCGGTCAGCTCGTCGACCAGCGCCGACGACAGGTGGTTGGTCGGCTCGTCGAGCAGGATCAGCCCGGGCTGCCCGGCCAGCGCCAACGCCAGGTCGAGGCGCCGCTGCTGCCCCTGCGACATCCGCCCGACCGGCGTGCGCATCGCGTCGGAGTCCAGCAACCCGAGCGCCCCGAGCGGGACCGCGTCGGCGTCGCGGAGCGCCCCACCGGCCACCAGCCGCCCCACGTGACGGGCGTGGACCTCGCCGGCGGTGAGGCCGGGGTCGTGCCCGGCGGTCTCCTGGTCGATCAGGGCGATCCGGGCCTCCTTCGCCGCCCAGACGCGTCCCTGCGTGGGTCGGAGCGCGCCGGCCAGCACCGCGAGCAGCGTGGACTTCCCGGCGCCGTTCGCTCCGGTGACCAGCAGCCGGTCGCCGCCGTCGAGGGTGAGGTCGACCGGTCCGGCCAGGCGCCCGTCGACGGCGACGCCGTACGCCCGCAGCTGTGGCGCACCCGGCCGGACGCTCAGGTCGGGCCACCGCAGGGCCGGCGGCGGCTCCGGCACGTCGATCCGGTGCGCCCGCAAGGCGTCCTGCTGGCGGTGCAGAGCCTGCACGACGCCCGGCGCGCGGGACTGGCGCTGGTGCTTACCGGTCCCCTTGTCCGGCCGCCAGCCCGTGGAGAGCCGGTCGCGAGCCTTGGACACCGCGCTCTGCAGCCGCTGGTGCTCGGCCTGCTGCTCCTCGTAGTCCTGCTCCCAGGACTCACGTTCGCGGCGCCGGGCGTCCTGCCAGGCGTCATAGCCGCCGGCGTACAGGCGCGGTGTGCCGTCGCGGGTCGGGTCGAGGTCGAGGAACCGGTCCGCGACGTCGCGCAGCAGCGCCCGGTCGTGGCTGACGACGGCGAGGCCGCCCTCGTGCTCACGCAGCCGGCGGGTCAGGAAGTCCAGCCCGTCGGCGTCGAGGTGGTTGGTCGGCTCGTCGAGCAGCAGCACGTCGTGCCGCGCGCCGAGGAGGCAGGCCAGCCGTACCCGGTAGCGCTGCCCGACCGAGAGCTGCGACAACGGGCGGTCGCGGTCCGTACACGCGCCCAGGGCCTCGAGGGCGACGTCGATGCGACGCTCGGCGTCCCACGCGTCCAGCCCGGTGGCGGCCTCGAGGGCGGCGGCATAGCGGTCGTCGGCGCCGGGATCGCCCGCGGCCAAGGCGAGGGACGCCTCGTCCAGCGCGGCGAGGGCCGCGAGCGACGCGGCCAGCGCCGCCGACGTCAGGGTGCCGACGGTCTCGCCGTCGCGCGCGGACAGTTCCTGACGGGCCAGGCCGATCGTGCCCGCCCGGTGCACGGTGCCCTCGTCGGGCGAGATCAGGCCGGCGAGGACGTGCAGCAGCGTCGTCTTGCCGCGGCCGTTCTCGCCGACGACGGCGACCCGGGAACGGGCGGAGACGGTCAGCGACACGTCGTTCAGGACGCGCCGGGAGCCGCGGACGACGGTGACGCCGTGGGCGCGGACGTGCGCGGCACCGCCCGCCGTGGCGGGCAGGGACATGGTTTCGGAAATCGGGGTGAGGTTCAAGGGTGCTCCGCAGCTCGTGGTGGAGCCGGGCAGCAGCAAGCGACCGCCCGGCGGGAACCGGGACGGCGAGCGCGGATTCAGCAGGGAGCAGGCGCCGCCGTCAGCGGGCGGAGCGGACCTTCTGCGACCAGATACCTCGTGCCATGACGGCAAGGTTAACAACGCCGGCGCGCCCGCTCATCCGGATTTCGCTCCGGCGGGCGGGCCGCACGGAGAGCCGGCGGGAACCGTCGTTCGGCTGCACAGCTGAACGACGAGGCGTCAGGCCCCGTGCCGCAGGTCCCACCGGTCCCGCTCGTCACCCGGATCCGGCTGGTCCCGCCGCGGATCGGTCTCGGTCAGCGCGGTCCGCTCCTCCGGGCGGACCGCAGGCGGCATCTCGCCGAAGCGCACGTGCCGCAGGAGGCGGTACTCGTCGTCGGTGAACGACGGTTCGGAGCGGTCCTCTGCCATCACTTCTCTCCCTCGACGTCGTCATTGTCCGCGGTGGTGACGTCGGACACCACCGCTAAAGCATCCTAGGATCCTGGGCGAAAGACGGAGCACGCGTGCGTCGAGGGAGACCTCCCCGGCGCACCGGGCCGGGGCTCAGCCGCCCGATGACCGGTCCAGCAGCGCCAGCGCCGCCCGCACGGGAGCGCGGCGCAACGTCTCGTCGAAGCCCGCCCGGCCCTGGCAGAACCGCACGAACATCCGCCAGCCCGGCGGCGTGGCCAACAACGCGTGGAAGACGCCCGGCCGCCGGGCGAACACGTCGAGCAGCCGGTGCCCGGCGCGCATCGACGGCACCAGGTCCCGGGTGACCGCGTGGTCGTAGCCCGCCAGGTCACCGGCGGCGACCGCCACGCCCGCCAGCTCGCCGGACCGCAGCGCGTAGCTGATCCCCTCCCGGCTCCACGGCTCCAGCAGGCCCGCCGCGTCGCCCGCGACCAGCACCCGGCCCCGACGCAGCGGCGAATCCTCGGCCCGGCAGCGGGTCAGGTGGCCCGAGTCGTGGGCCGGCTCCACCCCGGACAGGCCCAGCCGGTCGACGAACCCGCGCAGGTAGGCCCTGGTCCGCTCCCCCTCGCCCCGGGCGGCGATCACCCCGACCGTCAGCCGGTCGCCCTTCGGGAAGACCCAGGCGTACGAGCCGGGCAGCGGCCCCCAGTCCAGCAGGAGGCGGCCCCGCCAGCGGGCCTGCACCTCCGGCGGCACGGGCAGCTCCAGCTCCAGCCCCAGGTCGACCTGCCGGTGACGTACTCCCACGTGCCGGGCGGTCACCCCGGAGGAGCCGTCCGCCCCGACCACCGCCCGCGCGTGGACGGTGTCCCCGTCGGCGAGTCTGAGGCGTACGACGTCGGGGTCCTGCTCGACCGCGCGGACCGCGACGCGCTCGCGCACCTCGGCACCGGCGGCGACCGCGGCGGCACGCAGCCGGTCGTCGAACTCCTCCCGGCGCACCATGCTCACCAGCGGACCGCTCCGATGGCGGCGGGTGAACCGGCGTCGCCCGTCGCGGGTGAACGTCACCCGGTCGACCCGGTCGTGCGCGGGCACCTCGATCCGACCGGCCACCGCCGCGAGCGAGGTGCCGATCAGACCGCCCCCGCAGGTCTTGTAACGCGGGTGCGCGGCGCGCTCCACGACCAGCGTGCGCACGCCCGCGCGGGCGGCGGCGTGGGCGGCGGAGAGCCCGGCGGGGCCGGCGCCGACGACGGCGAGATCCCAGACGGTCACTGGTGCAGCCTAGGGCAAGCCACGGCGTCCGGCGCCGACGGCGCGGCCACGCGGCACCGCCCGATCGGGTGGGCATCTTCGCCCGTTCACCGGGTAACCGCGCGGCGCGACCGCCCGCGCAGGGGCGGGACAGGCGAAGGAGGAAAGGCCATGCGGCAGGTGCAGCTGTCGGATGTCGAGGAGAAGGTGTACGACGCGGTCGCGGCGCTGGAGGCCCGGGGACAGGTGCCGTACCCGGACCTGATCGCCGAGGAGGCCGGTCTCACCGAGGAGCAGTTGCGGGCGCCGCTGCACCAGCTCACCGAGAAGAACCTGTTGCACCGGGAGGACTCGCCGATGGCCGGGCTGGACTTCGGACCCCGGTTCTGCGCCCGCCAGATGGCGTGAGCCGACGAGCACCTCGCGATGGTTCGCCTCCCGGGTACCGGGGTAGCGCTCGACGATGCCCGATCACCGGTCCACGGGAGGCACGATGAGCCCGGCGGGTACGCCGCCACCGGCCGACGCCACCGCGCCGCCGGACGACCGGCGCCGCTGGCAGGCCCTCGGGGTAGGGCTGGTCGCCGCCTTCATGACGCTGCTCGACGTGAGCATCGTCAACGTCGCCGTCCCGTCGATCGACCGCGCCCTCGGGGCCTCCCCCAGCGACCTGCAGTGGGTGCTCTCCGGGTACGCCCTGACGTTCGGGCTGGTGCTGGTCTCCGCCGGCCGCTTCGGCGACGCGCGCGGCCGGCGAAGCGCGTTCGTCTTCGGGATCGCGCTGTTCACGCTGGCCAGCGCGCTGGCCGGGCTGGCCGCCTCGCCCGCGTGGCTGATCGCCGCCCGGCTGCTCCAAGGGGCCGCCGCCGGGGTCGTCAACCCGCAGGTCACCGGGCTGATCCAGGAACTCTTCCAGGGGCCGGAGCGGGGTCGCCCGTTCGGGCTGCTCGGCGCCACCATCAGCATCTCCACGGCCGTCGGCCCGCTGCTCGGCGGCCTGCTGATCGCCATCGGCGGCGAGGCGCACGGCTGGCGGTGGGTGTTCTTCGTCAACGTGCCGGTAGGCGTTCTCGCGGTGGTCCTCGGCTGGCGGCTGCTCCCCGGTCGACCGGCCGGCCCACGGGACCACCGGCGGCTGGACCCCGTCGGAGTGCTGCTGCTCGGCGTCGGAGTGTTGCTCGTGCTGTTGCCGCTGGTGCAGCAGGACTGGCGGGGCCCGGCGAAGTGGCTGCTCGTTCCGGCAGGGCTGCTCACCCTGGCCGGCTTCGGGGCGTGGGAGCGGTGGCACGGCCGGCGTCGGGAACCGCTGTTCGACCTGCGGCTGTTCGGCTTCCGGTCGTACACCCTCGGGTCGCTGATCGCGCTCGTCTACTTCGGCGGGTTCACCGCGATCTTCTTCATCTTCACGCTCTACCTGCAGAACGGCCTGGGCTACAGCGCGCTGGTCGCCGGCCTGGCCATCACCCCGTTCGCGCTGGGCTCGGCCGCGGCGTCCGCGCTCGGCGGCCGGATCGTCAACCGCTTCGGGCGTCCCCTGGTCGCGGTCGGGTTGCTCACCGTGGTGGTCGGGCTCGTCGCGGTGGTCGTCGTACTCGAACTGGCCCCGAGGGGCGTCGCCGTGCCGTGGCTGACCGCGGCCCCCCTGCTGGTGGCCGGGCTGGGCAGCGGTCTGGTGATCGCGCCGAACCAGACGCTGACCCTGTCCCAGGTGCCGGTGCGGCAGGCGGGCAGCGGGGCGGGCATGCTCCAGACCGGCCAGCGGATCGGTTCCGCCGCCGGGATCCCCGCCGTCGGCTCGATCTTCTTCTCCTCGCTGGCGGCCAGCGGTGGGGACTTCTCACTCGCCTTCCGGCACTCGCTCCTGTTGGCCGCCGGGGTGATCGCGCTCGCGCTGGTCGCGGCCCTGGTCGACGTCGCCCTCGGCCACCGCCGGTGACGGTCAGCGGCTCGCCGTGCTGGTGGAAGCCCGTGACGGCCGCCGTCCCCGGTCCGCCCGGCTCCGCCACCCGACGTGCCGCTGGCCGGCACCCCGGGTGGGGGTGCCGGCCAGCGGCATGTCATGTATCGCGCTGTCAGTTGTTCCAGTGCTCGGTGACGAGGTCGGCGGCCTGCTGCTCCCACTGGGCGTAGTGGTCGGGGTACGCCGAC
>NZ_JBHMIR010000062.1:0-11033 GCF_048060285.1 Micromonospora sp. LOL_025 | reverse complement strand
ACGGGGTAGGCGGCGGCGAGTTCGGCGCCCATGCCCAACCGCTGCGCACCCTGCCCCGTGAACAGGAACGCCAACCTGCCGGCCCCGGGGGTGCCGGTGACCAGGTTGGCGGCCTCCTTGCCGGCGGCCAGCGCGGCGAGGCCGTCGAGGAGTTCCCGCCGGTCGGTCCCGACGACGGCGGCCCGCTGCGTGAAGCGGACCCGGGCGGCCAGGGAGCGGGCGACGTCGGCGTCCGGCAGTTCGGGCCGGGTCACGAGGTGGTCGTGCAGGCGGCGGGCCTGCTCCCGCAGGGCCTGTTCCGAGCGGGCGGACAGCAGCCACGGCAGCGCCGGAGGTGGCGTGCCGGCGTCGGCGGCGTTCGGTTCGGCGGGCGGCTCCTCGATGATCACGTGCGCGTTCGTGCCGCTGACGCCGAACGAGGAGACCCCCGCGCGGCGCGGGTGGCCGTTCGGCTGCCACTCGGCCGCCTCGGTCAGCAGCGCGACGGAGCCCGCCGACCAGTCGATCTTCGGGGACGGCTCGTCGACGTGCAGGGTGCGGGGCAGCAGCCCGTTGCGCAGGGCGAGGATCATCTTGATGACGCCGCCGACGCCGGCGGCGGCCTGGGCGTGTCCGATGTTGGACTTGAGGGAGCCGAGCCAGAGGGGGCGTTCGCGGTCCTGGCCGTAGGTGGCGAGGATGGCCTGGGCCTCGATGGGGTCGCCGAGGGTGGTGCCGGTGCCGTGTGCCTCGACGGCGTCGACCTGGTCGGGGGTGAGGCCGGCGTTGGCGAGTGCGGCGCGGATGACCCGCTGCTGCGAGGGCCCGTTGGGGGCGGTCAGGCCGTTGGAGGCGCCGTCCTGGTTGACGGCCGAGCCGCGTACCACCGCGAGCACGCGGTGGCCGTTGCGGCGGGCGTCGGAGAGCCGCTCGACGACCAGTACGCCGGCGCCCTCCGCCCAGCCGGTGCCGTCGGCCGCGGCGGCGAACGACTTGCACCGCCCGTCGCGGGCGAGGCCCCGCTGCTTGGAGAACTCGACGTACAGGCTGGGCGTGGACATGACGGTCACGCCGCCGGTCAGCGCGAGGGAGCACTCGCCGGAGCGCAGCGCCTGCACGGCGAGGTGCAGGGCGACCAGCGACGACGAGCAGGCGGTGTCGACGGTGACCGCCGGCCCCTCCAGCCCGAACGTGTACGCCACCCGGCCCGAGGCGACGCTGCCGGCGGTTC
This sequence comes from Micromonospora sp. LOL_025, assembly GCF_048060285.1. NCBI lineage: Bacteria > Bacillati > Actinomycetota > Actinomycetes > Micromonosporales > Micromonosporaceae > Micromonospora > Micromonospora sp. LOL_025. The sequence continues at coordinate 9,823 of NZ_JBHMIR010000062.1, read as the reverse complement.
CGGTGCCCCAGAACCCTTCGACCTCGTCGGGTACGGCGCCCGACCGGGCGGCGTAGTCGTGCGTCATGAGGCCGGCGAAGACACCGGTGGGTGAGCCGCGCAGCGTGTCCGGGCGCAGGCCGGCGTTCTCCAGTGCCGCCGAGCAGGTTTCCAGGAACACCCGCTGCTGGGGGTCCATCGCCAGCGCCTCGCGGGGGCTGATGCCGAAGAACTCCGCGTCGAACCCGGCCGCGTCGAGCAGGAATCCGCCCCGGTCGACGTAGCTGGTGCCCGGGGTGTCCGGGTCGGGGTCGAACAGGGTGTCCAGCTGCCAGCCCCGGTCGGTCGGGAAGCCGGTGATGCCTTCGCGGCCGTCGACCAGCAGCTGCCACAGCTCGTCCGGCGAGGTGACGCCGCCGGGGTAGCGGCAGGCCATGCCGACGATCGCGATGGGCTCGTCGGTGGGGCGGGCGGCGACCGCCGCCACGGCGGGCTGCGGCTCGTCCTCGCGGCCGCCCAGCTCGCCCCGCAGGTACTCGACGAGGACCTCCGGGGTGGGGTAGTCGAAGGTCAACGTCGCGGGCAGGCGCAGCCCCGTCGAGGTGTTGAGCCGGTTGCGCAACTCGACGGCCATCAGCGAGTCGAAGCCGAGCTGACGGAACGGTTCGGCCACGGAGACCGAGTCCACGTCCGGCTGGGCGAGGACGGTGGCGACCTGCGTACGCACGATGTCGAGCAGCAGCCCGCGCTGCTCCTGTTCGCTGCGCCCGGCCAGCTCCCGGGCCAGCGCGGTGGCGCCCGGCCGGGTCGCGGCCTGCCGCCGGCGCGGCACCCGGGCCAGGCCGTGCAGCGGCGGCGCGGCGTGCGTCGCGGCGCGCACCGCGGCGACGTCGATGGTGACGGGCACCAGGTGCGCCTCGTCCGAGCGGCACGCGGCGTCGAACAGCGCGTGCCCTTCCTCGACGCTGTGCGGCAGGAGACCGCCGCGCGCGATGCGGGCCAGGTCGGTCTCGCCGAGCTGGCCGGTCATGGCGCTGGCCTGCGCCCACAGGCCCCAGGACAGCGAGGTCGCCGAGCGGCCCTCGGCCCGCCGCTGTGCGGCCAGACCGTCGAGGAAGGCGTTCGCCGCCGCGTAGTTCGCCTGCCCGGCGGTGCCGATGACGCTCGCGACCGAGGAGTAGAGCACGAACAGCTCCACGTCGCCGGCCAGCTCGTGCAGGTTGAGCGCGGCGTCCATCTTGGGCCGTAGGACGGCGTCGAGGCGTTCGGGCGTGAGCGACTCCAGGATGCCGTCGTCGAGCACGCCCGCGGTGTGGACCACGCCCGAAAGCGGCCGGGCGAGCCCGGCGAGCAGCGCTTCCAGCGCCTCGCGGTCGGCGGTGTCGCACGCGACGACGTCGACCGTGGTGGCGCCGAGGGCGGCCAGCTCCTCGGTCAGCTCGGCGGCGCCGGGCGCGTCCGCGCCGCGCCGCGAGACGAGGAGCAGGTGTTCCGCGCCGTGCCGGGCGACCAGGTGGCGGGCGAGCGCGGCGCCGAGCGTACCGGTGCCACCGGTGATCAGGACCGTGCCGGCCGGGTCGAACAGCCCGCCCTCGGGGGCGGCGGAGGTGTGCCGCGCGAGCCGCGGCACGGTCAGCGCCCCGTCGCGGACGGCGAGCTGCGGCTCCCCGGTGGCGATCGCGGCGGCGAGGGCGCGCTCCGACTTGTCGCTGCCGTCGGTCTCGACGAGGACGAAGCGGTCCGGGTGCTCGGTCTGGGCGGAGCGGACCAGACCCCAGGCGGAGGCCCCCGCGAGATCCCCGCTGCGGGTGACCACGGCCAGCCGCCCGGTGCCGGCCGCCGTCTCCTGGACCCTCGCCAGGGTGCGGTACAGGGACCGCCGTACGGCGTCGGCGGTGTCGCCCGCCTCGACGCGGAACACCTCGACGTCGGGCGTGCCGGTGCCCGTCGGGGCGGTAACCGGCACCCATTCCGTCTGGTAGAGGGCCGCGCTGGGGCCGCTCGCGCCGGTCAGTCCGCTCGTCGTGACGGGGCGCACCGCGACCGCGTCGGCGCTCAGCACCGGGTTGCCCTCGTCGTCGGTGGTGCTCACCCGCAGGGTGTTCTCGCCGGCCGGGGTCAGCCGGACCCGCACCGCCGAGGCACCCCGGCGGTGCACCCGCACCCCGCGCCAGGAGAACGGCAGCCACGCCCGGCCCGCCGGGTCCCCACCGCCGTCGACGTGCAGCACGAGCGGGTGCATGGCGGCGTCGAGCAGCGCCGGGTGCACGCCGTAGCGCACGGCGGCCGGCTCGTCCTCGGCCCGCAGGGTGGCCCGGGCGAACAGTTCGTCGCCGCGCCGCCACACCTCCTGTACGCCCTGGAAGGCGGGGCCGTAGCAGAAGCCACGCGCCAGCAGCCAGCCGTAGAAGTCGCCGATGTCGACGGGCTCCGCGCCGGGCGGCGGCCACTCCTCCACGGCCGGGGCCGGCGTCGGCGCGTCGGCCAGCATGCCCGACGCGTGGCTCGTCCACTCCGCGCCCGGCGTGTGCCCGGCCGGCTGGGAGTACACGCCGAACTCGCGGCGACCCTGCTCGTCGGGTCGGCCGACCCACACCTGGATGTTGACCCGCTGCTGCTCGGTCAGCGTCAGCGGGGCCTGGAGGGTGAGTTCCTCGATGGTGCCGCTGCCGGTGTGCTCGGCGGCGTGCGCGGCCAGTTCCAGGAACGCCGTACCGGGCAGCAGGACGGTGTCGAGGACGGCGTGGTCGTTGAGCCAGGGCTGCTCGCGCAGGGAGAGCCGTCCCGTGAGCACGAGCCGGTCGGTGTCGACGACGCCCAGCACCGCGCCGAGCAACGGGTGGCGCGCGGCGGTGAGGCCGGCCGCGGCCACGTCGCCGCCGCCCGAGGGCCGCAGCCAGTACGACCTGCGCTGGAACGGGTACGTCGGCAGCTCGACGGTCCGGGCGTCGGCGAAGTAGCGGTCGGCGTCGGGGCTGGTGCCGGCGGTGAAGAGGTGTCCGACGGCCCTGGCGAGGGTGTGGGTCTCGGGGTGTCCCCGGCGCATGGTGGCGATGCCGGTGGCGTCGCCGGTGGTGGTGGCCAGGACGGTGTCGGGGCCGATCTCCAGGAAGGTGTCGACGTGGTGCTCGGTGGTGAGCCGCTGGACGGCGTCGCGGAAGCGGACGGCCCGGCGGACCTGGTCGACCCAGTGTTCGGGGGTGGAGCGCAGGGGTCGTCCGTCGACGGTGGAGATCAGGCCGATGCGGGGTTCGTGGTGGGTGATGGACTCGGCGACGGCGCGGTAGGCGTCGAGCATCGGGTCCATCAGGTGGGAGTGCGCGCCCAGCGGGATCGGCAGCCGCTTGGTCTTGTGGCCGAGCGCGGCGAGCTGCTCGGCGGCGGCGAGCGTCGCGGCCTCGTCGCCGGAGATGACCAGGTCGGTGGGGGTGTTGATGGCGGCGATGCCGACCTGGTCGCTCAGGTGGCCGGTGACCTGCTCCTCGGTGGCCTGCACGGCGACCATCGCGCCGCCCAGGGGCAGGGCCGCCATGAGGGTCGCGCGCGCGGCGACGAGCTTCGCGGCGTCGGCGAGCGACCAGACCCCGGCGACGTACGCGGCGGAGAGCTCACCGAGGGAGTGCCCGGCCACGAAGTCGGGGCGGATGCCCCACGACTCGACGAGCCGGTGGAGGGCGACCTCGAAGGCGAACAGGGCCGGCTGGGTGTACGCGAACCGGTGCAGGTCGTCGCTGCGGATGATCTCGCGTACCGGCCGGTCCAGGTGCCGGTCCAACTCGGCGCAGGCCTCGTCGAACGCGCTGGCGAAGACGGGGTAGGCGGCGGCGAGTTCGGTGCCCATCCCGAGGTACTGGGCGCCCGTACCGGTGAACAGGAACGCCAGCCCGCCGGAGCCGGCGGTGCCGGTCAGCACGTCGGGCGCACTCCCGCGGCCGGCGAGGGCGGCGAGGCCGTCGAGCATGTCCTGCCGGGTGGCGCCGGTGACGGCGGCCCGGTGGCCGAAGGCGACCCGGGTGGTGGCGAGGGAGCGGCCGACGTCGGCGACCGCCAGGTCGGGGCGGGCGGTCAGGTGCTCGTGCAGGCGGTGGGCCTGCTCCCGCAGCGCCTGCTCGGAGCGCGCCGACAGCAGCCACGGCACCACCGACGGCGCGGCGTCCGGGGCGGCGGCGGCTTCAGGGACAGCGGTGTCCGGGGTGGCGGCGGCCTCCGGGTCGGCGGCGGGCGGCTCTTCGATGATCACGTGCGCGTTCGTGCCGCTCATGCCGAAGGACGAGACGGCGGCGCGGCGCGGGCGGTCGCCGGCGGGCCACGCGACCGGCTCGGTCAGCAGCGACACCGCCCCGGCCGACCAGTCCACCTTGCGGCTCGGCTCCGAGACGTGCAGGGTGCGCGGCAGCAGCCCGTTGCGCAGGGCGAGGACCATCTTGATGACGCCGCCGACGCCGGCGGCGGCCTGCGTGTGCCCGATGTTGGACTTGAGGGAGCCGAGCCAGAGGGGGCGTTCGCGGTCCTGGCCGTAGGTGGCGAGGATGGCCTGGGCCTCGATGGGGTCGCCGAGGGTGGTGCCGGTGCCGTGTGCCTCGACGGCGTCGACCTGGTCGGGGGTGAGGCCGGCGTTGGCGAGTGCGGCGCGGATGACCCGCTGCTGCGAGGGCCCGTTGGGGGCGGTCAGGCCGTTGGAGGCGCCGTCCTGGTTGACGGCCGAGCCGCGTACCACCGCGAGCACGCGGTGGCCGTTGCGGCGGGCGTCGGAGAGCCGCTCGACGACCAGTACGCCGGCGCCCTCACCCCAGCCGGTGCCGTCGGCGTCGTCGGAGAACGCCTTGCACCGCCCGTCGGGGGAGAGGCCCTTCTGCCGGGAGAACTCGGTGAAGGTGTCCGTGCCGGACATCACGGTCACGCCGCCCGCCAGGGCCATCGCGCACTCGCCGGAGCGCAGCGCCCGGACGGCCAGGTGCAGGGCGACCAGCGACGCCGAGCAGGCGGTGTCGACGGTCATCGCCTGGCCCTCCAGGCCCAGGGCGTACGCGATCCGGCCGGACGCCACACTGCCGTGGGTGCCGGTGATGAGGAAGCCGTCGACCCCGTCCTCCTCGTTGTGCCCGGCCCGGCCGTAGTCCTGCATGTGCAGGCCCGTGAAGACGGCGGTGTCGCTGCCGCGCAGCGAGGTCGGCGGGATGCCGGCGTGCTCCAGCGCCTCCCACGCGGTCTCCATCAGCACCCGCTGCTGCGGGTCCATCGCCAGCGCCTCGCGGGGGCTGATGCCGAAGAACTCCGCGTCGAACTCGTCGGCGTCGTACAGGAAGCCGCCGGCGGTCGCGCTGCACGTGCCCGGCCCGTCGCCCGCGAAGAGCGCCCCGAGGTCCCAGCCGCGGTTGGTGGGGAACTCGCCGATCGCGTCCACCCCGCCCTCGACGATCCGCCAGAGGTCGTCGGGGGAGTTGACGCCGCCGGGATAGCGGCAGGCCATGCCGACGATCGCGACGGGCTCGTCGTCGTGGGTCTCGGCGACGGTCGCTTCCGGCTCGGCCGCGCCCAGGCCCAGGGCGTCCAGCAGGTGGCCGGCGACGATGTCGGGGGTCGGGTAGTCGAAGACCAGGCTCGCCGGCAGGTTCAGGCCGGTCGCGGCGCAGAGCCGGCCCCGCAGCTGTACGGCGGTGAGGGAGTCGAAGCCGAGCTGGCGGAACGGCGTCTCGCCCTCGATCGTCGCGGGCGCCTGATCCCGCAGGACCTCGCGCGTGGCGACCCGTACGACGTCGCGCAGCAGGCCGAGGCGGTCGGGCTCCGGCACCGCCAGCAGCCGCTCGGTGAGGGCGGCCCGGGTGCCCTCGGGGTCGACCTCGGCGGGCGCCACGGGACGCGCGGCGACCACGCAGGGCTCGTCCGCGGCCAGCGCGGCGTCGAGCAGGGCGGTGCGTCGCGCCACGGGCAGTTCGGCGAAGCCGGGAGCGGCCCAGGCCACGGAGACGCCGGGCAGGTCGCGCGCGCGGCGGTGCCGCACCAGCGCGTCGGCGACGGCGGTGGCGGCGGCGTCCTGGCCGCCGGTGAGCAGCACGAGCGCGGTGGCGGCGTGCGCGGGCGTCGCCTCGTGCAGCGCCAGCAGTTCCTCGGTCGTGAGGTCCACCGCCACGACGGCGGTGAGCGGCCGGTCGCCGAGCACGGCCGCCAGCGCCTCCCGGTCGAACGGCACGCCCGGGTGCACGGACGCCCCGGCGCCGCACGCCGCCAGGTCGGCCGCCGCGTCGGCGGGAACGTCGCCCGGCCCCACCAGGACCAGGTCGCGGACCTCGTGGGCCGCCACGAGGTGGCGGGCGAGCGCCGCGTCGTACGAGCGGGCGACGAGCGCGACCGTGCCCCGCTGCGGTGCGCCGCCGGCCCGGGTGGGGACGGCCGCGTACCGCGGCAGGAGCAGTTCGCCCGCGCGTACGGCGAGCACGTCCTCGCCGGTGGCCACGGCGGCGCCCAGCACGTCCGTGGTGATCTCGTCGGCGTCCACCAGCACCAGCCGGTCGGGGCGGCGCAGCTGGTGGGACCGCGCCACCGCCCACGCGACGGCCCGCCGGAGATCCGTGGCGTCGTCGGCATGGATGGCGCCACGGGTCAGTACGACCAGCCGGGAATCCGCCGGCCGGTCCTCGTCGAGCACCCGGGTCAGCAGCTCGGTCAGCGCGGCGGGGTCGGCGTAGGTGTCGACGGCGGGTCCGTCGCCGGCGAGGCCGGCGGTGAGTTCGGGCGGGCCCGCCACCGACCAGGTGAGCCGGGTCGCGGCGGCGACCGTGCCGGCCTGCTCCGGGTGATCGGCGGTCGGCTCCGGCACCGGCTCCCAGCGGAGCGCGTGCAGCGCGTCGTGCCGCGGCGCGGCCACGCGGAGCAGGCGGCCGGGCAGCCCGGGCAGCCGGTGGCGCGCGGGGCTGCCCATGGCGGTGCGCGGGATCTCCCGCACCAGGTACGTCTCGACCGGCACGGCCGCCGCGGACAGTTCCGCGTGGCACGTCGCCAGCAGGCGGTCGGCGTCCACCTCGGACCCGACCACGTACGCGACCGGCCCGTCCGAGGAGGCCCGGGTCGCCGCGTCGCGCACCCCGGGCACGGTCCGCAGCACGGTGTCGGTGCGGTCCAGCCGGACCCGCTCGCCGCCGACCTCGGCCACGTCGGCCAGCCGGCCGGTGATCGCGAGGTGCCCGGAGTCGTCGCGGCGGGCCAGGTCACCCGTGCGGTACCAGCCCCCGCGCAGCGCCTCGGCCGTCTCGGCGGCGCGGTCGTGGTAACCGCCGGCCATCACGTTCGGGCCGCTGACCCAGACCTCACCCTCCTGGCCGGGGCCCAGGTCGGCACCGGATACGGGGTCGACCACCCGCAGGCTCGACCCCGGCAGGGGCAGGCAGCGCCGTCCGGCGTCGCCGTCCGGCCAGCTCACCGCGACCAGGCCGGACGTCTCGGTGGTCACGTAGCCGGTGAGCAGCGGCGCGGCGAACGTCGCCTCGAAGGGCTGGCGCAGCGTCGTGTCCACCGGGCCGAGGGCCAGCGCGATCCGTACGCCCTCCGGGGCCGGGCCCGGCGCGTCCAGCAGGGCCCCGTGCGTCGGGCCGGTGCCCACCAGCACGGTGCTGCCCTGCGCGGCGAGCGCGGCCCGCAGCTCGTCCGGGCCGAGGCCGCCCGCGAGCCGTACCGACGCCCCCGCCGCGGTGGCGGCGAGGAGCTGCCCGAACCAGGCGTGCACGGGCAGCATCCACAGCACCCGGTCGTCCGCGGTGCAGCCGAGCCCGGCCACGTACGCCGCCGCGGCGGCGGGCCACAGCGCGTTGCGCTGCGTGGACAGCACACCCTTGCGGGGGCCGGTCGTCCCCGCGGTGTAGGTGAGGAACGCCAGGTCGTCGAGGCCCGCGTCGTCCTGGGGCGGCGACGCCGGGTCGGTCGTCGCCAGCTCCTCGAACGAGTGCGCCTCGCCGTCGTACCCGCCGTCGACGACGAGCACCGACACGGACACCCGCGCCGCGTTGGTCGCGTCGGTGATCACCGCGTCGGCGCCCGCGTCCTCGACCAGCCGGGCCAGCTCTGCGTCGTCCAGGGCCGGGTCCAGCGGTACGGCGATGCCGCCGGCCCGGACGACCGCGAGGACGCCCTCCACCGCCGCGACGCCGTCGAGCAGGACGACCACGCGGTCCGCCGGCCACACGCCGAGATCGGCGAGGTGGCCGGCGAGCCGCGCCGTCCGTTCCGCCAGCTCCGCGTGGGTCACGCTCCGCCGCGGGTCGGCGTACGCGATCCGGGTGCCGGACCGTTCGGCGTTGGTCCGGAGCAGTTCGGGCAGGGGGCGGAGCAGATCGGTACGCGGCATGGTTCAACAACCTCTTGTCGGACAGGAGTTGCGATGCGGGCCGGGAAGGAGAGCGCTCAGACCGTGACCGGGAGGGAGACCAGTGCGGGCACCAGCGGCGTACGCCGGACCTTCAGCGACTCCCGGGGTGCGGCGAGCTTGATGTTCGGGAAGCGGGTGAACAGCTGACGCAGCGCGATGGTCGTCTCCATCCGGGCCAGCTCCGAACCCGAGCAGAAGTGGGGGCCGCCGCCGAACGCCACGTGCCCCTTGTCCTCGCGGTCGATGTCGAGCACCTGCGGATCGGGGAACCGCTTCGGGTCGTTGCCCGCCGCGGTCAGGTGCAGCAGCACCGTCTCGCCCTTGGCGATCTTCGTGCCGTCGATCTCCAGGTCCTCCGTGGCGAAGCGGCGGAAGCCGTGGTGCACGGAGCCGTGCTTGCGCAGCAGCTCCTCGACGGCCACGTCGAACAGGTCCGGGTCCTTGCGGAGCCGCTCCAGCGTCTCCGGGCTGTCCAGCAGCGCCAGCGCGCCCCGACCGATCATGCCCGCGGTGGTGTCGTACCCGCCCAGCATCGTCAGCAGGGCCAGGGCCATCACCTGGTAGACGTTGAGCTCGGGCTCGCCGTCGGCGTTCTTGGCGTGGATCCAGTACGAGAAGAGGTCCTCGCCGGGCTCCTTCGTCTTCTCCTCGCGGACCATGTTCATGAAGTGCGACATCTTCGTGCGGACCATCGCGTTGGTCTCGTTGTCGCCGCTGAACACCAGGTCCGCCCAGTGCTTCAGGTCCTTGCGGTACTCCTCGCGGATGCCGAGCACGTCGCAGACGATCGTGATGGGCAGGATGGCCGCGTAGTCCTCGACCAGGTCGCCGCCGCCCGCCGCCTCGATGGCGTCCAGCCGGGCCTCGACCAGCTGGTGCACCCGGGGGCGGAAGGTCTCCAGGTTGCGGGGGAGGAAGGTGAAGTTGATCATCTTCTTGAGCCGCGTGTGCTCCGGCGGGTCGAGGGTGACGATCGTCCCGGTCGCCTCGCCCTCCGGGAAGCGCTTGCTGGTGAAGTCGCCGTTGCTGTACTCGCGGGGCCGCGCGAGGCGCCTGTCGCGCAGCGCGGAGTAGACCTCGGCGTGACCGGTCACCAGCCACACGGGGCCGTGGTCGTCGAGGCAGGTCCGGTGGACGGCGCCCTTCTGGTGCAGTGACGCGTAGAGCTCGTACGCCGCGTACGGGCTCGCGAAGTAGTCGTCGTCCATCAGCATCTGATGCCCGTGCGCCGGGCACTTGTTCGCCATGTCGTCCTCGCTGTGGTCGCTGAGCAGGAATCGCCGTCGGCCTCCGGTGCGCCAGGCGTCACGGACCGCGCGCGCCCCTGATGGTGCCCGTAACTGGTCCACGCTCGGGTAATCGTGGAAGCGATCGTGGCTGGTGTGGTGGTGGTTAGTGGGTGAGTGCGGGGATTTGGATTTTGGCGTCGTGTTCGAGGATGCGTTGTTGGAGTTCTTGGAGGCTGCGGCCGGGTTCGAGGCCGAG
>NZ_JBHMIR010000061.1:0-13676 GCF_048060285.1 Micromonospora sp. LOL_025 | reverse complement strand
CCCACGAACACCCCTGTTCGCGAACCCCGAAGAACCCCAGGCTCAACCCCTGCCCGCTCGACCGCCTCCCACGAAACCTCGAGCAACAACCGCTGCTGCGGATCCATGGCCAACGCCTCGCGGGGCGAAATACCGAAGAAACCGGCATCAAACTCCGCCGCCTCGTAAAGGAAGGCGCCGCTGCGGACGTAGGAGGTGCCGGTGGAATAGGGGTCGGGGTCGTAGAGCCGCTCGACGTCCCAACCCCGATCGCCGGGTAGGTCGGACACGGCGTCGCGGCCGGCGTGCAGCATCTGCCAGAACCGCTCGGGGTCGTTCGCCCCGCCGGGGAAGCGGCAGGACATGGCGACGATGGCCACCGGCTCGTCGTCGCCGAGCGTCACCGGGGCGGTCTCGGCCGCCACGGCGGCCTCCCCGCCCAGTTCCTCGTGCAGGTGCCGGGCGAGCGCGGTCGGCGACGGGTAGTCGAAGACCAGGGTCACCGGCAGCCGCAGCGAGGTGGCGGTGGCGAGCCGGTTGCGCAGCTCCACCGCCGTCACCGAGTCGAACCCGAGGTCGCGGAACGCGTGGTGCGGGTCGACGGCCTGGCCGTCGGCGTACTTGAGGACCGTGGCCGCCTGGTCGCGGACCAGGTCGAGCAGCGCCTGCTGGCGCTCGGCGGCGCTCATCCGGGTGAACGCGCCGGTGGGGCCGGCCTCGTCGGTCTCCTTCGTCTCGGCCAGGCCCTTGGTGGCCTGCAACCGCTGCGCCTCGGGGATCTCCGAGATCAGCGGGCCGGGCCGGGTGGCGGTGAAGGCGACGAAGAACCGGTCCCAGGCGATGTTCGAGATGGTCAGGAACGTCTCGTCGTGCTCGACGGCCTGGTGCAGGGCCGCGACGGCGAGCCGCGGCGGCATCTCGGGCGCGCCGTGGCGGTGCAGCATCCGGCCGAACTCGCCGTCGGCCATGCCGCCGCCTCCCCAGGCGCCCCAGCCGATGGAGGTGGCGGGCAGGCCGAGGGCACGCCGGTGCTCGGCGAGGGCGTTGAGGAACGCGTTGCCGGGGGCGTAGTTGCCCACGCCGGAGCTGCCGACGGTGCCGGCCATCGAGGAGAACAGGATGAACGCGTCGAGGTCCAGCTCGCGGGTCAGCTCGTGCAGGTTCAGCGCGGCGGTGACCTTCGCGCTGAGCGCGTAGTCGACCTGTTCCAGGGTCAACGAGTTGATCACCGAGTCGTCGAGGACGGCGGCGGTGTGCACGACGGTGGTCAGCGGGTGCTCGGGCGGCAGGTCGGCGAGGACGGCGGCGAGCGCCGACCGGTCGGCGGCGTCGCAGGCGGCGACGGTGACCCGGGCGCCCAGCGCGACCAGCTCGGCCTCGAGGTCGGCGATGCCCTCGGCCTGCCGGCCGCGCCGGCTGACCAGCACCAGGTGCGCGGCGCCGTTGGCGGCGAGCCAGCGGGCCATGTGGCCGCCGAGCGCGCCGGTGCCGCCGGTGACCAGGGCGGTGCCGGAGGGCCGCCAGGCGCGCGGGGCGGGGGCGTCGCCGAGCGGGGCGTGCAGCAGCCGCCGGCCGAACGCGCCGGCCCACCGCAGCGCGACCTGGTCCTCCCCGTCGGCGCCGGCGAGGACGCGGACCAGCCGGCGGCCGGCCGCGTCGTCGAGCTCGTCGGGGAGGTCCACGAGGCCGCCCCAGCGGTCCGGGTGCTCCAGCGCGGCGACCCGGCCGAAGCCCCAGGTGAGCTGCTGGAGCGGGTGCGGCAGCGGGTCGGCCGGGCCGGTGGCGACGGCGCCCCGGGTGAGGCACCACAGCGGTGCGCGGACGCCGGCGTCGCCGAGCGCCTGCACGAGGGTCACGGTGCCGGCGAAGCCGACCGGCACCGACGGGTGCGCCGGGGCGGGCGTCTCGTCGAGCGGCAGCAGCGACACGATGCCGGCGGGGCGGGAGCCACCGTCGCCCAGGTCGCGCAGCCGGGCGGCGAGCGCCTCGCGGTCCGTGCGGTCGGCGTCCAGCGCCACCGGCACGACGGTGCCGCCGTGCCGCCGCAGCGCCTCCGCGCAGAAGGCGGCCTCGGCCGCGCCGGTGTCGTCGGGGCCGGTGAGCAGCCACCAGGTGCCGGTGACGGCGGGCTCGCCGGCGGCGTCGGGGGCGATCGGTGTCCAACTGTCCCGGTACCGCCAGGAGTCCACGGTGGCCTGGTCGCGGTGCCGGCGACGCCAGGCGGCGAGGACCGGCAGCACGTCGGCGAACGCCGCGTCCGGCACGGCCTCCGACTCGGTCGCGCCGGCGAGTTCGGCGGTGAGCGCGGTCAGGTCCTCCGCCTCGACGGCCGCCCAGAACCGGGCGTCCACCTCGTCGTCGGGCACCGGGCCGGCCACGCCGGCGGCCGGGGCGGGCGTGGCGGACGGCTGCGGCCAGTAGAGCTGCCGCTGGAACGGGTACGTGGGCAGGTCGCGGCGGCGTCCGGCGAGGCCGGTGAACGCGGGCCGCCAGTCCACCGGCGTACCCCCGGTCCAGACCTCGGCCAGGGCGCGCAGGAAGCGGCCGAGGCCGCCCTCGCCCCGGCGGAGGCTGCCGGTGACGGTGACCGACTCCGGGTCGGCGGCGGCCAGCTCGACGCTCTCCTGCACGGCCATGGTCAGCACCGGGTGGGCGCTGACCTCGACGAAGGTCTGGTAGCCGGCGGCGACGAGGCTGCGCACCGCCTCGTCGAAGCGGACGGTCTGCCGCAGGTTGCGGTACCAGTAGTCGGCGTCGAGGGCGGCGGTGTCGAGCCAGTCCCCCTCGACGGTGGAGCGGAACCGGACCTCGCCGGTGCGGGGCCGCAGCCCGGCGAGCAGTTCCAGGAGCTGCTCGCGCAGCTGCTCGACGTGGGCGGAGTGGGAGGCGTAGTCCACCGGGACGCGGCGCACCCGCATCTCGCGGGACTCGTAGTGGGCGACCAGCTCGTCGAGGGCGGCGCTGTCGCCGGAGACCACGACCGAGGTGGGCCCGTTGACGGCGGCCAGGGCGACCCGGCCGGCCCAGCGGGCGATCGTCGCGGTGGCCTCGTCGGCGGTGGTGGCGACCGAGACCATGCCGCCGTCCCCGGCGATGCCGGCGATGATCCGGCTGCGCAGCGCGACCACGGCGGCCGCGTCGTCCAGGGTGAGGCCGCCGGCGACGTACGCGGCGGCGATCTCGCCCTGCGAGTGGCCGACGACGGCGGAGGGGCGCACCCCGTACGACTCCCAGAGCGCGGCGAGCGAGACGCTGACCGCGAACAGGGTGGGCTGCACGACGTCGACGCGCTCCAGCGACGGGGCGTCGGGCGCGCCGCGCACCACGTCGGTGGGTGACCAGTCGACGTACGGGCGCAGCGCCTCGGCGCAGGCGGCGAACCTCTCCGCGAAGACCGGAGCGGTGTCGAGGAGTTCGGCCGCCATGCCGACCCACTGGGAGCCCTGGCCGGGGAAGACGAAGGCGACCTCGCCCGGCGTGCCGGGGGCGCGGGTGACGGTCTGCGCGGTGGGGCGGCCGGCGGCGAGCGCATCGAGGGCCGCGGTCAGGTCGTCCCGGTCGGCGGCGAAGACGACGGCCCGGTGGTCGTGGGACGCGCGCGTGGCGGCCAGCGACCAGCTCACGTCGGCGAGTTCGCCGTCGTCGACCGTCTCGAGGTGGTCGAGCAGGTCCCGGGTGCGGGCGGTGAGGGCGTCGACGGTGCGCCCGGAGAGCACCCAGGGCAGCTCCCCGGTCGGCCCGTCAGCCGCCGGCTCGGGCCCGGGTTCGTCGGCGGGGGCCTGTTCGAGGATGGTGTGCACGTTGGTGCCGCTGATGCCGAACGAGGACACGGCGGCGCGGCGTACGCCGTCGGCCGGCTCCCACGGCCGGGCCGAGGTGAGCAGCTCGACGCTGCCGGCGCTCCAGTCGACGTGCGGGGTGGGCTCGTCCACGTGCAGGGTGGGCGGCAGCACCCCGTGCCGCATCGCCAGGACCATCTTCATCACCCCGGCCACACCGGCGGCGGCCTGGGTGTGCCCGATGTTCGACTTCACCGACCCCAGCCACAACGGCCGGTCGGCGGGACGGTCCTGCCCGTAGGTGGCGATGAGCGCCTGCGCCTCGATGGGGTCGCCGAGCGTGGTGCCGGTGCCGTGCGCCTCGACGGCGTCCACCTGGTCGGCGGTCAGGCCCGCGTTGGCCAGGGCCTGCCGGATCACCCGCTGCTGGGCGGGGCCGTTGGGGGCGGTGAGGCCGTTGGAGGCGCCGTCCTGGTTGACGGCGCTGCCGCGCAGCACGGCGAGGACCGGGTTGCCGTCGCGGCGCGCGTCGGAGAGGCGCTGGAGCACCAGCAGGCCGACGCCCTCGCCCCAGCCGGTGCCGTCGGCGGCCCCGGCGAACGGCTTGCAGCGGCCGTCCGCGGCGAGGCCGCGCTGGCGGGAGAAGCCGACGAAGATGCCGGGGGTGGCCATCACGGTGGCGCCGCCGGCCAGGGCGAGGTCGCACTCGCCCGTCTGGAGGGCCTGCGCGGCCAGGTGCATCGCGACCAGCGACGACGAGCAGGCGGTGTCGACGGTGACCGCCGGGCCGTGCAGCCCGAAGGTGTACGCCAGCCGACCGGAGATGACGCTGGCGGAGGTGCCGGTGGCGAGGTAGTTCTCGTCGACGTCCCCGGCGGCCATCAGCAGCGAGCCGTAGTCCTGGCCGTTGGTGCCGACGTACACGCCGGTGCGGCTGCCGCGCAGGGCGGTCGGGTCGATGCGGGCCCGCTCGAACGCCTCCCAGGTGGCCTCCAGCAGCAGCCGCTGCTGCGGGTCCATGGCGAGGGCCTCGCGGGGGCTGATGCCGAAGAACGCCGGGTCGAACTCGCCGGCCCCGGCCACGAAGCCGCCCTCGCGGACGTAGCTGGTGCCGAGGTGCTCGGGGTCGGGGTGGTACAGCTCGGCGAGGTTCCAGCCGCGCTCGCCGGGCATCAGGCTCATCGCGTCGGTGCCGGTGGCGACGAGGTCCCACAGCTGCTCGGGCGAGGTGACGCCGCCGGGGAAGCGGCAGCTCATCGCGACGATGGCGATGGGCTCGCGGTCGCGGCCGGTGCCGTCGGCGACCACCTCGCCGGTGGTGTGCCCGGCGGTGAGGCCGTGCAGGTGCGCGGCGAGTTCGGCGACCGTGGGGTGGTCGAAGACCAGCGTGGCGGGCAGCGTCATGCCGGTCTCGGCGGTCAGCCGGTTGCGCAGCTCGACGGCGGTGAGCGAGTCGAAGCCGAGATCACGGAAGGTGCGGTCGGGCAGCGGCTGGCCGGCCGGGTAGCCGAGCACCACGGCGGCCTGGGTGCGCACGAGGTCGGCGAGCTGCGGCAGGGACCGGCCGACCACCACGGCGCGGGCGGGGCCGGTGGGCACGGCGGGCACGCCGGGCAGGGCGGCGATCAGTGGTGTCGGCCGGCCCCAGGAGGCGGCGAGGCGTCCCCAGTCGACGTCGGCGACGGTGACGGCCGGCTCGGCGGTGTTGACCAGCCGGCCGAGGGCGGTGACGGCCTCGGCGACGGGGAGCGCGTTGACCCCGCCCCGGGCGAGCCGGGCGGTCAGCGCGGCGGCCATGCCGTCCTCGGCCCAGGCGCCCCAGGCGATGGCGGTGCCCGGCAGGCCCTGGTCGCGCCGCCAGGCCGCGAACGCGTCGAGGTACGCGTTGGCCGCCGCGTAGTTGCCCTGTCCGGCGCTGCCGATGACCCCGGCGAGGGAGGAGAAGAGGACGAACGCGTCGAGGTTCCGGTCGGCGGTGGCCTCGTGCAGCACCCGGGCGGCGCGGACCTTGCCGTCGAGGACGGTCTGCATCCTGCCCAGGTCGAGCCCGTCGAGGACGCCGTCGTCGACCACCCCGGCGGTGTGCACGACGGCGGTCAGCTCCGGCAGGCCGGCCACGAGGGCGTCGACCGCGGCCCGGTCGGTGACGTCGCACGCCACCACCCGTACCGCACCCAACTCGTCGACCAGTTTCGCGGCGCCCGGCGCCGCCGGGCCGCGCCGCGAGGCGAGCACCACCTCGGCCGCCCCGTTGGCCAACAGCCAGCGGGCCACGTGCCGACCCAACGCACCCGTCCCGCCGGTCACCAGCACCGTCCCGGCGGGGCGCCAACCCGCACCCGCGGGCGGCGCGGCCGGCACCAGCCGCCGGCCGAGGACGCCCTGCGGGCGGATCGCCACCTGGTCGTGGCCGGCGTCGGCGAGGACGGCGAGCAGCGCGTCGGCGGCGGTCCGGTCGGCGCGGGCGGGCAGGTCGACCAGGCCGCCCCAGCGGTCGGGCTGTTCGAGGGCGACGACCCGGCCCAGGCCCCAGGCCAGGACGGGCCACGGGTCGGCGAGGGTCTCGCCGCCGCCGACGCGGACGGCGCCCCGGGTGAGGCACCAGAGCCGGCCGGGCAGGCCGGCGTCGGCGAGCGCCTGCGTGAGGGTGAGCAGCAGCGCGGCGCCGACGGAGACGGCCGGGGCGTCCGGCAGCGCCCGGTCGTGCGCGGGCAGCACGCAGAGCACCCCGGTCCAGCCCTGCTCGCCGTGGTGGCGCAGCAGCCCGGTCAGCTCCGCGCGGGCGACGCCCGGGGCGACGGTGAGGGCGTCGACGTGGGCGCCCGCGCCGGTCAGCGTCCCGGCCACCCCGGCGTCGTCGGCGTCGGCGGTGACGACCAGCCAGCGGCCGGTCAGCGCCGGCGCGGCGGCGGGTCGGACCGGCTCCCAGTCGACCCGGTACGACCAGCCGTCCACCACGGCGTCGCGGTGCCGGGCCCGCCGCCACGACGACAGCACCGGTACGGCCGGGGCGAGGGCCTCGACCGCCGCGGGATCGTCCTGCACGGCCAGGTGGGCGGCGACCCCGGGCAGGTCGCCGCGCTCCACCGCCGCCCAGAAGTCCCCCTCGGCGGTGTCGGTCGGCGTGGCCGCGCCGGCGGTGCCGCCGACCTCGGGCCAGTAGCGCTGGTGCTGGAACGCGTACGTGGGCAGGTCCACCCGCCGGGCGCCGGTGTCGGCGAACCACGGCCGCCAGTCGACGGCCACCCCGCGCACGTGCAGCTCGGCCAGCCCGGCCAGCAGCCCGTGCGCCTCGGGCCGGTCCCCGCGCTGCGCCGGTACGGCGAGCACGCCGTCGGTGCCCGGCAGGGCGTCGCCGACCATCGCGGTCAGCACGCTGCGCGGCCCGACCTCCAGGAACGTGTCCGCCCCGGCGGCGCGCAGCGCGGCGATCCCGTCGGCGAAGCGGACGGCCTCCCGGACGTGCCGCACCCAGTAGTCGGCGGTGCGGATCTCGTCGGCGTCGGCGAGCGCCCCGGTCACGTTCGACACCACCGGCAGCGACGGCGCGGCGAACTCCAGCCTGTCGAGGACCGCGCGGAACCTCGCGAGCATCGGCTCCATCAGCGGGCTGTGGAACGCGTGGCTGACCGTGAGCCGACGCGTGCGGACGCCCCGGTCGCGCCAGATCCGCTCCACCTCGTCGAGGGCGTCGACGGCACCGGAGACCACGACCGACGACGGCCCGTTGACCGCGGCGATCCCCACGTCGGCCAGACCGTCCAGCGTGGCCAGCACGTCGGTCTCGGTCGCCGCGACGGCCAGCATCCCGCCGCCCGCCGGCAGCGCCTGCATCAGCCGGCCCCGCGCCGCCACCAACGCACAGGCGTGCTCCAGCGACAGCACCCCGGCCACGTACGCGGCGGTGACCTCGCCGATCGAGTGGCCGGCCACCAGGTCGGGGGCGAGGCCGAACGACTCGACGAGGCGGAACAGCGCCACCTCGACGGCGAACAGGCCGGCCTGCGTGAACACCGTCCGGTCCAGCAGCTCGGCGTCGGCCGAGCCCTCGGCGGCGAAGAGCACCTCGCGCAGGGGGCGCGGCAGGGCCCGGTCCAGGTGTCCGCACGCCTCGTCGAGGGCGGCGGCGAAGACGGGGAACTCGGCGTACAGCTCCCGGCCCATGCCGGCGCGCTGCGCGCCCTGGCCGGAGAAGAGCACCGCGAGCTGGCCGCGCGGCGACCCGGCGCCGGCGACGACGGTGCCGGCCGGTTCCCCGGCGGCGAGGGCGCGCAGCCCGGCGAGCAGGTCGTCGCGGTCGGTCGCCGCGACGACGACGCGCCGGTCCAGGGTGGAGCGGGAGGTGACCGACGAGAAGGCCACGTCGAGCGGGCGCAGGGTGTCGTCGGCGGCGAACCGGGCGGCCCAGCGGCCGGCCTGGGCGGCGAGCGCGGCGTCGGAGCGGGCGGAGAGCAGCACGGGCGCCACCGTGCGGGCCGCCGGGACCCTCGGCTCGGTTTCGGTCTCGGTTTCGGCCTCGGCAGAAGCCGGGGCCTGCTCGATGATGGTGTGCGCGTTGGTGCCGGACACCCCGAACGACGACACCGCGGCCCGACGCGGCCGGTCCGCCGTGGGCCACGGGGTGGCGGCGGTGGCGAGGGTGACCGCCCCGGCGGTCCAGTCGATGTGCGGGGACGGCTCGTCGACGTGCAGGGTGGGCGGCACGACGCCGTGCCGCATCGCCATCACCATCTTGATCACGCCGGCCACGCCGGCGGCGGCCTGGGCGTGGCCGATGTTCGACTTCACCGACCCGAGCAGCAGCGGCGCCGAGTCCCCCCGGTCCTGCCCGTACGTGGCGAGCAGGGCCTGCGCCTCGATCGGGTCGCCGAGCCGGGTGCCGGTGCCGTGCGCCTCGACCACGTCCACCTGCTCGGGCGTGAGCCGGGCGTTGGCCAGGGCCTGGCGGATGACGCGGACCTGCGACGGACCGTGCGGGGCGCTGAGCCCGTTGGACGCGCCGTCCTGGTTGACGGCGCTGCCCCGCACCACGGCGAGCACCGGGTACCCGTGCCGCTGCGCGTCGGAGAGCCGGGTGAGCAGCAGGATGCCGATGCCCTCGGACCAGGAGGTGCCGTCCGCGCCGGCGGCGAACGCCTTGCACCGGCCGTCGGCGGCGAGGCCGCGCTGCCGGCTGAAGCCGACGAAGACCGCCGGGGTGGGCATCACCGTCACGCCACCGGCCAGCGCCAGCTCGCAGTCGCCGTTGCGCAGTGCCTGGGCGGCCAGGTGGACGGCGACCAGCGAGGACGAGCAGGCGGTGTCGACGGTGACCGCCGGCCCCTCCAACCCGAGGGTGTACGCGACGCGCCCGGAGATGACGCTGGTGGCGTTGCCGGTGAGCAGGTGCCCCTCGCCGTTCTCGGCCTGCGCCATCATGCCGTCGTAGCCGTGCGAGGACGCCCCGACGAAGACGCCGGTGCGGCTGCCCCGTACCGCCGGCAGCGGCAGCCCGGCCCGCTCGAACGCCTCCCAGGAGGTCTCCAGCAGCAGCCGCTGCTGCGGGTCCATGGCGACGGCCTCGCGCGGCGAGATGCCGAACAGGTCGGCGTCGAAGTCGGCGGCGGCGTAGACGAAGCCGCCCTCGGTCACGTAGCTGGTGCCAGGGTGGTCGGGGTCCGGGTGGAAGAGGCGGTCCAGGTCCCAGCCCCGGTCGGCGGGGAACGGCCCGATCCCGTCCCCGCCGTCGCGGACGAGCTGCCACAGCGCCTCGGGACTGTCGACCCCGCCCGGGTAGCGGCAGCTCATCGCCACGATGGCGATGGGCTCGGCGTCCCGGGTCTCCAGCTCGCGCAGCCGCCGCCGGGTACGCCGCAGCTCCGAGGTCGTACGCTTCAGGTACTCGACGTACTTCTCGTCCTCGTTGCTCACCGTGGACCTACCTCACTCGGCATGCCGATGTCGTTGCGGCTGGTGGTCACGACGTCTCCAGCTCGCGGTCGATCAGGTCGAAGATGTTCTCGGCGGTGGCCGACTCCAGGTCGTCGTCGTCGCCGTCCGCGTCCGCCTGCCGCTCGGCCAGCCGGTCCAGCAGGCCGTGCAGCCGGTCGGTGATGCGGCGGAACTCGTCGTCGGTCGGGTCGAGCCCGACGAGCGCCGCCTCCAGCCGGTCGAGTTCCCGGCCCGCCGTCGACGGCTCGCCCGCCGGGGCCGCCGGGGCGAACTGCCCGGCCAGGTGGGCGGCCAGCGCCTCGGGCGTCGGGTTGTCGAAGACCAGCGTCGCCGGCAGCCGCAGCCCGGTGGCCGCGCCGAGCCGGTTGCGCAGCTCGACGGCGGTGAGCGAGTCGAAGCCGAGTTCCCGGAACGCGCGGGTCGGTTCGATGCCGCCCGGGTCGCCGTGGCCGAGGACGACCGCCACGTGCGACAGCACCAGGTCGCGCAGGGCGCGTACCCGCTTGTCGTCGGGCAGGCCGCGCAGCGTCTCGGCGTACGCCTGCCCGTCGGCGGCCTCGCCGGCCGCGGCCCGGCGGCCGGCGGCGCGGACCAGGTTCGCCAGCAGCGGGTGGACGGGTGCCCCGGGCGCCGCCACCCCGGTCATGACCTTGGCGGGCATCAGCGTCGCCCGCTCGGAGCGCCAGGCCGCGTCGAACAGGGCGAGGCCCTCGTCGTTGGACAGCGCGGCCATTCCGCCCCGGTCGAGCCGGCGGATGTCGGCCGAGTCGAGGTGCCCCGTCATGCCGCTGGCCTGGGCCCAGCGGCCCCAGGCCAGCGCGACCGCCGGCAGGCCGAGGGCCCGCCGGTGCTCGGCGAGGGCGTCGAGGAACGCGTTGCCGGCGGCGTAGTTGCCCTGGCCGGGGCCGCCGAACACGCCGGCGGCGGCGGAGAAGAGCACGAACGCGGTCAGCTCGTGGCCGAGGGTCGCCCGGTGCAGGTTCCAGGCCACGTCGACCTTGGGCCGCAGCACCGCGTCGAGACGGTCCGGGGTGAGCGACTCGACGGTGGCGTCGTCGAGGACGCCGGCGGCGTGCACGACCGCGCGCAGCGGGTGCCGCCGGTCCACCATGGACAGCACGTCCGCCACGACGTCCGGGTCGGCCAGGTCGGCGGCGACGATCGACACGTCCGCGCCGAGCGCCTTGAGGTCGGCGAGCAGCTCGTCGGCGCCCTCGGCGTCCGGGCCGCGCCGGCTGACCAGGAGCAGCTGCCGGGCGTGGTGCGCGGTGACCAGGTGGCGGCAGAGCAGCGCCCCGAGGGTGCCGGTCGCTCCGGAGACCAGGACCGTGCCGTCGAGCCGGGGCACCTGCGGGACGCTCAGGGCGAGCTTGCCGACGTGCCGGGCCTGGCTGAGGAAGCGGAACGCCTCGGGGGCGCGCCGGACGTCCCAGGTGCGCCGGGGCAGCGGCCGCAGCGCCCCGTCGGCGAAGAGGGCCATCAGTTCACCCAGCATCGCGCCGATCTTCTCCGGGCCGGCCTCGATGAGGTCGAAGACCTGGTAGCTCACGCCGGGGTGCGCGGCGGCGACCCGCGCCGGGTCCCGCTTGTCGGTCTTGCCCATCTCGACGAACCGGCCGCCGTCGGCGAGCAGCCGCAGCGACGCGTCGACGTACTCGCCGCTGAGCGCGTTGAGCACCACGTCGACGCCCCGCCCGCCGGTGCGGTGGGCGAACTCCCCGGCGAAGTCGAGGCTGCGGGAGGAGGCGAGGTGCGCGTCGTCGAAGCCGGTGGCGCGCAGCGCCGGCCACTTGCCGGGGCTGGCCGTGCCGTAGACCTCCGCGCCGAGGTGGCGGGCGATCTGCACGGCGGCCATGCCGACGCCGCCGGCGGCCGCGTGGACGAGCACGGACTCCCCGGCGCGCAGCCGGGCCAGCTCGACCAGGCCGTACCAGGCGGTCAGGAAGACCACGGGCACGGCGGCGGCGTCGGTGTACGACCAGCCGTCGGGGATGCGGGTGAGCAGCCGGCGGTCGGTGACCGCGGCCGAGGAGAACGAGCCGGAGAAGATGCCCATCACCCGGTCGCCGGGGGCGAGGTCGGTGACCCCCGGCCCCACGCCGAGCACCACGCCGGAGCCCTCGTTGCCCAGCACCTCCTGGTCGGGCACCATGCCGAGAGCCAGCACCACGTCCCGGAAGTTCAGCCCGGAGGCGCGCATCCCGACCAGGACGTGGCCCGCCGGCAGTTCTCCGGCCGCTCCGGGGGCGGGCAGCAGGGCCAGGTTCTCCAGCGTGCCCTTCTCGGTGACGTCGAGGCGCCACGGCACCTCGTCGGCGGGCAGCGGCAGCACCCCGGCGTCGCGCGCCCGGGCCAGCCGGGGCACCAGCGGCGCGCCGTCGCGGACCGCGAGCTGCGGCTCGCCGGAGGCGACGGCCGCCGGGACCGCCGCCAGGGAGGCGGCGGCGTCGTCGGTGTCGAGCAGCGTGAACCGGCCGGGGTGCTCGGACTGCGCCGAGCGCACCAGGCCCCACAGGCTCGCCCGGGCCAGGTCGTGCGGGGCCTCGCCCGGGGCGGCGCCGACCGCGCCCCGGGTGTGCAGGACCAGCCGGGCCCTCTCCAGCCGGGGCTCGCCCAACCACTGCTGCACCAGCGCGAGCGCGTCGCGGGCCGCCTCGTGCGCTGCCTCGCCGGCCCGCTCCGGGTCCGGCTCCGCGCCGAAGCGCAGGTCCAGCACCACATCGGGTACGTCCCCGGACGCCTCGACCACCGCGACCAGCGTCGCCAGGTCGGCGTGGGCCCGCACCGGGTGCCCGGCGGCGGTGAGCGCCCTGGCCAGGTCGAGGGTGTCGTCGCCGAGCAGCGCCCAGCGGACCGGCTCCCCCGCCGGCGCGTCGGTGCGCGGCAGCGGCGTCCAGTCCAGGTGGAACACCGAAGTGCGGCTCAGGGCGGCGGCCTCGTCGGCCCGGCCCGCGGCGACCGGGCGGAAGGTCAGCGACTCGACGGTGGCGACCGGCTGGCCGGCGGTGTCGGCGAGCGTGACCGCGACCGTGTCCGGGCCGAGCGACCGCAGCCGCACCCGCAGCCGGGTGGCGCCGTGGGCGTGCAGGGCGACCGCGCGGAAGGCGAACGGCATCCAGCCCGTCCCGGAGGCGTCCGCCGGGTCGCCGAGCAGGGCGGTGATCCCGCTGGCCTGGAGGGCCGCGTCGAACAGGGCCGGGTGCAGCCCGAACCGGGACGCGTCGGCGGCCGCCTCCTCGGGGAGGGCCACCTCGGCGTAGACCTCGTCGTCGCCGCGCCACACCCGGCGCAGGCCGCGGAAGGCGGGGCCGTAGCCGAGGCCGCCCTCGGCCATCTCGGCGTACCAGGCGTCCAGGTCGGCGTCGACCTCGACGGCGTCGGCCGGCGGCCACTGCCCCGGTACGACCGTCGGGGCGGGCGGGTGCGGCAGCAGCAGGCCCTCGGCGTGCCGGGTCCACTCGGCGTCGGCGTCCGCCTCGGGGCGGGAGTGCACCGTGACGCTCCGCTCGCCGGTGTCGCCGGGCGGGCCCACCCGCACCTGCACCTGCACCGCGCCGGCCGGCGGGAGCACCAGCGGGTTGATCAGCGTCAGGTCGCCCACCTGTCCGGCGTCGACCTCGTCGCCGGCCCGGACCACCATGTCGACCACACCGGTGCCCGGGACGATCACGGTCCCGCCGACGGCGTGGTCGGCCAGCCACGGGTGGGTACGCACCGACAGCCGCCCGGTCAGCACCACCGTCTGGTCGTCGGCGACGGGCACGGCCGCGCTGAGCAGCGGGTGACCGGTGTCCTGGAGACCGGCGGAGCCGACGTCGCGTACCCGGTGCGCGGGAGCCTCCAGCCAGAAGCGTCCCCGGTCGAAGGCGTACGTGGGCAGCGCGACGGTGCCGGTCCGAACCAGGACGGCGGTCAGGTCGACGGGCAGGCCGATGGCGTGGGCGGTGGCGAGGTTCGTCAGCAGCCGCGTCGCGTCGTCGTCACCCC
>NZ_JBHMIR010000060.1:0-14439 GCF_048060285.1 Micromonospora sp. LOL_025 | reverse complement strand
CACCAGCGCGACCAGCCCGGCAAGGGCGAGGGACGCCATTGCGCGCCGGTCCTTCGCCAGCTCGGTCATGTGACCGGCGTGATCGCTCAGCGCCGGCCCGACTGCCGGTCCTGGCTCCACCGCAGTCCGGACACATAGTCGACGCATTGCGGACGAAGATCAAACGCAGATCACCAAGGGACATACTTGTCCCCCGATAGCGCTGTGTGGTGCCCGGGACAGCCGGGATCCCACCGCACGACGCCGGGCAATCCGACCTGAGAGGTGGACATGACCAAGGACAGCAACGTGGGTGTCGTGGACCTGGCCGAGAACTTCCTCGACCTCGACGACCTCGACCTCGCCGGCATCGAGGTCGAGGAGCTGGAGAACATTGCGGGCGGCAGCGGGTACTCCGGCCTCTGCAGCAGCAACAGTGGCAGCGGAAGCGGCACCAGCCTCACCTACGTCGGTTGCGGCGGCCCGTACTGATCTGCCCGTTACCGGATAACGATCGGTGAGACAGTTCGCCGTCACGTTGCTCTGGCTGCGCGACGGGCGGGACGAGGTCCAGAGCCTGCTGGCAGGTCTGGACCTCGTTCGCCACACCGCCCACGAGAGCGCCAGCCAGGCGTGGCTCTGCATGATCGCCAACGGCACCGCGCACTACCTGTCGACCTATGCCTCCGACGAGGTGCTCTCCCGGGTGTACGCCGGGACCAACGAGGTGTACGGCGTTGTCGCCCAGGTCGGACGGCTGGACCAGGGCCCGGACGGTTCGCTGGTGGTCGACGGCTGCTGGCGCTTCGGCTCCGGCGCGGAGCGGGCCGCGTACATGGCCATGGGATGCGCGCCGGTCGAGGGCCGCCGGACCAGCGTCCTGATCGACCGCACACGTCTCCAGGTCGCGCACCCATGGCAGGGTCCGGGTCTGCTCGCCACCGCGAGTCACACCCTGCGCGCGCGGGAGCTGCGCGTGGAACCACAGGACGTGGTCACCATGATGGACATCCCGGGCAACCGGCCGATGGGTATCTACGCCGACACCGAGCTGTTCCTGGCGAACATGCCCGGAGTGCCCATCGGTCTCGCCGAGGGGCTGCTGGAGCGGTTGGGCCCCGGGGTGTCACCGGGCTCACCCTGGCACACCGCGTACGCCGACGCCGCCGCCCGTACCGTACTCGCCCGACGTGGTCTGACCGGACTGCTGCAGGGCTTCGACGCCCTGGCCCGGTCGGGGCGTCTGAGGCCGTTCGCGCCGGCCCTCCGCGCCGAGTACCGCGCCGTCCTCTCCGCCTCCTACCACGTCGGTGTCGAGGCGGTCCTCGCCCTCACGCAGGCGTGCGACTCGACCGACCCCGGCGTACGGCGGCAGCTCGCCGAAGCGCGCCTGGACGCCGAAACCATGAGGCCGCACGCGGCGATGCGGCCGGACCGCTGACCGGAGTTGTTGCATGACGCCTTCCAAGCCATTCCTGTCCACACCGGGCTGGTGCCTGCTCCGGGTACCGGTGCTGCCGGCCGTGCCGCACGGCGATTCCCCGGCCGGCACCGCGCAGCGGTCCCGGCAGATCCTGGAGCTGGCCGTCGACTATGCCGACACCTTCCAGCGCGCGGAGCAGGACGACCAGGGCTGGCAGGACCAGCCGACCCGGCTGGCGGTCTACGGCAACCGGGCCCGCTTCCGGCCCACCCCGTTCGGCATCTTCAGCTTCAACCTCCTCGCCGACCTGGTCGACAACGAGCCGACCACCCACCTCGACCTGGAGACCGAGGTCCGGCTACGCCGCGTCGACCTGCCCCGGCCGACCGGCAACTGGTTCGTCAATCCCACACTTGCCGTCAACGCCGGCCGCTGGTCCTATGTGCGTCCGGACAAGGGCGGAACGACCTCGTTGGCGGACCGGCCGGCCGTCCACCGCCTCGCCGAACGGCTCGCCGAGTTGCGCACCACGGCACCACGGTCCGCCGAGGAGTGGGCGGCCGACCTCGGTGCGGGCGGTACAGCGCAGTTCGACCTCTGTGTCCGCCAGGATCTCCTGCTGGCCGAGCAGGCGCCGACGATGCTGGTCGAGACCGGCGCACCGGTCGCCCCCGCCGATCCGGTCAAGGCGGCGCTCACCGAGGAGCGACCCTTCCTCGCTGACCAGTTCGTGGACGCGTTCAGCGAGGTCCGCGCCGCCCTGTCCCGCTCGCAAGTGACCGCACTGATCGACGGCGTTGCCGAGGTCATGCGGATACCGTGGCGCCCCGAGCGGCTGGACCGGGTGCGGGAGTACGTGGCGGGTGCCTTCACCGGTGGAGCGGTGCCGCTGGCCTGGCTGCTGGCCGCGCCGGTGGACCATCCGCTGGGCAGCTGGCGTCGACCGCCACAGCCCGCCGACGCCACCCGTCCCCCGGACGGCGTCCGGCGGCTGTTCGTACCCCGCCACCGTCGCGACAACGGCGCGGTGCAGTGGTGGACCAGCACGCTGACGCTGGACCAGTGGCGGGCCGGGCTGCCCGAGGAGCCGGCCAGCCGGGGCTCTGTCTGGGCCAGCCCGAACGCACCCCGGTTCGGCATGGCCTGCGGCGCGTTGCTGGCCGAGCCGTGCTCCGGTGCGGACGCCTGGCTCAAGCTGATCGTTCCGGGCTGGTGGGGCGGGCCGGGAGCCCGGCTCGCCGAACATCTGCGCCTGCCGGATCATGACCCGCGTACGGCGGATCCGACCCGGCTCACCCTCGAACTCGGCTGGGTACCGTCAGACGGACGGGCGCCGTTGGCCCGGCGACGGGTCGGCGACACGCCACGACTCAACCTCAACCTGCCGCACCGCCGGGGCGACGTCGGCGTCGCCGATCTGGCGGTCATCGTCGTCGACGGGCGACTCCAGTTGGTGCACCGGGCTGACGGGCGGCCCGTGGAGGTGCAGTGGGACAGCCCACTGGTGCTGACCCACCCGCGCAACCCCTGGGTGGTCCAGCTCCTCGGGCTGCTTCGGGACGAGGCCAGCGACACGATGCCGACGGCCGATCCGAGCCAGCGACGGCACCCGGGTGAGCTGACCCCACGCATCACCGCCGACCGTTGCCTGCTCGCCCGGCGAAGCCTGGTACTGGACGCCCAGCACCGGGCCGACCTACTCGATCTGGCGGTCGATCCGGTCGCGCTCTGCGACGTACTCTCCGAGGTGGGGCTCGGGCCGCAGGTCGAGGTGACCGAGGAGGCGGACCTCACCATGCGACTCGACCTCACCGACACCGGCCAGCGCCAGTGGTTCACCCGGCGGCTACGCCGCACCGGGCCGATGGTCCTGCACGAGTCACTGCCGCTGGCCACTCCGGTGCGGACCGACCTCGGCGGACACGTGCACGACGTCTGGGTGCCCTGGGGGCGGCCCGGGTCGCCGCCACGCCCGCCGCTGTCGCGGACCAGGATGGTCGACACGCCGCCCGCAGCCGATCCGGAGTGGACGAGCTGGTACGTCTATGCCCCGGAACGCGTGACCGAGACCTGGCTGGCCCGCGCCGACATGGTGGCGCTGATGCGCCGCGCCGACTGCTTCTACATCCGGTACCGCGACGAACGGCCCCACCTGCGCGTCCGGGTACGGTCGACGGTCGACGCCGGGGCGCTCCTGGCCGACCTGCGCGCACACCTGGCCACCACGCTGCCGCAGCAGCCCGGCGAGATCGAGGTCCGCCCCTGGGTGCCGGAGGACTACCGGTACGGCGGTACCGCGCGCCGGACGGAGACCCTGCGGCACTTCTGTGCCGACTCGGCCTGGTGGACCCAGCGGCTCGCCGTCGGTCCGGACCAGGCGGGCCGGTACGCGCTGGCGGTGTCCCGGATCGCCGCCTGGAGCCGGCAACTGGCCGGCGACGACGGCGCCCTCGCCCTGCTGTGCGACCTGCGCGGACTCGACCCACGGCTGCCCAGTTCCCGGGCCCAGCGGGAATGGATGTCGACCTTCCGCTCGGCCCGCCCCGCCCTCGAACAGGCCCTCGACGCGGCACTCGCCGAGCCAGAGCGCACCCTGGACCACCTCACCGCCCTGGACGCGGACGCCTACCGGCTGACCCTCAACAGCATGATCCACATGACCGTCAACCGCGGTCTTCCGCTCGGGCAGGCGGTTGCCCGTGAACCGGAGATCGTGCTCGCTGCGGCACGGCTACTGAAAGGCCGGGCGGCCCGGGGCGAGGTCACCAGTGTCTGACGTGGACGCCGCCCACCGGTTTCTCGCCCGGTTGATGGGCCAGCTCAAGCAACGCGGTCGCGCCCCGGCCGGGACGCTTGCGGCCTGCGCCCTGCTCGCGTCCCGGCTCGGCCACCGACCGCTGGCGGTTTCGCTGGTCCGGCTCGCGCTGCGCGGTGAGACGACAGCCGACCACCGCGCCGCCTGGCTGTTGCACCGGCTGGTGGGAGAGTGCCTGCCGGAGAGCCCCGACCGGGCCGAGATACTGGCGCGGACCAGACGTGAGGCGACGGTAAGGCTCGTCGAGCAGTACCGGCGTCTCACGGCGGACGGGGACGTGGACCCGATCAACGGGGCCGGCGGCGTCGCGATGGCCCTGTGGGACGTGGCCGACGGGTCCACCCGCCACCAATTCGCCCCCGATGTCGCGCGGACCGCCACCACCATCGTGCACCGGCCGAGGAACGACGTGTACCACGGTCGCAGCGGGGGCATCCTGCTGCTACGGATGCTCGGCGCGCGGTACGGCCTGGACCCGGCGCTGACCACGGCGGTCGACACCGTCGTCGGGGAGTACGCGACGCTGGACCCGGCGACCCTCGACACGGGCCTGCTGGGTGTCGGCGGGGTCACCCTCTGTTCCGGTCAGCCAGGGATGCTGACGGCCCTCGGGCCGGACGCCGATCCGGCCGTGCTGGCACGGATCGTCGGCGCCCCGATCACCCGGGCCTCGCTACACCGGCTGGATGGACTACTCGCCGACGAGAACGCAGACATCGGCTTCTGCCACGGCCTCGCCGGGGTGGGTCTCGGCATCCGGCTCGCACCGAGCTGGCAAGATCTGGTCGGCCCGGACCGGGCCGACCGGCTGACGGCCCGGCTCGCCGGACACCTCGACCGGACCGACGACGCGGCGGTGGCCACCGTCCTCGCCATGCCGGTCGTCCACTCCGTACTCACCGGACCGCTCGGGGTGGCGCTCGCGCTGGCCGAGACCAGGGCCAGTACGCCGCCCTGGTGGGCGGTCGGGGTGAGCCTCGGCGACGGCACGTCGGCAGTGGTGCAACGGCGAGCGATCGGAGTCACCGCATGACGGTCAGCCTGCAGATCCAAGACAACGACTGCGGGGTTCAGGCTCTGATCAGCAGCCTGCGTTCGCTGGGTCACGACTTTCCCGAGCCGGCGTTACGGGACGCGCTGGCGGCCCGGGGCGCCCTCTCCCTACGCGACCTGCGGGACACCTCAGCCGAAGTCTGTGGCGTACGTTACCGCGCCCGACGGGACTGTCCCTTCGACGCGTTGACCGTCGGCGCGATCGTGCACCTGCGGGCCAACCACTACGTCACCGTCGAACGTCGGCAGCGCCGGCAGGTACGGATCTTCGACCCGCTGTTCGGCCGGGCCTCGCTCGACGAGCGCGGCTACCTCGCCCGGACCAGCGGTTGGGTCCTGCTGCCGGACGCACAGCCGTCCGGAGCCACCACGGCATCCCACGGCACCGCGCGGCGGGCCCGCCGACCAGCCCGGGTCGGTTGGCTGTGGCCGCTGGTGCGCTCCGGCCGGGTCAGCCTACGCCAGGTCGCGCCGGTGCTCGCGATGAGTCTGCTGCTCTACACCGGCCTGACCCTGCTCAACCTGGTCCTGCTGCCCTACCTGAACCAGGTCTCCGCCGGTCAGACAGTGGCGGCGGGCACCCTGATCGGCGCGCTCACGGCGTTCTTCGGCGTGCTCAGCCTGATGTTCTGGTACGAGCACCGCAAGGTCACCGCGCTCGGCCTGGCGTTCGACCGGGCCATGCTCACCCACCTGGTCGACCGGGTGACCCGCGCGTCGGCGACAACCGAGCTGACCTCGGGCTCGGTCCTGCACCGGGTGACCAGCGCCCGTGAGGTACGGGAGGCCGGTACGAACCTGGCGCTGGCGATGTCCAACGACGCCATCGCCGTGGTGCTCCTGCTGGGCTTCCTGGCGTCGATGTCGCTGCCGCTCACCGGCGTGGTGGTGGCCCTTTCCGCCCTGCACATCGGACTGACGATCCTCGCCCGGCGGCCGATCAACCGCCGCTACGACGAGCAGTTGCGTCTGGAGGGCGAGGTCCAGGACGTCCTGATCACCGCTACCCGCGGGTTGACCACCTTCCGAGGGCTCGGTGCCGTCGGCCACCTGCGGGCGGAGCACGCCCGGCGGCTCGACCTGCTGCACGAGTCGGTACGCACGCTGCAGTACCGGCTCGCCCTGGTATCCGGGCCGAGTGGTGCCCTGCGCTTCACCGGGCTGTACGTGATCCTCATCGCGGGCTCGGTGCTGATCTCGGCGGATCTGGTCAGCACCGGCGAGCTGTTCGGCTTCCTCACCCTCGGGGGCACGGTGCTGTTCTCGGTCACCACCATCGCGCAGAACCTGACGACCGTCGCCACTCTGGAGCGTCAGGTCCGGTACGTGGCGACCCTGATGGCGGTGCCGGTGATGCCGGCCGGCTCACGTACCGGGCCGGCGCCGGACGCGTCGGCGGTGGTGCTGGACGGCGTCCGGGTGCACCGCCCCAGGGACCGCTTTGATCTGCGGCTCGACCTGCGCATCGAACGGGGCGAGACGGTGACCGTCGGTGGGGCGAGCGGGGCCGGCAAGTCCACTATGGCCCGGATCATCAGCGGACTGGACCCGACGCCGGCCGGGCGGGCCACGGTCTACGGGATCCCGGTGTCCGACTGGGATCCGGACCACCTCCGCCCGCTGGTCTGCTACGTGCCACCCCGGTCAGATTTCCTGCACACCACCATCCGGGACAGCCTGTGCAGCGGTGTACCGGACACCGACGACCACGAGATCGCCGAGGTACTCACCCTGGTGGGGCTGGACGAGGTGCTTCGTCCCTTACGGCTCGGCCTGCGGACCACCCTGCGGATCAACGGCTCCACCTTCAGTGCCGGTGAGGTGCAGCGCTTCGCGCTGGCCCGCGCGCTGCTACGCCGACCGTCGCTGCTGATTCTCGACGAGGCGACCAACTCCCTCGACCGGGAGCTGGAACTTCGGGTGCTGGCCGAGATACAGCAGCGGGTGGAGACGTTGGTCGTGGTCAGCCACCGGCCGGTCGGCCGGCACCTGGGCAGCCGGCACCTGACCATCGCGCGTCACGGCGACGGTGTCTCCCGCGTGTTGGCCACCGATGAGTGACGAGGTACGCGGGGTCCACGCCTACTGGCGCGTACCGAGCGGGCAGCCCCGGCCCTACCGGCAGCTGTCCTGTGCGACCTGGTTGTTGAGCATCCTGTCCTGGCGTCGGTACGCCGGTCCGATCGACCTGTTCGCCGACCGGCCGACGATGGAGCGGCTCGACCGGTTCGGCTGGCTCGGCCTGTACGACCGCACCGAGATCCTCGACGACGACGGGCTCGACGACCGGTACGACCGGCCCGCCTGCTTCGCGCTGCCCAAGCTGCTCGCGCTGGACCGCTACCCCGGGTCGATGCTCGTCGACACCGATGCCTACCTGCTCAGCCCGCTCCGACCGCCCGGGACCGGGTCCGTCTTCGCCCATCTGGAACGAGGCGACATCGACTTCTACTCCCGGTTGCACGAGCTGCGCAACCCGGCCGCCGTGGAGCTGCCCGACTCGCTCCCGCTGGTCGGCAACACCGCACTGTTCCGGGCGGCGACGCCGGCGCTGGCCGCCCGGATCAGCCACACCGGGCTGGCCTTCCTCGCCGACAACCCGACCACTGCGGGGCGTGATGTCCATCTGCACATGACCGTCGCCGAACAGGTAATCGCCACTCATCTCACCACCCTGGCCGCAGAGCCGGTGGTCAACCTCTTCGAAGCGGTCTGGTCGATGCGATCCAGGACCTGGCTGCCCGGTCCGCCACGCTTCGGCCATCTGTGGAATCTCAAGCGCGGTGGACGGGCGGAGACCGTGCTGGCCACGTACACGCTGGTGAATCGGATTCTGCGGGATGACTACGGCGTTGCCGACAGTCGGATACGCGCCGTCCTGGAGCAGGTGTGAGCCAGACCGATTTGCTCGACCGGCTGACCAACATGGGGATCACCGTTCGCCGGTCAACGGCGTCCACCGTGGTCGGCGGCCTGCCACCGGACTGGGTGGTGGAGCCGGCGTCACTGGCCCAGCTCACCGAAACCCTCCATGGCCTGCACGACAGCGAGGTCCCGTGGCGGGTCGACGCGTTGGGACGCAACTGGGGGTACGACGACTCCCGGGTCCGTACGCCCGGTGTCGTCGTCCGCCTGGCCCGGCTGGATCGGATGGAACTCGATCTCGAACTGGGTCTGGCCACGGTGCAGCCGGGGGTGACCTTCGCCCAGCTGAACGCTGCGCTACGGGATGCCGGAGCCCGGTTCCACCTCCCGGCGCCGGGCTCCGGACCGCACACCTCGGTGCTGGGCAACGCGCTGGACCGGGGCCTGCTCTCCGGGCTCGGCGAACGGGAGCGCCACTGCCGCGACTTCCTCGTGATGGAACGCGACGGCTCGCTCACCCGGCTGGGCTGGACCGGCGCGGAGGACGAACGGGTCCGGCGGGCCCTGCCCTATCCACCGGGTCCGCACCGCCAGGGGTCCCTGTTCCAGGCCGCCGGGTACGGGCCGGTCGTGGTCGAGTTGACCCACGTCCTGCCGGTGGCACCGGAACACGCGCTGCGGCTGGCGGTGCTCACCGGACCGGAGCTGACCGGGGAACTGGTGCACTGCTGGCGCGAGCTGCTCGACGCGGAGCTGGTGACCAGCTCCATCCTCGCCCCGCAGGCACGTCGACAGGCCCGGGGCGCCGTCACCACCCACGACGGGCTGGTTCTCGATCTGCTCGTCACCGCCGGATCCGCGCCACTGCTGCGGGCCAAGGCCGCCGAGGTCCAACGGCTGGCCCGCGAGTACCGGCAGCGGCTTGCGTTCAACGCCTCGGCGCACGCTGACGATCTGCGCATCCTCGGCGGCGCCGCCGAGCGGCCAGAGGCGGTCGCGGAGCTCGGCGAAGGGCTGGAGTGGCACACCGTCGCATTGCCGTTCGCACCGTCGGCCGTCACCGCCTTCGCCCAGGCGGTGCGGGCCGACGCCGTCCTCGCGGACGCGCCCTGGACGGTACGGCCGCTCGACGCCCGGGCGCTCGTCTGGCTGTTTCCCTTCGTCTACCGCAAGGATGATCCGACGGGTCTGGACCTGCTGCACCGCCGGGTGGCCGCCGTCGACCGGATCCGTGACGGGTTCCGCCTCCCCGCGTACCGGTCGGGCGGAGTACGGGGCAGACGATGACCCACCTCCTCGTCGCCAGCGTCCACCACGTCACCGCCGGGCAGTCCGGTGAGGCGGTACACCTGCGCCAGCTCGCCGCGAAGCTGCGAGCGGGTGGCGAGCGGGTGACGATCCTGGATGGGCCGCTGGGTCCGGGGCATTCCGGTGCCGACCACGGGGCGGCTCTGCGGGCCCTCGGGCGGCGGCTGGACCAGCTACTCGCCCGGGACCGTCCGCACGTGGCCCTGCTCTGGGGCCATCGCGGCGAGGAGACCGCGCTGGCGCGACGGCTGCACGCGGCCGGCGTGCCGGTCGTGCTGGAGCACCCGGCCGCCGACGTGGTGCCCGTGCCGGAGATGCTCCGACTGGCCGACGAGGTGGTGGTCCCGTCCCGGTTCGCCCGGCAACTCCTCGCCGCGCAGACCGGCCGCGCCGCCCATGCGATCGAACCGTGCCTGCGGCCGTGCGCCTGCCCGCCCAGCCCTCCGCCGGCTGCTCGGACTCGGTCCGGACCGTACCGGCTCACCTTCATCAACCCGGAACCCGCGAAGGGCCTCGGGGTGGTGATGAGCCTGCTCCGGGCCACCGTCGGGGCGAAACTGCCGTTCCGGTTCACGATCGTGGAGGGTCGGTGGACCGCGGCCGAACTGGCGGAGCGGGACATCGTCGCGGATGACCGACTCGGCTTGGAGATCGTCCCGTACCGGACCGACATCTGCTCCCTGTACGCCGAGACGGACCTGCTGCTGGTACCCAGCCTCTGGCAGGAGAGCTTTGGCATGGTCGCCCGGGAGGCGGTGGTGCACGGCGTACCGGTGGTCGCCACCCGCGTCGGCGGGCTGCCGGAGGCGGTCGGTGACGGCGGGATCTGCCTCGACGCACCTCCGCACGGCGCGGGCTACCACGTACGGATGACCAGCGCCGAGATCCGGTCCTGGCTGGCCGCTGTCGTCGCGGGGCTCCGCCTCGGACGCCGACCTCAGCCCGAGTTGCTCACCCGGGCCACTGCCAACAGTGTGCGGGCGTACCGGGACCTGTTGCTGAGTTTGCCGGTGCCGTGAGGATCCTGCCGGGGACAGAACCAGCGCGACGGCGAGCGCCGCCACGATCCTGGTCCAGCCCCGATCGCTGGCGGTGCCGGGAATCGCCGTGAGGTTGGCCTCCTCCTCGTCGATCCAGTTCAGCGGGTCGGCGAGGAGCCCAGCTCCTCCGGCGGGAACAGGTGTCCCGCCGGCAGGGCGGTCACCGGCCGGACGGCCGGCGCGCCCGACCTCCGGGCCGCCTCCCAGGCCAGGACGCCCCAGCCGCAGGCCCCCGGGTCAGCGCTTGCCCGAGCGGGGGCACTCTCCGGCGGCTCGTCCGCCGTGCTGGTCAGCGCATACCACCTGACCAGGTCATGGAGGACGTACCGGTTCGGGCCGGGCTCGTCGCGTGGTTGCACGGTGAGCAGATGGAATTGGACGAGCTCGTCCAGGGCCCGTGCCGCCGCGCGCGGGGTGAGCCGGGCGCAGACCGCCGGCGCCCAGTCCGGAACGGACGGTGTGGGCAGCATGGCGATCCGGCGCAGCGTCAACTGCGCCGGCGGGCTCAACAGCCGGTACGACGACTCCAGGCTGCCGCGCATCGTGGCCTGGTCAGCGCTCAGCTCGTCGAGCCGGTGCCGAGGGTCACGCAGCAGAGTCACCAGGTCGGCGATCCACCGACCGGTCTGCAAGCGGGACGAGGCGATCCGTAACGCCAACGGCAGGCCGCCACAGGCCCGCAGCAGCTGTCCGACGGCGGTGGGCTCGGCGGCCACCCGCCCGGTACCGAGATAGCCGGTGAGCACGGCGACGCCCTGCTCTTCGGTCAGTGGCGCGACGACGTGCCGGCACGCCCCGGCAAGATCGAGCTGCTGCCGGCTGGTGACCACGACGGCGCATCCCGCCGCCGCGGGTATCAGCGGCTGTACCTGCTCGACCGAGCTGACGTCGTCGAGGAGAAGCAGTATCCGCCGCTCCGCGACGATGCTGCGGAACAGCGCGGCGCGCTCGGCCGGCGCGCTCGGCATCGCCGCGGTGGTGACACCCAGCGCCCGCAGGAACCCGGCGAGCACCGGGCCGGCACGACGGGTACGCCCCCCACCGAGGTCCACATAGAGTTGGCCGTCCGGGTACTCACCGGTCACCGCGTGCGCGGCCCGCAGCGCCAGAGCCGACTTGCCCACCCCGGGCATCCCGCTCAACAGTACGAGGCGCGGGGCGGCGGCCTGTGGAGGGCGGCCCGGCCGGCTGCCCAGACAGGTCACCAGGCTCGCCAGCTCGCCGTCACGCCCTGCGAACACCGGTGGTGCCGCGGGCAGCTGCGCCGGGCAGAGGCGGCCGTCCCGCGCCCCCGGCATGGTCACGTCCGGCACGTCGGCCACGTCCCCACCACCTTCGGGACGGACGGTGGCCGATCCGGTCAGGTTCAGCGAGGGGTCCTGCCGGAGGATCGCCAGTTCCAGCTCGCGCAGCCGCACGCCGGGATCGAGCCCGTGCGTCTCGGCGACGATCCGCCGCCCCTCCCGGGCCAGCTCCAGTGCCTCCGGCTGCCGCCCGGCGCGGTACAGCGCCACCATGAGCTGCGCCCGCAGCCGCTCCCGCAGCGGGTACTCGGCGACATACCGGGTCAGCTCGGCGGTCACCTCGTGGTGCTGTCCGAGAAGCAGTTCGAGGTCGACGAGCCACTCCACGTCAGCGAGCCTCCGCTCCTCCAGTCGCTCACGGTTCGGCTCGACGAAATCGGCGACCGCGCCGGAGAGCACCGTTCCCCGCCACAGCGCCAGCGCCTCGCGCATGAGCTTGCGGGCCGCTTCCAGCCGGCCCCGGGTACGGTCCTCCCGGGACAGCTCGACCATGCCCGTGTAGGTGGTCAGGTCGAGCTGGTCGGCTGCCAGCTCGAACAGGTACCCGCCGGGCCGGGTGTGGATCGACCCGGTCGGGCAACCTGCCCGCCGGAGGGTATGACGCAGTGCGGAGATCTCGGCCTGGATCTGGGCTCGGGCAGTCGACGGCGGGGTACCGCCCCAGATCGCTGGGATCAGCTGGTCGACCGACACCACCTGGTTGCCGTGCAGGAGCAGGTACGCCAGCACCGCCCGGCGGCGTGGCCGGTCGACGCAGACCGGTCGGCCGTTCGCGGTGACGCCGACCGGACCGAGCACCGTGAAGCGCAGGGGCATGGTCATGGATCCATTCCGGACACATTCGCGACCGTACGGTACAACGCGTACAAGACACGTACAGGTGGAGCACAACGACAGGTGGAGCTTGCCGTCGCACTCGATGCCGAGCCGCCAACGGCCGCGCATCAGCAGTAGGAAGTCCATCCGCTGGCGCGGTAACGGTCCCGGCTCACGCCGCTGGGCCCGGGTGTAGGGGTCGTAGTGCAGGTAGACCGACACGATCGCCGGCATCGAGATGCCAGCGGTACAGGTGACCGACCGGCGGCGACTTCGATTCCACAAGACCGGCGGCTGCGCGCGTCCGTCGCCACGATGTTCGTCAACCTGGCCCGCCGGTCGTCGGACACACCCCCAGTGACCCTGGAAGGCGCGACCTTCGACGGCATGCTCCGCATCGACGAACCGGAGACCGCCCGACAGGCACTCCTCGGCGGGATCGGCTCCGCCAAGGCGTACGGCTTCGGACTGCGCACCCTCGCCCCACCACACCCCCCGAACAGCGAGCTGACATGTGGTGGCTCACCAACCCCCAAGACCTGCACCGAGTCAGTGACCGGTCATCCAGCCTCAACGCCGAACGCTGCCACGTCGACTGCGCCGACAACGCCGTCGTCCTGGTCAACAAAGAAAGCACCAGGTCACGACCCGGTCGACCCGCGACAACGCCGTTTCCGGGGCGGCACCCACCGCAGCGGCATCGCTTGGTCCACGAGCGCCGTCCGCGTCATCCTCACCAACCCCCGCTACACCGGGCGACGGGTACGGAACAAACAACGCACCGACGAGGTACTGCTCGACGTCGACGACGTAGCGATGGGCCACACCGGCATCATGCACTGGAACGCCCGCGACAAGTGGGTGGTCTCCAAGGAGATCACCCACGAACCACCCATCGACGACGCGACCTTCGAACAGGCCCAAGCAAACCTACAAAAGCGCGGACGGGGCACCGGAGGTCAACACGTCAAGCAGCGCACCCGCAACCCGTACGGCTTCCGCGGCCTCATCTACTGCGCAGCCTGCGACCGACGCATGCAGGGCCAGTACAACCACGGCAACGCCTACTACCGCTGCCGCCTCCCCCAGGAGTACGCCCTCGCCAACCAGGCCGACCATCCCCACAACGTGTACCTGCGCGAGGACGCCCTCACCGACCCGCTCGACACCCGGCTGGCCTCCGCCTTCACACCCCACCGCACCGAACAGACGATCACCGCGATGGCCGACGCCCAACCCCTGGATCATCCGCCCAGTTATGCCAAGGCAGCCCCGGCAATCATCACCGAATGCGACGCCAAGCCGGAGCGCTACCGAGCAGCCCTCGACGCCGGTACCGACCCGGCGGTGGTCACCGAATGGAACACCCAAACCAGACCGAACGCGCCCGCGCCGAAGCCGACCTCCACGCGAAGGCGGGCAACAGCCCACGCCGCATGAGCCAGCAGAGATCACCAGCCTGGTGACGGCGCTCGGCGACATCGCCACCGTGCTCCGCGACCCCGACCCTGCCGACAAGTCCGAGGTCTACCGGCAACTCGGACTCCGGCTCACCTACCAGCCGGAAACACAAACGGTGCGCGCCACAGTGGATCTCAGCGCGCACCGTGGGGTAATGGTTCGTGTCCGAGGGGCGACACGGACCATTGCCTCACCGCCGACAATCGGCAAAACCTTGAAAGCTCGCGCAAGTCCAGCCGCCTTGGTGACCTCTTCGGGATCGGCCGAAGAGGTCACCAAGCTGAAGAACCGGGTCAAGACCCGGCTCTCCGGCAGCAGTTCATTCGGCGCCGAGGCTGCGGCGGTACGTCCGTACCTGGTCACCGTCGGGCACCG
>NZ_JBHMIR010000059.1:0-15037 GCF_048060285.1 Micromonospora sp. LOL_025 | reverse complement strand
CCCACGAACACCCCTGTTCGCGAACCCCGAAGAACCCCAGGCTCAACCCCTGCCCGCTCGACCGCCTCCCATGAGACCTCCAGCAGCAACCGCTGCTGCGGGTCCATCGCCGCCGCCTCGCGGGGGGAGATCCCGAAGAAGCCCGGGTCGAACTCCGCCGCCCCGGGCAGGAAGCCGCCCTTGTCGGCGTAGGTGGTGCCGGGGTTGGCCGGGTCGGGGTCGTAGAGCCGGTCGAGGTCCCAGCCCCGGTCGGTCGGGAAGTCGCCGATGGCGTCCACACCGTCGGCGACGAGGCGCCACAGCCGCTCGGGGTCGTCGACCCCGCCTGGGTAGCGGCAGGCCATGGCGACGATGGCCACCGGCTCGTCGTCGGCGACGGCGGCCGGGGCGGCGACGGGGGCCGACCCGGCGTCGGCGTCGGCGCCGAAGAGGCCGGTGAGCAGGAGCCGGGCCAGCACGACCGGGGTGGGGTGGTCGAAGACCAGGGTGGTGGGCAGCGCCTGCCCGGTGGCGGCGACGAGTCGGTTGCGCAGTTCCACCGCGGTCAGCGAGTCGAAGCCGAGGTCACGGAACGCGGTGGTCGCCGGGATGGCCGCGGCCCCGCCGTCGTGGCCGAGCACGTCGGCGGCGAGTTCCCGGACCAGGTCGGCGACGGCCTCCTCACGCCGGGCCGGGGCCAGTCCGGCGAGGCGCCGGCGCAGGGTCGCCGCCGGGCCCTCGTCGCCGTCGTCGACCGCGACGCCGCCGTCGAGGGCGGCCCGTGCCTCCGGTACGCCCTCCAGCAGCGGCCGGCGGCGGGCGGAGGCGTACGCGGGGGCGAACCGGGACCAGTCCACGTCGGCCACCGTCACGGTGACGTCGTCGTGGTCGAGGGCCTGCTGCAACGCGCCCATGGCCACGGTCGGGTCCATGGCGGGCAGGCCCCGGCGGCGCAGGTTGCGCTCGGCGTCCGCCGCGTGCATGCCGCCGTCGGACCAGGGTCCCCAGGCGATGGCGGTGCCGGCCCGGCCCTCGGCGCGGCGCCGCTGCACCAGCGCGTCCAGGTAGGCGTTGCCGGCCGCGTACCCGGCCTGCCCGCCGCTGCCCCAGGTGGCGGCGATGGACGAGTAGACGACGAAGGCGTCCAGGTCCCGGTCGGCGAGGAGGTCGGCGAGGTGGGCGGCGCCGGCGGTCTTGCCGACGGTCACCTCGGCCAGCTCGGCCGGGGTGACCTCCGCCAGCGGGGTGGCCTGCGCGATGCCTGCGGCGTGCAGGACGGTACGCACCGGCGGGCCGTCGGCCTCGATCCGGTCGAGCAGCTCGGCGAGGGCGGCCCGGTCGGCGATGTCGCAGGCGGCGACGGTGACCCGGGCCCCGAGGCCGGTCAGCTCGGCCTCCAGCTCGGCGGCGCCGGGGGCGTCGGTTCCGCGCCGGCTGACCAGCACGACGTGTTCGGCTCCGGCAGCGGCGAGCCAGCGGGCGGCGCGGGCACCGAGTCCGCCGGTGCCGCCGGTGATCAGGGCCGTGCCGGTGGGCGTGAACCGGCGCGCCGGCGGGCGGTCGCCGAGGGCCGCGCGGACGAGGCGGCGGACGAAGACGCCGGGGCCGCGTACCGCGAGCTGGTCCTCGCCGGTCGATCCGGTGAGGATCGCGGCGAGCCGGATGGCGGCCCGGTCGTCGGGCTCCGGCGGCAGGTCGACCAGGCCGCCCCAGCGGTGCGGTGCCTCGACGCCGACCACCCGGCCGAGGCCCCAGATCGCGGCCTGCGCCGGGTCGGTGAGCCGGTCGTACGAGGCGGCGGCGACCGCGCCCCGGGTGACCAGCCACAGCGGCGCGTCCAGGCCGGCGTCGCCGAGCGCCTGCACGAGCGCGAGGGTGGCGGTCAGCCCGGGCAGGACGGCGCCGTCGGCGGGCGGCTCCACGGCGAGCAGGGAGACGACGCCGACGGGATCGGTGCCGGCGAGGGACGCCGCGAGGCCGGCCCGGTCGGCGTCCGGCTCGACGGTCAGCGGCAGCACGTCGGCGCCGGTGCCGGTCAGGGCGGTCAGGACGGTCCGCGCCGCCGGGTCGTCGGCGCCGCCGGCGGGCAGGGCCAGCAGCCAGGTGCCGGTCAGCCGGGCGGGGGTGGGTTCGCCGGTCACCTGCCAGTCGGCGCGGTACCGCCAGCCGTCGAGCACCGAGTGTTCCTGCCGCTGCCGCCGCCAGTCGGCGAGGACGGGCAGCAGGGTACGCAGCGACTCGGCGGCGGCGGAGTCGGTGACGGCGAGGGTGTCCCGCAGCGCGTCGAGGTCGGCGCGTTCGACGGCCGCCCAGAACCGCCGGTCGAGCGCGCCGGTCCCGCCGTCGGTGGTCTCGTCGGCGGGCGCCTCGGCCGGCACCCAGTAGTGCTGCCGCTCGAACGGGTACGTGGGCAGGCCGACGAGCCGGCCGGGCCGGTCGGCGAAAAGGTCCGCCCAGCGCACCGGCGTGCCGGCGACCTGGAGCTGCGCGAGGGCGGCGAGCAGGGCGCGCCGGTCCGGGCGGTCCCGGCGCAGCACCGGCACCACCACGGCGGGGGCGGCGTCGCCGGCCTCGGCCTCGGCGAGGGTCTCCTGGATGCCGGCGGTGAGGACGGCGTCTGGGCCGACCTCCACGAAGGTGCCGACGCCGTGGGCGCGCAGGGTGCGTACGCCGTCGGCGAAGCGGACCGCCTCCCGGACGTGGCGCACCCAGTAGCCGGGGTCGGTGAGCTGCGCCGGGTCGGCCAGCTCGCCGGTCAGGTTGGACACCACCGGCAGGGTGGGGGCGCGTAGGTCGAGGCCGGCGGCGACGGCGGCGAACTCGGCGAGCATCGGCTCCATCAGCGGGCTGTGGAAGGCGTGGCTGACCCGCAGCCGCCGCACCTTCACCCCCCGGCCGGTCCAGAGTTCGGCCAGCTCGTCGACGGCCGCGCCGTCGCCGGAGACGACGACGGCGCCGGGGCCGTTGACGGCGGCGACGGCGACGCGGTCGGTCAGCGCGGCGATCGACTCGGCGACGCGGGCCTCGTCGGCGGCGACGGCGAGCATCGCGCCGCCGGCGGGCAGCGCCTGCATGAGCCGGCCCCGGGCGGCGACGAGGGCGCAGGCGTCGTCGAGGGTGAGCACGCCGGCGACGTGGGCGGCGGTCAACTCGCCGACGGAGTGCCCGGCGACCAGGTCGGGGGCCAGTCCCCAGGAGCCGAGCAGCCGGTGCAGCGCCACCTCGACGGCGAACAGGGCGGCCTGGGTGAAGACGGTCTGGTCGAGCAGCGCGGCCTCGCCGGTGCCGGGCTCGGCGTGCAGCAGCGGCTTCAGCGGGCGGGGCAGCCGGTGGTCGAGGTGGGCGCAGACCTCGTCGAGGGCCTCGGCGAAGACCGGGTACGTCTCGTACAGTTCCCGGCCGGCGCCGGCGCGCTGGGCACCCTGTCCGGAGAAGAGGAACGCGACCCCGCCGCGTTCGGCGGCGGCACCGGTGACCAGGCCGGGGGCGGGCCGGTCCTCGGCGAGGGCGTGCAGGGCGGCGAGCAGTCCGTCGCGATCGTCGGCGAGGACGACCGCCCGGTGTTCCAGGGGCGAGCGGGAGACCACAGACGTCCAGGCGACGTCGGCCGGGCGCAGGTCCGCGTCGTCGGCGACGTACCGCGACCAGCGCTCGGCCTGGCGGCGCAGCGCGGCGCGGGTGCGGCCGGTGAGCAGCACCGGCGCGGGCGCGGGCGCCTCCGGCCGGTCAACCTCGGCGCGGGCCGGCTCGGGCTGTTCGAGGATGAGGTGGGTGTTGGTGCCGCTCATGCCGAAGGAGGACACGGCGGCGCGGCGCGGCCGGTCCACGGCCGGCCACGGCGTGGCCTCGGTGACCAGGGTGACCGCGCCGGCGGACCAGTCCACGTGCGGGGTGGGCTCGTCGACGTGCAGGGTGGCCGGCACGATCCCGTGCCGCATCGCCTCCACCATCTTGATCACCCCGGCGATGCCGGCGGCGGCCTGGGTGTGGCCGATGTTGGACTTGATGGAGCCGAGCAGCAGCGGCGCGGCGTCGCCGCGCTCCCGGCCGTACGTGGCGAGCAGGGCCTGGGCCTCGATCGGGTCGCCGAGGGTGGTGCCGGTGCCGTGCGCCTCGACGACGTCGACCAGGTCGGGGGTGAGCCTCGCGCCGGCCAGGGCCTGCCGGATGACCCGCTGCTGGGACGGGCCGTTGGGGGCGGTGAGCCCGTTGGACGCGCCGTCCTGGTTCACCGCGGAGCTGCGGATGATCCCGACCACGGGGTGGCCGTTGCGGCGGGCGTCGCTGAGCCGTTCGAGCAGCAGCATGCCGACGCCCTCGGACCAGCCGGTGCCGTCGGCGGACGCGGCGAACGACTTGCACCGGCCGTCGGCGGCGAGGCCGCGCTGCCGCGAGAACTCGACGAACGGGCCGGGGGTGGCCAGCACGGTCGCCCCGCCGGCCAGGGCGAGGCCGCACTCGCGCTGGCGCAGCGCCTGGCAGGCGAGGTGGATGGCGACCGACGCCGACGAGCAGGCGGTGTCCACGGTGACCGTGGGGCCCTCCAGCCCGAACGTGTACGCCAGCCGGCCGGAGACCACGCTGGCGGCGGTGCCGGTCAGCACGTAGCCCTCGACGCCGGGCGCCCGGTGCAGCACGGCGGCGTAGTCCTG
The DNA here is from genome assembly GCF_048060285.1 of Micromonospora sp. LOL_025. Taxonomy (NCBI): domain Bacteria; kingdom Bacillati; phylum Actinomycetota; class Actinomycetes; order Micromonosporales; family Micromonosporaceae; genus Micromonospora; species Micromonospora sp. LOL_025. Next base: position 10,406 of record NZ_JBHMIR010000059.1, on the reverse strand, counting down.
CCCGGAGGTGCCGACGAAGACGCCGGAGCGGCTGCCGCGCAGCGACAGCGGGGCGATGCCGGCCCGCTCGAACAGCTCCCAGGTGACCTCCAGCAGCAGCCGCTGCTGCGGGTCCATGGCGACCGCCTCGCGCGGCGAGATGCCGAACAGCGCGGCGTCGAACTGCCCCGCGTCGTGCAGGAAGCCGCCGGAGGTGGTGTACGAGGTGCCGGCGTTGTCCGGGTCGGCGTGGTAGAGCCGCTCCAGGTCCCAGCCCCGGTCGGTGGGGAAGTCGCCGATGGCGTCCCCGCCGGACGAGACGAACTCCCACAGCTGTTCGGGCGAGGTGATGCCGCCCGGGTAGCGGCAGCTCATCGCCACGATCGCCACCGGCTCGGACTCCTCGGCGGTGACCTCGCGCAGCCGTTGGCGGGTCTGCTGAAGTTCGGCGACGACCCGCGTCAGGTACTCGCGCAGCCGCTCTTCGTCCGCCATGACATCTCGCTTTCTCGTGACACCACAGGTCCCCGGGCGGCTCAGGAGAGCCCGAGGTCCTGGTCGATGAGGTCGAACAGCTCCTGGTTGCTGGCCACCCGCAGCCGGTCCGCCACCTCGGCGGTCTCCTCCCGGCGTTCCTCGACCGTGCCGAGCCGTTCGAGCAGGCTGTGCAGCCGCATCGTGATCCGCACCCGGCCGATGTCGTCCGGGTCGCGCAGCGCGAGGGCGCTCTCCAACTGGTCCAGCTCCGCGAGCGTCGGCAGCGCCTCCACCGACGCCTCGCTGAGCAGTTCGGCCCGCAGGTGTTCGGCCAACGCCTGCGGGGTCGGGTAGTCGAACACCACCGAGCTGGGCAGGCTCAGCCCGGTCGACCGGGCCAGCCGGCCCCGCAGCTCCACGGCCGTGAGCGAGTCGAAGCCGAGGTCCCGGAAGGGCCGGCCGGCCTCCACCGCGTACGGGCTGTCGTGGCCGATGACCTCGCCCGCGGCGGTGCGGATGAGGTCCACCAGCAGCCGCGCCTGTTCGGCCTGCGACAGCTCGCCGAGCCGCTTGCGCAGTTCGCCGGCGACCTGGTCGCCGTCCTCGGCGTCGACCCGCGCCGCCGCGGCCTGGGCGGCCACCTCGGCGATCTCGCTGATCAGCGGCCGGGGCCGGGCGGAGGCGAACACCGGGGCGAAGCGGTCCCAGTCGATGTCGGCGACGGTGAGGGCGGTGTCGTCGCCGTCGAGGCCGGCGCGCAGGGCGGCCATCGCCGGTTCCCGGTCCAGCAGGGACACGCCGCGCCGGCTCATCGCCGCCGCGTGCGCGTCGGTCACCATGCCGCCGCCGGCCCACGGTCCCCAGTTCACCGAGAGGTGCCGGGGGCCCCCGGCCGGCCGGGACTGCGCCCAGGCGTCGAGGAAGGCGTTGCCGGCGGCGTACGCCCCGTGGTCGCCGACGCCCCAGACGGCGGCGATGGAGGAGAAGTGCACGACGAGGTCGAGCGGTTCCGGGTCGAGGAACTCGTCCAGGTGGCGGGCACCGGCGATCTTGCCGGAGACGACGTCGGCGAGTTCCTCCCCGGTCACCGCGGCGACCGGGTTGAGCCGGCCCACCCCGGCGGCGTGCACCACCGCGTGCACGGTCTCGCCGTCGGCGCGCAGCCCGCGCACCAGGTCGGCGACCGCGTCCCGGTCGGCCAGGTCGCACGCCAGCACCCGCGCCTCGGCGCCGAGGGCGGCCAGTTCCGCCACCGCCTCGTCGGCCCCGGGGGCCGCCGCGCCGCGCCGGCTGACCAGCAGCAGTCGCCGCGCGCCGTGCCGGGCGAACCAGCCGGCGGCGTACCGGCCGACGGCGCCGGTGCCGCCGGTGACCAGGACGGTGTCCGGGGCCTGCCAGTCGGCCGGCGCCTCGGCGCGGGGCGCGCGGGCCAGCCGGCGCAGGTACGTCCCGGAGTCGCGCACCGCGAGCTGGTCCTCGTGCCCGGCGGCGGTGAGCGCCGCCAGGACGTGCTCGGCGGCGGCGGTGTCCAGCGAGGCGGGCAGGTCCAGCAGGCCACCCCAGTGCCGGGGGTGTTCCAGCGCGGCCACCAGGCCGAGACCCCACGTGGTGGCCTGGGCGGGGCGCACGACGGGGTCGCCGTCGGCGGTGCTGACGGCCTGCCGGGTGAGCAGCCACAGCGGCACCGGGGGCAGGGCGTCCGTGACCGCCTGCACCAGGGCGAGGTTCGCGGTCAGGCCCAGGGGCACGGCGGGCCGGTCGGGCTGCGGTCGCTCGTCGAGGGCGAGCAGCGACACGATCCGGGTCGGCGCGGCGCCGGCCAGCTGCGCGGCGAGCGCCGTGCGGTCGGTCGTGGCCAGGTCGACGGCGAGCTGCCGCACGGTGCCGCCCCGGGCGGTGACGAGCTCGGCGAGCCGGTCGACGACCGGCTCGTCCGTGCCGCTGTGGACCAGGGTCCACGTGCCGTCGACGGCGCCTGCGGCGAGTGCCTGCGGACGCCAGGTGATCCGGTACCGCCAGCCGCCGGCGAGGGCGTCCTCCTGCTGCTGGTGCCGCCACCGGGCCAGCTCCGGCAGCAGCTCCCGCAGCGGCCGGTCCGCGTCGAGGCCGAGCCGGCCGGCGAGCGCGTCGCCGTCGCCCGACGTCACGGCCCGCCAGAACGCCGAGTCGACGTCGTCGTGGGTGGCGGCGGGGCTGCCCGCCGTCGCCGCCGCGAGGGTCGGCCAGAACCGCTGGTGGTCGAACGCGTACGTGGGCAGGTCCACGGGACCGGCGCCGGGCAGCAGCCGCGACCAGCGTACGGCCACGCCGTGGCAGTGCAGGCGGGCCACCGCGCCGAGCAGGGTGGCCACCTCGTCCTGGCCGGGCCGCTGCACGCCGGTCACGGTGACCTGGGCGTCCGCCGGGAGCGCGTCGGCGGTCAGGGCGGTCAGCACGGTGTCCGGCCCGATCTCCAGGAACCGGGTCACCCCGTTGGCGTGCAGGTGGGTGACGGTGTCGGCGAAGCGGACCGCCTCGCGGACGTGCCGGACCCAGTAGTCGGGGGTGCAGAGCTGGTCGGCGTCGATCACCGCGCCGGTCAGGTTCGACACCAGCGGCACCGTCGGCGGGGCGTACGACAGGGTCGCCGCCACGGCCGCGAAGTCGGCGAGCATCGGCTCCATCAGCGGGCTGTGGAAGGCGTGGCTGACCCGCAGCCGCTTCGTGCGCACCCCGAGGTCGGCGAAGTGGGCCGCCAGCCCGGTCAGCGCGTCCTCCGCGCCGGCGACGACGACGGCCGTCGGCCCGTTCACGGCGGCGACGGCCACCCGGCCCTGCGTATCGGTCAGCGCCCGCAGCACGTCGACCTCGGGCGCGGCGACGGCGAGCATCCCGCCGCCGGCGGGCAGGGCCTGCATCAGCCGGCCCCGGTTGCCGACGAGCGCGCAGGCGTCGGCCAGGTCGAGCACCCCGGCCACGTGGGCCGCGCTGATCTCCCCGACGGAGTGGCCGGCCACGAAGTCGGGCCGGATCCCCCAGTCCTCGAGCAGCCGGAACAGCGCCACCTCGACGGCGAAGAGCCCGGCCTGGGTGAAGGCCGTCTGGTCGAGCAGGTCGGCCTCGGCGGTGCCGGGCTCGGCGAACAGCACCGGACGCAGCGGTCGCGGCAGGTACGCGTCCAGGTGCTGGCACGCCTCGTCGACCGCCGCCGCGAAGACGGGGAACGTCTCGTACAGGCGACGGCCCATCCCGGCGTGCTGGGCGCCCTGGCCGGAGAAGAGCGCCGCCAACGCGCCGCCGGGCTCGGCGACGCCCCGGGTGAGTCCCGGGTGGTCCTGCCCGGCGGCGAACGCCCGCAGGCCGGCGAGGGCCGCGTCGGCGTCCGCGGCGAGCAGCACCGCGCGGTGCCGCAGCGGCGACCGTCCGGTGGCCAGTCCCCGGGCCACGTCGGCGGCGGGCGTCGCGGTGTGCGGCAGCCAGTCGGCCAGCCGTGCCGCCTGGGCCCGGAGGCTGTCGGCGGTGTCGGCCGAGACGACCCAGGGCAGCACCGGCGGCCCGTCGGCCGGCCGGGGCGTGCCGGTGTCGGCCGGCGCGGCGGCGGGTGCCTGTTCGAGGATGACGTGCACGTTGGTGCCGCTGACCCCGAACGACGACACGCCGGCCCGGCGCGGCCGGTCCACCTGCGGCCACGGCTGCGCCTCGGTCAGCAGCGCGACCGCGCCCGCCGACCAGTCCACGTGCGGCGAGGGCTCGTCCACGTGCAGGGTGGGCGGCAGCAGGTCGTGCTGGAGCGCCAGCACCATCTTGATCACGCCGGAGACTCCGGCGGCGGCCTGGGTGTGGCCGATGTTCGACTTGACCGAGCCGAGCCAGAGCGGCCGGTCCACGGGCCGGTCGCGCCCGTACGTGGCCAGCAGCGCCTGCGCCTCGATGGGGTCGCCGAGCCGGGTGCCGGTGCCGTGCCCGTCGACGGCGTCCACGTCGGCGGCGGTCAGCCGGGCGTTGGCCAGCGCCTGGCTGATCACCCGTTCCTGGGCCGGCCCGTTGGGCGCGGTCAGGCCGTTGCTGGCGCCGTCCTGGTTCATCGCCGAGCCGCGCACGACGGCCAGGATCCGCCGGCCGTCGCGCTGGGCGTCGGAGAGCCGCTGCAACATCAGCAGGCCCACGCCCTCGCCCCAGCCGGTGCCGTCGGCGGCTCCGGCGAACGACTTGCACCGGCCGTCGAGGGCCAGCCCCCGCTGCCGGGCGAACTCCAGGAACGGCCCGGGGGTGGCCATCACCGTCACGCCGCCGGCGACCGCGACGTCGCACTCGCCCTGCCGCAGGGACTGGCAGGCCAGGTGCAACGCCACCAGCGACGACGAGCAGGCGGTGTCGACGCTGACGGCGGGGCCCTGCAACCCGAAGTGGTACGCCAGCCGACCGCTGATGACGGCGGCGACGTTGCCGGTGGCCTGGTAGCCCTCGGTCTCGACCCGGGCGGCCATCAGCAGCGTCGCGTAGTCCTGGCCGTTGGTGCCGACGAAGACGCCGGTGTTGGTCTCCCGCATGTCGGCCGGCGCGGTGCCGGAGCGCTCGAACAGCTCCCAGGCGCTCTCCAGCAGCACCCGCTGCTGCGGGTCCATCACCATCGCCTCGCGCGGGGAGATGCCGAACAGGGCGGCGTCGAAGCCGGCGGCGTCGGTGAGGAAGCCGCCCTCCCGGACGTACGAGGTGCCGGGCCGGTCGGGGTCGGGGTGGTAGATCGCCTCCAGGTCCCAGCCCCGGTCGGTCGGGAACTCCGCGATCCCGTCCCGCCCCTCGGCGACCAGCCGCCACAGGTCCTCGGGACCGGCGACGCCGCCGGGGTACCGGCAGCTCATCGAGACGATGGCGATCGGCTCGTCCGGCGCGGTGGCGGCCCGCACGGGCGCGGTCGCCGGGGTGTCGTCGCCGGTGAGCCGGGTCGCCAGGTGCTCGGCGAGGGCCTCGGGCGTCGGGCGGTCGAAGACCAGGGTCGCCGGCAGGCTCAGCCCCACCGCCTCGGCGAGCCGGTTGCGCATCTCGACGGCGCTGAGCGAGTCGAAGCCGATCTCCCGGAACGACCGGTCCGCCGCCAACGCCTGCGGCGAGGACAGGCGCAGCACCGCTGCCGCGTGGACCCGTACGAGGTCGAGCAGGACGCGGCGCCGTTCCGCCGCGGCGAGGCCGGCCAGCCGGCCGCGCAGGGGCGAGGCCGCGTCGGTCGCGTCACCGTCGCGCTGCCCGGCGGCGAGCAGCCGGGCCACCTCCGGGACGTCGGCGATCAGCGGCCGGGGACGGGCCAGCGTGTAGGTCTGGAGGAACCGGTCCCAGGCGATGTCCGCCACGGTGAGCGTGGTGTCGCCGTGGTCCAGCGCCTCGGCCAGGACGGAGACCGCGAGGTCGGGGCGCATGGCCCGCACGCCCGAGCGGAACATCTGGTCGGCGGCGCCCTCGGCGTCGACCATGCCGCCGCCGTCCCAGGCACCCCAGGCGACGGCGGTGGCCGCCCGGCCGCGCCGTCGCCGGTCCTCGGCGAACGCGTCGAGGAAGGCGTTGGCCGCGGCGTAGCCGCCCTGGTGCCCGCCGCCCCAGACGCCGGCCCCGGAGGAGAAGAGCACGAACGCCGAGAGGTCGTCGCCGCACACCTCGTCGAGGTTCACCGCGCCGGCCACCTTGGCCCGCAGGGCGTCCGCGAGTTCGGCCACGTCGGTGGCCGCGACCGGCCCGGCGTGGGCGACCCCGGCGGTGTGGAACACGGCCCCGACGCGGGTGCCCTGCCCGGCGAGCCGCTCGACGAGGGCCCGTACGGCGTCGGGGTCGGCGATGTCGCAGGCGGCCATGGTGACCGTGGCGCCGGCGGCGCGCAGTTCGTCGGCCAGCTCGTCCGCGCCGGGCGTGGCGGGGCCCTGGCGGCCGGTCAGCACCAGCTCGCCGACGCCCTCGCGGGCCAGCCAGCGCGCCACCTGGGCCCCGATCGACCCGAGGCCGCCGGTGACCAGGACGGCGCCGCTTGCGGGACGCCAGTCGCCGGTCGCCGTACGGTCGGTGCGGGCCCGGACCAGTCGCCGGGCGAACACCCCGGAGGGGCGCAGCGCCAACTGGTCCTCGGCGTCGACGCCGGCCAGCACCGCCACGAGCCGGGCCCGGTCCCGCGGGTCCGGCTCGGTGGGCAGGTCCACGAGGCCGCCCCAGCGGTCCGGGTGCTCCAGGGCGACCACCCGGCCGAGTCCCCAGAGCATCGCCTGGCGGGGCCGGTCGAGCGGGTCGGCCCGGCCGGTGGAGACCGCGCCGGCGGTGGCGCACCACAGCGGGGCGGTGACACCGGCGTCGCCGAGGGCCTGGACCAGGGCGTACGTGCCGGCGAGGCCCGCCGGCACCACCGGGTGGGTCGGGTGCGCGGCGTCGTCCAGGCCGAGCAGGGAGAGCACACCGGCGACGGCTCCGGGGGCGACGCCGGTACGGGCCAGCCGGTCGGCCAGCGCCTGCCGGTCCGGGTCCGGCACGTCGATCAGGACGACCTCGGCCCCGCCCTCGGTGAGGGCCCGGGCGGCGCCGTCGACCAGGGGGTGCTCGGTGCCGGCCGCCGGCACCAGCAGCAGCCAGGCGCCGGACAGGGTGGCCTCCGGCGCGACGGTCACCGGCTTCCAGGTCACCCGGTACCGCCAAGAGTCCACGGTGGACTCGTCGCGGCGGCGTCGGCGCCACGAGGAGAGCAGCGGCAGGGCGGGGTCGAGGGACCGGGCCGCCGTCTCGTCGATCCGCATCGCGGCGGCCAACGCCTGCGGGTCGGCCCGCTCCACGGCCTCCCAGAAGTGCCGGTCCGTCTCGTCGGACCCGGCGGGGGCGGGGCCGGTCGCCACCGGCGCCTGCGGCCAGTAGCGCTGGCGCTGGAAGGCGTACGTCGGCAGCTGCACCGGCGGGCCGGTGCGGGCGCCCAGGATCGCCGTCCAGTCCACGGGCACGCCGTGGACGTGCAGGCGGGCGAGGACGGTCAGCATCCGCAGCCAACCGCCGGCGTCGGTGTCGGCGGCGGCCACCACGACGGCGTCGTCGGCGGCGTGCGCGATCTCCCGCATCCCGGCGGCGAGCACGGGCTCGGGGGCGGCCTCGACGAGGATCTGGTGGCCCTCGTCGAGCAGGGCGCGTACGACCGGGTCGACGTCGATGCCGTCGGCCAGTCCCCGGTACCAGAGGGCGACGTCGAGGCCGTCGGTGTCGACCCGCCCGCCGGTCGCCGCCGAGTACAGCGGCAGCTCGACCGCCCGGAGGGTGATCCCGGCCAGCGCGCCCGGGTCCACCTCGGCCCCGCTGGCGAGGGCGATCGTCCTCGCCGCGTCCGCCAGCGACAGCGCGCCGGCCACGCAGGCGGCCGCGACCTCGCCGTGGGCGTGCCCGACCACGGCGGCGGGCCGGACGCCGAGGGAACGCCACCAGCGGGCCAGCGAGACCGCCACGGCCCACCGGACGGGGTGCGTCACCCGGGGGTCCGTCGAGGGCGGTGCGCCGTCCGCGCCGCGCAGCACGGCGGTGAGGGACCAGTCCGTCCAGGGCGCGAGGGCCGCCTCGCACTCGGCGATCGCGGCGGCGAACTCCGGCGACCGGTCCAGCAGCTCGACCGTCGTGGCGGGCCACGGGTCGCCGTGGCCGGGGAAGACGAGGACCGGGTCGCCGCCCCGCAGCGCGACGCCGGTGACCGTGGCGGGGGTGGCCTCGCCGAGGCGGAACGACTCCAGTGCCCGCGTCAGGCCGAGGGTGTCGCGGCCGAGGACGACGGCGCGGTGGCCGAACGCGGCCCGGGTGGTGACCAGGGCGTGCGCGACGTCGGCCGGTTCCAGCTCCGGGTGCGCCGCCAGGTGCGCGCCCAGCCGGGCCGCCTGTTCGCGCAGCGCCGGGGCGTCCACGGCGGAGAGCACCAGGGGTACGACGCCGGCGCGCGGACGGTCTGCGGCGCGCCCGTCGGTCGCCTCGCCGGGCGGCTGCTCGATGATCACGTGCGCGTTGGTGCCGGAGATGCCGAACGAGGACACCGCCGCCCGGCGCGGCCGGTTCACCTGCGGCCACGGGGTGGGCTCGGTCGTCAGGGCGACCGCGCCGGCGGTCCAGTCGATGTGCGGGGACGGCTCGTCGACGTGCAGCGTCGGCGGGACGAGACCGTGCCGCATCGCCAGCACCATCTTGATCACACCGGCCACACCGGCGGCGGCCTGGGTGTGCCCGATGTTGGACTTCACCGACCCGAGCAGCAGCGGCCGGTCCTGCGGACGCTCCTGCCCGTACGTGGCCAGCAGCGCCTGCGCCTCGATCGGGTCACCGAGCGTGGTGCCCGTGCCGTGCGCCTCGACCGCGTCCACGTCGGCCGGGGTCAAACGGGCGTTCGCGAGGGCCTGCCGGATCACGCGCTGCTGCGACGGGCCGTTCGGGGCGGTCAGGCCGTTCGACGCGCCGTCCTGGTTCACAGCCGTGCCGCGCAGGACGGCGTGGATCTTCCGGCCCTCGCGCTGGGCGTCGGAGAGGCGCTGCACCAGCAGCACGCCCACGCCCTCGGACCAGCCCGTGCCGTCCGCCGAGGCGGCGAACGACTTGCACCGGCCGTCCTGGGAAAGGCCCCGTTGCCGGGAGAACTCGATGAACGTGCCGGGCGTCGCCATCACCGTCACGCCACCGGCCAGGGCGAGGTCGCACTCGCCGCTGCGCAGCGCCTGCGCGGCGAGGTGCAGCGCCACCAGCGACGACGAGCAGGCGGTGTCGACGGTGACCGCCGGCCCTTCCAGGCCGAACGTGTACGCGACCCGGCCGGAGAGCACGCTGCCCGAGTTGCCGGTGCCGACGTAGCCCTCGACCTCGTCGGCCTGCTCCATCAGCTTCGTCGCGTAGTCGTGGTACATGACCCCGGCGAAGACGCCGGTCCGGCTGCCCCGCAGCCGCTGCGGGTCGAGACCGGCGGACTCGAACGACTCCCACGACGCCTCCAGCAGCAGCCGCTGCTGCGGATCCATCGCCAGGGCCTCGCGCGGCGAGATGCCGAAGAAGCCGGGGTCGAAGTCCGCCGCCCCGTAGAGGAAGCCACCGTGCCGCGTGTACGACGTGCCGGGGTGGTCCGGATCGGGGTCGAACAGGCTCTCCAGGTCCCAGCCGCGGTCGGTGGGGAACTCCCCGATGCCCTCGCCGCCGGCGGCCAGCAGCGCCCAGAGCTGATCGGGCGTCTCGACGCCGCCCGGGTAGCGGCAGGCCATGCCCACGATGGCGAGCGGCTCGTCGACCCGGGTCGTGGCCCGGGCGCCCGACGCGGCGGGACCGCTGGCGGCGCCGGCCAGTTCGGCGTGCACGTGTGCGGCGAGCGCCTGGGGCGTCGGGTAGTCGAACACCAGCGTCGAGGGCAGCCGGAGGCCGGTGGCCGCGTTGACGCGGTTTCGCAGGTCCACGGCGGTCAGCGAGTCGAAGCCCAGCTCCCGGAACGCCCGGTCGGCCGGCACGGCCTCCGCGCCGCCGTGCCCGAGCACCTGCGCGACGAGGCCGCGTACCAGCACGTCGATCTCGGCGCGCGCCTCGTCGGCGGCGAGGCCGCTGATGCGGGTCGCCCAGGTGGTGCCCTGTCCCGCCTGGCGGCGGGCCGTGGTCGTGCCGACCAGGTTGCGGAGCATCGGTGGCACCAGGCCGACGCCGGCGGCGGCCCGGAGGGCGGCCAGGTCGATCACGGCGGGCACCAGGGCGGGACGGTCGGCGGTCAGCGCCGCGTCGAACAGCCGCAGCCCGGTCTCGGCGTTCATCGCGGTGACGCCGCCCCGGGTCGATCGCGCCCGGTCGGCCTCGTCGAGGGAGGCGGCCATGCCATCCGTGTCCCACATGCCCCAGGCGAGGCTGACAGCCGGCAGGCCGCGCTGCCGCCGGTACGCCGCAAGCCCGTCCAGGAACGCGTTACCCGCCGCGTACGCCGACTGCCCCGGCGAACCCAACACCCCCGCCACCGA
>NZ_JBHMIR010000058.1:0-15134 GCF_048060285.1 Micromonospora sp. LOL_025 | reverse complement strand
GCGTCTCGTCTCAGCCATGAACCTCTATCCCTCAAGTTCTGGCCTCCACGTTACGAGGGGAAGGGCAACCGCCTGTACGGTGCCCATTTGCTGGCCAACCTCGCCACGCAGGCCGTCTATCTTGGGCACTCGCAAGATGCTGCACGACTCGCCGAGGCCGCCATCGACGGAGCAGGCCGCGCCCCCGCCGCAGTCCGCGCACGCCTGTACACGACCGCCGCCAGCGCATACGGCCGGTCGGGCGAACGACGTGCATGTCAGAAGGCACTTGCGAAGGCGGAACGTGCCCTGGACCGAACGGACGCCGGCAGCGGCCCACGCTGGGCCGCCTACTTGAGTGCGGGCCACTTTGCGGGCACTGCGGTGAGGTGCCTGAGTGACCTGCGGCTGTACCGACAGGCCCTGCGTCACGCGCCTGGCGCGGTGACTCTGGCCAACCAGAACGCCCGGACGCGCGCTCTTCATACTGCGCTCATCGCGACGACCCATGCCCGTGCCGGGGACGTGGACGCTGCCTGCGACTGGGGGCGCGAACTGGAAGAGCACGTGCATGCCGTCCGCTCGGCTCGCGTGACGCACCGGGTCCGCGAACTCGCCGCCACGCTGAGCCCTTACCGCGCGAAGTCTGAAGTGAACGAACTCCTTGTGGCTCTCGGCTTCACCTGCGCGCAACTGACGCGAGACAACATCAGAACGTGACGGCTAGCGTCACAGAGATGACCTGGACGGATCCCGCCACCTGGTATGCCAACCTGCCGGCCTTCCATGCTGCCGCAGGAGCGCTCATCACCGATCCGGCGGGGAACGTTCTGCTCGTGAAACCCACGTATCGCGACCATTGGGCTTTCCCCGGCGGGTACGTGGAGGAGGCCGAGTATCCGCATCAGGCCTGCACCCGTGAGGTCCGCGAAGAGCTGGGCCTCGTCGTCGCTGCAGGGGATCTCCTCGTCGTGGACTGGGCACCTGCTGCGGGGCAGCGGCCACGCGCCCTGATCCACTTCACCTTCGACTGCGGGACGCTCGACAGCCTGGAGGGCATCGATCTGCCTCGGCAGGAACTGGAAGATGCCGCCTTCTTCTCGCTTGAGGAGGTTGGGCAGCGGCTTCCAGTGAATGTGGCTCCCCGGGCCGGCGCGGCGATACAAGCCCGAGCCCGACAAGTCCCGGTGTACCTTGCCAACGGTGCCGCTGTCTCAGCCTGACAGTTGCATGTGCCCTTTCATCTTGGTTGTCCCCGACCAGACTGACGCCCGGGGTTGCGTGGCGGCCCTTAGCCTCGGCGCGTGGATGACGAACTTCTTCGCCGGCTCCGGGCCGAACAGGCCCGGGCGCTGCTCTACGACGCCGACCCGCACCACGCGGTGATGCTGGCCTGCGACCTGCTGGTGACCGGCGTCGACGGCGACGCCGTGGTGGGACACGAGGGCAGCCCGCTGGGCGACCTGCTCCCGACGGTCGCCGCCCTGGCCACAGATCTCGAAGACGACCTCGGCGGGCGGACCGACGACGACCTGCAAACCCGGCTCGCCGCGCTGGCCCGGACCATCCTGAGCCCTTTGACGGCTAAAAACTCGACTTGAGGCTGCGCTGCCCGAGGACTCGGGCGACCGCCGACACGCGTGCGCCTGGTCGCCTGCTGTGCGACCCCATGCCCATCCATTGAGCCTTTTTATCCTGACCGTGCAGGTCAGGGCTATACGCCCCGGCCCACCTGCGCAACGGTGACACCTACACCCGCCTCGCCGCCGGAGTAGCACCGCGTGGCACTACGCGCAGGAAGCGATCGTCAACAAGAAGTGATCCTTGCCTCTTCATTGGTCAGTCTCTATCGTTGTCGGAAAGCGCTTTCCCGTCCCGATGCTCATGCCTGAAAGGTGAACTCAGATGAGACGCAAAGTCGCCACGCGGTGGCTGGCCGGTGGTGCCACCGCGGTCGCAGGTGCCGTCGTCGCCCTGGCGCTGCAGATTCCCAACGCCTCGGCCGCCACGAACCTGAGCCTCGGCGCCGGCGCTGACGGCTCCAGCAAGGCCAGTGGCACCAGCTATGGCAACGTCATCGACGGCAACCCCAGCACCTACTGGTCACCGAGCGGCTCGACCGGCACGGTCTCGGTCAAGTGGGGCAGCGCCACGACGGTGTCCTCGGCCGCCATCGTGCAGGCCTCGGGCGGCGGCTCGATCAGCGGCTGGCAGCTCAAGAACCACGACACGGGCTCCGTCCTGGCCAGCGGCAGCAGCGCCCCAAGCACCATCAACTTCTCCTCGACGTCGCTGAAGAAGATCTCCTTCGTCATCACCAGCGCGTCCGGCACCCCACGGATCGCCGAGTTCGAGACGTACTCCAGCGGCGGGTCGACCCCGACCACCAGTCCGACCAGTGGCCCCACCAGCAGTCCGACGGCCAACCCGACCAGCAACCCAGGCGCGCCGACTGGTGCGTGGCCGTCGTCGGCCGGCTCGGTGAGCATCTCGGGCACGGTCAGCGTCTCCGGCACCTTCGACGGCGGGATGAAGACGTACTGCTGCATCGGTGACGGTGGACAGGGCGAGTCGCAGGACCCGATGTTCAAGATCGCCAATGGTGGCACGCTGCAGAACGTCATCCTCGGTTCGCCTGCCGGTGACGGCGTGCACTGCGAGGGCACCTGCACACTGCGCAACGTGTGGTGGAACGACATCGGTGAGGACGCCGCCACCTTCAAGCAGACCAACGGCGGTACCTCCTACGTCATCGGTGGCGGCGCGCGCAACGGCAGCGACAAGACCTTCCAGCACAACGGCAACGGCACGGTCAACATCTCCGGCTTCTACCTCAAGGGGTCCGGCAAGCTGTACCGCGCTTGTGGCAACTGTTCCACCTCGCACACCCGTCACGTGCGTATCGACAACGTCCTCGTCGACGACATCGACATGCTCGCCGGCATCAACAGCAACTGGAACGACACCGCAACGATCACTCGCGTGGTCGTGATCGGCTCGGCCACCATCTGCGGCAAGTACAAGGGTGTGCCCAAGGGCAGCGAACCCAGCTACCTCGGTGAGGGCTGGAACGACGCCAACTGCAAGGTCAACAGAAGTGACGTCACCTTCCGGTAGTCACTGGACACGTTTGTTCACGAAGGGGCGCCCGCCTGGCGGCGGGTGCCCCTTCGTGTCCGCTCGAGGCATGAAGGTCGGCCCACGGGCGATCATCTGAGCCGCATACCGGTCCATGTAGGACCAGTGCTCCTCGCGCAGCTCGGTGCGAAGTCCCAGCGAGTCGCGCCGGTCGCGGTGATAGCAGAAGAACTCCATACGCAGATCCTGACGTCGGTGCCGAGAACCGGGGCAGGTGGTGCCACTCCCGCGCGTGGCGCCCGTTCTGTCACCCCTCGGCCGTACGCTCGCCGGCATGACGACGATGGAGACCCACACCCTCGCCGCGCCCGGCGCCGACCTGGTCTATGACGTGCGCAGTCCGCTGTCGGCCTCCGGCGATCACCGCACGCTGCTCATGATCGGCCAACCGATGACGGCGGAGGGCTTCAACGCGCTCGCCCCCCACTTCACCGACCGGACGGTCGTCACCTACGACCCGCGCGGTCTGGGCCGCAGCGTCCGCAGCGACGACCGGACGGACCACACGCCGCAGCAGCAGGCGGCCGACCTGCACCTGCTGATCGAGGCGCTCGGCGGCGGTCCGGTCGACGTGTTCGCCAGCAGCGGCGGGGCGGTGACCGCGCTCGAACTGGTCGCGGCCCACCCCGGCGACGTCGGCACGCTGGTGGCGCACGAGCCGCCGATCAACGCGGTGCTTCCCGACGCGGCGGCGGCCGAGCGCGCGCAGGCCGCCGTCCACGAGGCTTACCAGGCAAAGGGCCAGGGTGCGGGCATGGCCGCGTTCATCGTGATGACGTCCTGGCAGGGTGAGTACACCGACGCCTACTTCGCCCAGCCCACGCCCGACCCGGCGGCGTTCGGCCTGCCGACCGAGGACGACGGCTCCCGCGACGACCCGCTGCTGTCGAAGGCCTCCGAGTCGGTCATCGACTACCGGCCCGACGCGGCGGCGCTCGCCGCGGCGCCGACCCGGATCGTGATCGCGGTCGGCGAGGAGACGGCGGGGACGTACACGGCCCGTACGGCGGTCGCCACCGCGGCGCTGCTCGGCCAGGAGGCCGTGGTGTTCCCGAGCCACCACGGCGGCTTCCTCGGCGGCGAGTTCGGCTACGCGGGCAAGCCCGCCCAGTTCGCGGCCAAGCTGCGCGAGGTGCTGGCCGCCGGCTGACCACCGCCGGCGGGGACGGGCCGACCGCCGCCAGCCGCGACGCCACTGCCGGAGGCAGGACGACGTCGAGCGCCGTCAGAGCGCCACGATCGCCGCCGACTCCGCCGGCAGCTCGATGCGGTCCCGCATCACCGTGACCCCCTCCCCCGTCGCGAGCAGCACCCGGCGTGCCACCCCCGGCAGCGTGATCCGCTGCGGCTTGGCGGCCAGGTTCGCCGCCACCAGCGTCCCGCCCCGGCGCATCACCAGGAACTGGTCGCCGGGGCGTACGTCCACGGCGTGCAGCCTCGGGTCGGACAGGTCGGGGCGGCTCTTGCGCAGCGCGATGAGCCGCTTGTGGAACTCGTACATCTCGCGGTGTTCGGGTTTGTCCAGCTCGGCCCAGTCGAGCCGGGAGCGGACGAAGGTCTGCGGGTCCTGCGGGTCCGGCACGTCGCCCTCCGGCCAGCCGTGCGCGGCGAACTCCCGCTTGCGGCCGTTGGCCACGGCGGTCGCCAGCTCCGGCTCGGGGTGGCTGGTGAAGAACTGCCACGGGGTGCTGGCCGCCCACTCCTCCCCCATGAACAGCATCGGGGTGAACGGGGCGGTGAACAGCAGCATCGCGCCGACCCGCAGCAACCCCGGGGAGAGGGTGGCGGAGATCCGGTCGCCGGTGGCCCGGTTGCCGATCTGGTCGTGGTTCTGCAGGTACGCGACGAACCGGTGGCCGGGGGTGCGCTGCCGGTCGACGGGCCGGCCGTGGTGGCGGTTGCGGAAGCTGGACCAGGTGCCGGCGTGGAAGAACCCGCCGGTGAGCACGTCGGTGAGGCATTCCAGCGAGCCGAAGTCGCCGTAGTAGCCCTGCCGTTCGCCGGTGAGCAGGGTGTGCAGGGCGTGGTGGGCGTCGTCGTTCCACTGGGCGTGCAGGCCGAAGCCGCCGGCCTCCCTGGGCGTGATCAGCCGGGGGTCGTTGAGGTCGGACTCGGCGATCAGCGACAGCGGCCGGCCGAGGTGGGTGGCGAGCGCCTCGACCTCGATGGCCACCTCCTCGAGCCAGGGTGTGGCGCGGGAGTCGGGCATGGCGTGCACGGCGTCGAGCCGCAGGCCGTCGACGTGGTAGTCGCGCAGCCACATCAGGATGCTGTCGACGATGTAGCGGCGCACGCCGTCGGAGTGCGGCCCGTCGAGGTTGACGGTGCGGCCCCAGGTGTTGCTCTGCTCGGTGAGGTACGGCGCGAACATCGGCGCGTAGGCCCCGGAGGGCCCGAAATGGTTGTAGACGACGTCGAGGATCACCCCCAGGCCCTTGGCGTGGGCGGCGTCCACCAGTCGTTTCAGGCCGTCCGGCCCGCCGTAGGGCTGGTGCGGGGCATACCAGCAGACCCCGTCGTAGCCCCAGTTGTGCTCGCCGTTGAAGGCGTTGACCGGCAGCAGCTCGATCATGTCGACGCCGAGGTCGACGAGGTGGTCGAGGCGGCCGATGGCGGCGTCGAAGGTGCCCTCGGGGGTGAAGGTGCCGACGTGCAGCTCGTAGAGGACGGCGCCGGGCAGCTGCCGGCCGGTCCAGGCCTGGTCGGTCCACTCGAACACCGCGTGGTCGTAGCGCCGGCTCGGCCCGTGCACGCCCTCGGGCTGCCAGGGCGAGCGGGGGTCGGGCAGGGCCCGCTCGTCGTCGTCGAGCAGGAAGGCGTAGTCGGTGCCGGGGCCGGCGGCGGGCACCTCGACCCGCCACCAGCCGTCCGGCCCGGAGCGCATCTCGTGGTCGGCGACGCCCGGCAGGCGCAGCCGGACGCGGGCGGCCTGCGGCGCCCACACCGTGAACTCGGTCATGAAGCCTCCACGGACTCGGTGGTGGGAGCCAGCAGCGCGACGGGGTAGGTGGCCAGCAGGTCGGCCAGCGGGGTCTGTCCGCCACTGTAGGCCCGGCCCGTGAACACGTCGGTCATCTCGTGAACGGGAAGTGACAGGGTGGTGTCGCCCCAGCCGCCGGCGCGCGCCAGGCCGAGCGGCAGCCGGGTGGCGACCGCGACGGCGCCGCCCCGGTCGAAGGCGAGCGCGTGCCGGCCGGCGCGCCCGTGGGCCGGCACCGGCCGGTAGCCGCCGAACAGCTCCGGGCGGTCGCGGCGCAGCCGCAGGGCCCGCGACACCACCAGCAGCTTCGCCGCGCCGTCCGCGTCCACCGGCGGGGGCGGGCCGGCGTCGAGGCGGGCCAGCAGCTCCCGGCGTACGGCGAAGTCGACCGGGCGGCGGTTGTCGGGGTCCACCAGCGAGTTGTCCCACAGCTCGGTGCCCTGATAGGTGTCGGGCACCCCGGGCATGGCGAGCTGCACGAGCTTCTGCCCCAGCGAGTTGGACCAGCCGGCGGGGGCGATCTCGTCGGCGAAGGCGGTCAGCTCGGCGTGCAGCTGCCGGTCGTCGTACATCGCGTCGACCACGTCGTGCATGGCCCGCTCGAAGACCGGGTCGGGGTCGGCCCAGCTCGTGGTGGCCGACGCCTCGCGGGCGGCCTTCTCGACGTACGCGTGCAGCCGCTCCCGTTCGATCGGCCAGGCGCCCACGGCGGTCTGCCACAGCAGGTGCGCGAAGGCCGGGTCGGGCAGCGGCGCGCGGGCCGCCCACCGGGCGACGAGGTCGGCCCAGCGCCCCGGCAGCTCGCTGAGTACGGCGAGGCGGGCCCGTACGTCCTCGGAGCGCTTGGTGTCGTGGGTGGAGAGCGTCGTCATGCTCGCCGGCCAGCGCACCTGCCGGGCGGCGGCGAAGCGGTGGAACTCGGCCGGCGGCACGCCGAAGTGCGCGGGGCTGCCGCCGACCTCGTTGAGCGCGACGAAGCGGCTCCACCGGTAGAAGGCGGTGTCCTCCACGCCCTTGGCCATGACCGCGCCGGTGAGCTGCGGGAAGCGCTTCGCCAGCTCGTCGTCGGGGTCGCGCAGCCGGCGGGTGAGCGCGTCCAGCACGGCGGTCAGGTCGGGGCGGCGGCGGCCGGCCTCGGCGCGGGCGGTGGCCAGGTGCCGGGCGCCGTGCGGCGGGTAGCCCCGGTAGACCGGGAACGCGGCGGCCAGCTCGGCCAGCGCCGCGCGGGCGGCGTCGTGGTCCACGTCGGGGGCGAGTGCGGCGAGGCGGGTCAGCTCGGCCGACAGCAGCCGGGTGGCCGCGGCGAGCTTCGTGTCGTGGGTGAGGTCCTGCCAGGAGGTGTGCCGGCCGACGAGGTGGGTGTCCAGGGCGGTGAAGTCGCCCTCCGCGTCGGGGTCGACGAAGAGCCCGCAGACGGCGGCGAGGGCGTCGTAGCCGGTGGTGCCGTCCACCGGCCAGTCCGGCAGCTCCTCGCCGTACTCCAGGATCTTCTCCACCACCAGCCACGCGTGCGGCGCGGCGTCGCGCAGCCGCGCCAGGTGAGCCGAGGGGTCGCGCAGCCCGTCCGGGTGGTCGACGCGGATGCCGTCGATCTCGCCGGCCGCCGCCCACCGCAGGACCTGCTCGTGGGTGGCGGCGAAGACCTCCGGGTCCTCCACCCGCAGCCCGGCCAGGTCGGAGACGGCGAAGAAGCGGCGGTACGTGAGTTCGGTGTCGCCGCGCCGCCAGGAGACCAGCTCGTAGTGCTGCCGGTCGTGCACCTCGCGGGGGGTGCCGTCGCCGGTGCCGTCGGCCACGGGGAGGCGGTGCTCGTGGTAGCGCAGCTCCCCGTCGGCGAGCTTGAGGTCGTCGAGGGCGTCCGGGGAGTCGGCCAGCACCGGCAGCAGCAGCCGGCCACGGTCCCAGTCGACGTCGAACCAGGCCGCGTACGCCGAGTCCCGGCCCCGGCGCAGCACGTCCCACCAGGCGGGGTTCGCCGCGGGCACGGCCACCCCGGCGTGGTTGGGCACGATGTCGACGACCAGCCCGAGCCCGGCGGCGCGCAGCGCCCGCAGCAGCCGCTGCCGGGCCGCCTCGCCGCCCAGCTCGGGGTTGACGGCGCGGTGGTCGACCACGTCGTAGCCGTGCGCCGAGCCGGGGGTGGCGGTGAGCAGGGGCGCGCTGTAGAGGTGGGTGACGCCGAGGCCGGCCAGGTAGTCGGCCAGCTCGGCGGTGGCGTCCAGGTCGAAGCCGGGGCGGACCTGCACCCGGTAGGTGGCGCCCACCCGGGGCGCGTCGGGTCGAGGGGTGGTCGACATGTCAGGCCTTCCTCTCCAGCACCACCACGCACCGGTCGGGCACGCAGAGGGTGCCGCCCGCCTCGACCACCGTGGTCTTCTCCGGTTCCGGTTCCGCGGTGCTGATCACCAGTTCCCAGCGCTGCCCGAACTCGGGGCCGGGCACGGTGAAGTCCAGTGGGGCGTCGTGGGCGTTGAAGCAGAGCAGGAAGGAGGCGTCCAGGTGGCGCTGGCCGTACGGGCCGCGCTCGCGGATGCCCTCGCCGTTGACGAAGAGCGCGACGGCGCGGCCGAAGTCGTTGCCCCAGTCCTCGCCGGTCATCTCCCGCCCGTCGGGGGTGTACCAGGCCAGGTCCGGCAGGGGCTCGTCGACCAGCCGGGAGCGCACCGGCAGGCCGGTGAAGAAGCGCCGCCGACGGAACACCTGGTGGCGGCGGCGGAAGTCGACCAGCTTGCGGGTGAACTCCAGCAGGTCGGTGTCGGCGTCGTCCCAGTCGACCCAGGCCAGCTCGCTGTCCTGGCAGTAGGCGTTGTTGTTGCCGCGCTGGGTGCGGCCCAGCTCGTCGCCGTGGCCGATCATCGGCACGCCCTGCGACAGCACCAGGGTGGCCAGGAAGTTGCGCCGCTGCCGGGCCCGCAGGGCGCGTACGGCCTCGTCGTCGGTGTCGCCCTCGACGCCGCAGTTCCAGGACCGGTTGTGGCTCTCGCCGTCGCGGTTGGACTCACCGTTGGCCTCGTTGTGCTTGTCGTTGTACGACACCAGGTCGCGCAGCGTGAACCCGTCGTGGCAGGTGACGAAGTTGATGCTGTGGAACGGGCGGCGCCCGTCGTCCTGGTAGAGGTCGGCGGAGCCGGAGATGCGGGAGGCGAACTCGGCGAGGGTGGCCGGCTCGCCGCGCCAGAAGTCGCGCACGGTGTCGCGGTACTTGCCGTTCCACTCGGTCCACACCGGCGGGAAGTTGCCCACCTGGTAGCCGCCCGGCCCGACGTCCCACGGCTCGGCGATCAGCTTGACCTGGCTGACCACCGGGTCCTGCTGCACCACCTCGAAGAAGGTGGAGAGGCGGTCGACCTCGTAGAACTCCCGGGCGAGGGTGGCGGCGAGGTCGAAGCGGAACCCGTCGACGTGCATCTCGGTCACCCAGTACCGCAGCGAGTCCATGATCAGCTGGAGCGAGTGGGGGCTGCGGACGTTGAGGCTGTTGCCGGTGCCGGTGTAGTCGACGTAGTAGCGGCGGTCGTCCTCGCTGAGCCGGTAGTAGCTGGCGTTGTCGACGCCCTTGAAGCTCAGCGTCGGGCCGAGGTGGTTGCCCTCGGCGGTGTGGTTGTAGACCACGTCGAGGATGACCTCGATGCCGGCGGCGTGCAGCGCCTTGACCATGCCCCGGAACTCCTGCACCTGCTGACCGAGGTGCCCGAGCGCCGAGTAGCCGTGGTGCGGGGCGAAGAAGCCGATGGTGTTGTAGCCCCAGTAGTTGCGCAGCCCCAGGTCGGTCAGCCGGTGGTCGTGCACGAACTGGTGCACCGGCATCAGCTCGATGGCGGTCACGCCGAGCTTCGTCAGGTGCTCGATCATCGGCGGGGAGGCGAGGCCGGCGTACGTGCCGCGCAGCTCGTCGGGGATGTCCGGGTGGCGCATCGTCAGGCCGCGCACGTGCGCCTCGTAGATCACCGAGTGGTGGTAGGGGATGCGGGGCGGGGAGTCGTTGCCCCAGTCGAAGTACGGGTTGACCACCACGGACTTCGGCATGAACGGCGCCGAGTCGGTGGTGTTCATGCGCTCCGGGTCGCCGTGCTCGTAGTCGTAGACGGCCGGGTCCCAGCGCACGTCGCCGTCGACCGCCTTGGCGTACGGGTCGAGCAGCAGCTTGGCCGGGTTGCAGCGCAGGCCGTTCGCCGGGTCGTACGGCCCGTGCACGCGGTAGCCGTAGCGCTGCCCCGGCTCGATGCCGGGGATGTACGCGTGCCAGACGTACGCGTCGACCTCACGCAGCTCGACCCGCCGTTCCGCCCCGGTGTCCCACTCGTCGAACAGACACAGCTCGATCCGCTCGGCCACCTCCGAGAAGATGGCGAAGTTGGTGCCCATCCCGTCGTAGGTGGCCCCCAGGGGGTACCGCTCACCCGGCCAGACCTGCATGTCGCTCCCTATGCGCAAGATCATGAGCGCGCACCGCACCATGAGCGCACCACACGGCGGGGCCGGTGGCGCGCGTGCGGGTATTGCCCCGCGCGTTCCGCCGTCAATCCACCCGATCGGTGGATGCCCGGAACACCCCCGACTGGTAGCGGCCGGAGGGTTCGGCGGCTCCCGTCACCGGGGCTCCGCCGTCGGGTCCGGATCGGATCATGCTGCGGTCACGATCTTGCGTCCGCACTGGTCAAGTCGATGATCGTCGGCAAGACTCGCATGATCCGGCGGCGACGAGGTCCGGGGGGATGCGCGTGCGGGTACTCCTGGTCGAAGACGACCTACGCGTGGCGTCTGCCCTCGGCAAGGCGCTGCGCCGCCGGGGACACGAGGTGGTGTCGGCGCTGACGGCCGCCGAGGCGGTCCGGGCCGGCGCGGTCGACCTGGTCCTGCTGGACCTCAACCTGCCCGACGGCGACGGCCTGGAGGTGTGCCGGCGGCTGCGGCAGGCCGACGAGGACGTGGCCATCATCGCGGTCACCGCCCGCGCCGAGGAGCACGACCGGGTGGCCGGCCTGCGGGCCGGCGCCGACGACTACGTCGTCAAGCCGTTCTCGATGGTGGAGTTGCAGGCCCGCATCGAGGCGGTGATGCGGCGTACCGCCCGCAGCGTCCGGAGCACGAGCGAGCTGCGGGTCGGCAGGCTGCGCATCGACGTGCACGCCCGGCAGGTCTGGCTGGGCGAGCGGGAGGTCGGCCTGGCCCGCAAGGAGTTCGACCTGCTGGTGGCGCTGGCCCGGCAGGCCGGCACGGTGGTGCCCCGGGACCGGTTGCAGCTGGACGTCTGGCAGACCACCTGGGGCACCCGGCACAACCTCGACGTCCACGTCGCGGCCCTGCGGGGCAAGCTCGACGACGCCGGCCTGGTCGAGACCGTGCGCGGCGTCGGCTACCGGCTGCGCGCGGGCTGACGACCGTCGGTGGGCGGCCGGGACGACCGGCGTGCCGGCCGGGGTCCGGCGACCGGCCCGCGAATCTCAGGTGATCCTCAAGAATCGCAGGTTGTGCGCCTACGGTGGGCCGACTGCGGGTGTGCTGGGCGCACCCAGCCATCCCTCCTGTTTGGAGATCCCTTTGAGATACAGACGGACAACGGCCGGTGTGTTCTCCGCGCTGCTCGCCGCCGCCCTCGTGGCGACGGCGGTGCCCGCGCAGGCGCAGGGGCGGCCGAGCGCGGCCCCGCAGCAGGCGGAGCCGAACCAGGTGCAGGGCCTCACGGTCGTGCAGGGTGACGGGTACGCCACGCTGGCGTGGACCCGGGTGGCAGGGGCCACCGACTACCAGATCGAGCGGACCCCGCTCGCCGCGGACGGCACGCCCGGCACGCCGGTGATCGCCGGCGTGTGGCGCCCGAACCGGCAGGTCAACAACGACGAGCCGACCTTCGCCGACGCCGGCTTCGCTCCGGGCAACGGCTTCCGGTGGCGGGTGCGGGCCCGGTTCGGCACCGAGGCCCAGCCCTACTCGGCGCCGGTCAGCGGCACCACCCGCGGCCACTGGGGCGACCCGGGCACCCCGGGCGAGAACCTGCGCACCCAGTGGGAGGAGACGCTGGGCGCGCAGTACACCAGCGACGTCAACGAGTACGCGTACACCGCCGCGCTCGACAGGGCCAGCGACCGGGTCCGCGTGGTGGAGATCGGCCGTACCGTGCTGAACCGGCCGATCAACATGCTGGTCATCGGCTACCCCCGGCCCGCGGCGACGCCGGAGGCGGTGGCCGCGACCAACCCGCTGATGGTCAACTGCAACGTGCACGGCAACGAGCCGGGCGACCGCGAGGCCTGCCTGATCATGGCCCGGCAGCTCGCCTTCACCAAGGACGCCAGGACCCTCGACCTGCTGTCGAAGACCACCATGCTGATCGTCCCGACGCTCAACGGCGACGGCCGGGCGGCCAACACGCGGGGCAACTCCACCGGTCAGGACCTCAACCGGGACCACTCGCTGATCCGCCAGCCGGAGACCCACGCGCTGGCCGAGATGGTCCGCGACTACCGGCCGATCGCCGGTTACGACGGCCACGAGTACGGCAACACCAACACCGGTGACCTGCCGATGCTGCCGCCACGGCACCAGAACGTGGCCCAGGGCATCTTCGACGAGTCGCAGAAGATGATCGAGGGTCACATGTACTCGCAGGGCGCCCGGGACGGCTGGTGGGCCTGCCCGTACGGGTGCACCGCCGGGGCCACCGTGGGCCTGAGCGAGGAGACCATCCTGCGCAACACCCTCGGCCTGAAGAACGTGGTCAACTCCCTGCTGGAGCTGCGCAGCTCCGGCGGCCCGACGCGGCCCGACGAGTCCAACACCGCCAACAACCGCCGGCGCAAGACCTACTCCGCGCTGTGGACGTTCACCGAGTTCCTCCGCTACCACGGCGCCAGCGTCCAGGCCATCACGAAGGCCCGCGCCGAGGCGATCACGTCGCAGTCGGCCAACGAGGGACGGATCGTGTTCCGGGGCTCCCGCGAGATCGAGGCGTACCCCGCCCCGCACCCGGGTGAGGCCCCGCCGCCCGCGGACGCCCCCACCCCGGAGCGGATCCTCGAACAGCCGCCGTGCGCGTACCGGCTGACCGAGCAGCAGTACCACGGCGAGCGCACCGACGGCCCGACCGGCCAGCGCACCACCGTGGCCCAGCGGCTCGCCGCCCACGGCTGGAAGGTGATCAAGGTCGGCGACGGCTACCTGGTGCCGCTGTCCCAGCCGCAGCGGGGCCTGATCCCGCTGCTGCTCGACGAGCAGGCCGTCGAGGGCCTGGTCGCCGGCGAGCGGGTCGCCCCCACCCTGACCGGCACCCGCAACGGTCCGCTCGTCGTCTCCGGCGTCGCCTGCCTGGACGGGGCCACCGTCCGGGGTCCGGTCCAGGTGCGCCCCGGCGCCGCGCTGATCGTCAACGGCAGCTCGATCAACGGTCCCGTCGACGCCACCGGCGCCGCCGGGTTCGTCCTGACCGACAGCAGGGTCAACGGTCCGGTGCGCGCGACCGGCACCCAGGGCCCGGTCGTCCTGGTCGGCAACCAGGTGACCGGCCCGCTCGGCGTGGTCGGCAGCGGGGTCGTGGCCCCGCTGGTGGCCGGCAACACCGTCAACGGTCCGCTGACCTGCACCGGCAACTCCCCGGCGCCGACGAACATGGAGGTCGCCAACTCCGTGAGTGGTCCGAAGTTCAGCCAGTGCGCCCAGCTGTGACCTGCTGAGTCCCGCCCGAGGTGCCGGCAGGTCGGCCCACCGCCGACCTACCGGCGCCTCCCGTACCGGTTCTGGAGTGGAGAGAGCGTGTCCGAGACCCTCATCCCCGTCCCCGCGTCCCGGGCCGCCCGCCGCCGGTGGGCGGTGGCCGGGACGGCCCTGGCCCTCCTGGTCGCGGTGACCGGGTGCACCAGCTCGCCGGGGCGGTCCGCCGCGGCGGACGGCACCGGCGACAGCACACCGGTCGCGGTCACCGGACCGCTGTGCGACGTGCTGCCCTCGGGGACCGAGCCGGGTAGCCCGGGCTCGCTGGTGGACCGGTCCCCCGCCCAGGCCCTGACCTGGATTCCCGTGCTCACCACGTTCGAGGCGGCGGTGCGGGCCACCGGGATGGCCGAGGAGTTGTCCGCCGCCGGCGGGCTCACCATCCTCGCCCCGACCGACGACGCCTTCCGGGCGAAGTTCTCCACCGCCAACGTGGACCAGCTGCTGCTCAAGGACACCGCGACCCTGCGCGGGCTGCTGCGGGAGCACCTGGTCGCCGGGGCTCGCCCGGTGGCCGACCTGGCGTCCGCCGGTACCGTCACCACCCTGGCGGGCACCACCCTCGCCGTCACCCCGGCCGGGTCGGGGGCCCGGCTGGCCGACCGGGCCGAGACGGTCTGCGCCGACTACCGGGCGACCGGCGCCCGGATCCACGTGATCGACAAGGTGCTCGGCGACCTGCCGGACACCGCTCACGAGGAGGAGCACCACCACTGAGTGGCCCGACGACGCCGGCCGCCGACCCGTTCCGCGGGGTCGGCGGCCGGCGCCCTTCGTGGCGCCCACCCCGACGCTCGCCGAAGCCGGCGCCGCCCACCCGCAGCACGCCGCCAACGGTGCGTGAGGCGAACCAGGCCCGGCCCTCCGTTCGCCTGATCGGACGATGACCGGAATCCACCCGACTGACACGACCCGAGACTTTCGGGTGTCCTCCGTCACCTTGGACCCTTTCGAGATGCGGGATCGGTCGGGATGCCTTTTGCTTGTTCGCGGGGCGCGCCCGCGCGCCCCCGCCCGGCCCCTCGGCCATCCCTCAGCCCCGTTCCGCCGCCACCGCTGCCGGCGCGTTCCACGATGCACGGACGGAGATCGATGTGACGACCCTGCGGGTCGGCGAGCAGCCCACCAGCATCCCAGGCCGGGTCCACCGGCCCACCCTCACCTCCCGGCCCCAGGTCCCGGCGCAGTCCGGGACGACGGGCACGCCCCCGCAGACCCGCCGCATCCTCATGCTCTCCTGGGAGTACCCGCCGGTCCTCGTCGGCGGCCTCGGCCGGCACGTGCACGCCCTCTCGGTCGCCCTCGCCGCCGCCGGGCACGAGGTCACCGT
>NZ_JBHMIR010000057.1:0-15700 GCF_048060285.1 Micromonospora sp. LOL_025 | reverse complement strand
GCTCCGGCCGCTGGCCGCCGGGACGGCTCAGGGCTCCGGCCGCTGGCCGCCGGGACGGCTCAGGGCTCCGGGGCGATCCGGTGCAGGCCGTCCGCCTCGGACACGATGACCGCCTCCATCGGGCAGGAGTCCGCGGCGTCCACCAGCGCGTCGTCCGGCGCCACCCGCTCGGCAAGGGGACGGGCCAACCCGTCCACCAGCACGAAGTGCCGCGGCGCGGTGCCCGCGCAGATCCCCGACCCGATGCACCGGGTCGGGTCCACGTGTACCCGCCACTGCTCGTTCGTCGCACTCATCGGTTCACCAACTCACCGGCATGGCGACCAGCCCCCGGACCAGCAGGCCGCTCTTCCAGGTCAGCTCGGATTCCGGCACGGCCAGCCTCAGGTCGGGCGTGCGGGCGATCAGCGTCTCCAGGACGACCTGGAGCTCCATCCGGGCGAGCTGCGCGCCGACGCAGTGGTGCACCCCGTGCCCGAAGCCGAGGTGGGGGTTGGCCTGCCGGGTCACGTCGAGCCGGTCCGCGCCGGCGAAGACCGTTCCGTCCCGGTTGGCCGACGAGATCGACACCACCACCGGTTCGCCGGCCCGTACCAGCACGCCGCCGAGCTCGACGTCCTCCATTGTGTAGCGGGCGAAGGCCGAGGACGCACCGAGCGGCACGAACCGCATCAGCTCCTCGACGGCCGCCGGCACGAGGTCCGGCCGCGCCCGCAGCCGGGCCCACTCGTCCGGGTGGGTGAGCAGGGCGTACACGAAGTTGGGAATCTGGGTCACCGTCGTCTCGTGCCCGGCGGCGAGCAGCCCGGCGGCCAGGCGGACGACCTCGTCCTCGGCGAGCCGGTCGTCGGCGTCGCGGGCCCGGACCATCGCGCCGATCAGGTCGTCGGTGGGTTGCTCGCGCCGCCGCGCAATCAGCTCGCCCATGTACGCGAAGAGGCTGTCGATGTACTCCTGGGCCAGCTCCGGGCTCAGCGACGTGGTCGACACGATCGCCTCGGACCAGGTGTGGAAGCGGTCCTGGTCGGCCACGGGAACGCCGAGCAGGTCGCAGATGACCCGGATCGGCAGCGGGGTGGCCAGGTGTTCCACCAGGTCGGCCGGCGGACCGGCGGCGAGCATGCCGTCCACCAGCTCGTGGGCCACCTTGCTGGTCCGGGGCCGCAGCTCCTCCACCCGCCGGGCGGTGAACGCCTTCGCCACCAGCCGACGCAGCCGGGTGTGCTCCGGCGGGTCCATCGACAGGATCCCGCCCTCCTGCTGCCGTGGCGAGTTGCGGGGCTCGTCCCGGCCCACCGAGGCGGCCCGGCTGAACCGGGCGTCGCCGAGCACGGTCCGGACGTCGGCGTGCCGGGTGGCGAGCCAGGCCGGCTCGCCGAACGGCATCCGGATCCGGGTGAGCGGTTCGTCCCGGCGCAGCCGGCGTAGCGCGGGTCGAGGTTGAGCCGGTCGGGGTCGCTGAACGGATAGCGGTGGGGGACGGTCGTCTCGGGGGCCTCGGTCACCGGATGACTTCCTCTCGTCACGGCGCCCCAAGGGGAGGGCACCGGTCCGGTCGGGGACGACTCCACGTTGAGTCATGTTCCGACTGCGGATAGTAGCGAGAGCGGTCGATCCTTGGCTAGCGGTACGCGTCGATCCGTCACGAAACGACCGTCCCGGGCCACCCCGTGCGGGGGCGACCCGGGACGTTACGGGGGATTCAGCGGACCTCGTCGCCCTCGCCGGTGCGCGCCTGGGCCTGGTCGACCCCCTTGTCGATCTGCTCGTCGTACTTGCCGCCCGTGCGCTTGTCGGCCATGTCGCCGCCCTTCTCCAGGCCCTGGTCGACCTGCTTGTCGTGCTTGTCGGCGAAGTCGTTGGCCTTGTCCATGAAGTCGCTCATCGGGGTCCTCCTCGAATCCGGGTCCGATCTCTGCCTTCCCTGGGGCCGGGGGCGCAAACGCGACGGAGAAGCGGCCGGAGGGCGATCGGGAAACGGCCGGTCTCCCCCGACGCCCCGGCCGCCCATCTAGCGTGAAAGGGGACGCGGGTGTCGGAGGGACGCCGGCCGGGTACCGACTCGCCGGAGATCGAGGAGGGCCGACGTGGTCGCAGACGATGCCGGGCGTACGCCCGAGGGGACGACGGGCCGGGGCGCGGGCTCCCGCCAGACCTGGTCCGCGCTCCCGTGGTTGGTGCGCTCGGCCGTGACGTGGAGCGCCTGCCTGGTGGTGATCGTCGCCGGGCTGTACCTGCTGGGGAAGATCGCGGTGCTGCTCGCGCCGCTGGCCATCGCGCTGGCCGTCACCGTCTTCCTCGCCGCCCTGCTCGACCCGGTGCAGCTCGCGCTGCGCCGGCTGCACCTGCCCGCCGCACTGGCCGCCCTGCTCACCGTACTGCTGCTGCTCGGCCTGCTGTTCGGCGTCGGCGCGCTGGTGTGGAACCTCACCGCCAACCAGTTCAGCGAGCTGAGCCAGGAGCTGGTGCAGGGCCTGCAACGGACCCGGGACTTCGTGACCTCGACGCTGCCGGTCAGCGACCGACAGCTCGACCAGCTGCTCGACCAGGCCCGCCAGGGCTTCGGGCAGGGCTCGGTCGACCCGGTCTCCGGCGCCAGGACCGCCGCGGAGGTGCTCGGTTCGGCGCTGCTCGCGCTCGTCCTGTTGTTCTTCCTGCTCAAGGACGGCAGGTCCATGTGGCGCTGGACGCTGTCCCGGACGACCGGGCCGAACCGGGAGGTGACCGCCGAGGCGGGCCGGGTGGGTTGGCGGACGCTCGGCGCGTACAGCCGGGGCACGATGATGATCGCCGCGATCGACGCGATCGGCATCGGTCTGGCGCTGGTGGTGCTCCGGGTGCCGCTGGCCTTTCCGCTCGCCCTCATCACCTTCTTCGGCGGCTTCATCCCGATCATCGGGGCGACCGTGGCCGGCGCCGTGGCCGTACTGGTCGCGCTCGCGGCGAAGGGGCCCGTGACCGCGCTGCTCGTCCTCGCCGCCGTGATCACCGTCCAGCAGGTCGAGGGCAACCTGCTGGAGCCGCTCATCATGAAGCGTCAGGTACGCCTGCACCCGGCGGTGATCCTGGTGGCGGTGACCGCCGGCACCCTGATCGCCGGCATCGCCGGTGCCTTCGTCTCGGTGCCGCTCACCGCCGTCGTCTGGCGGGTCATCGACACCATCCAGCAACACCGCCAGCGCCCAACCCCCGCGCCCCCGCCACCGACCCCCGCCTGACCCGCCGGCCCGGCCCCGGTTCAGCCGGTGATCATGAGGTCTGCGGCGGCAACGGAGATCCACCTCGCCGCGAACTTCATGATCGACGCCTGTGGGCGGGCGCGCGGGCGGGGCGGCGGGAAGTTGGGTGGGTGGGTCGTCCTCAGTGGCGGGTGGGGAGGTGGGTGGTGAACCAGTCGGCGGCGCTGTGGGCCACCTGTTCCAGGGTGCCGGGCTCCTCGAAGAGGTGGGTCGCCCCCGGGATGATCGTCAGCTCGGCCGTGTCCGGCAGCGCCTCCTGCGCCTGCTCGTTGAGCGTGATCACCTGCTCGTCGAGGCCGCCGACCAGCAGCAGCGTGGGCGCGCGCACCTGGTCGAGGGCTGCGCCGGCCAGGTCGGGACGGCCGCCCCGGGAGACGACCGCGCCGACGAGGTCCGGTCGGGCCGCGGCCGCCACCAGGGCGGCGGCGGCCCCGGTGCTGGCCCCGAACAGCCCGATCGGCACCGCGCCGAGGGGTCGCTCCGCCGCCAGCCAGTCCACGATCGCGGCGAGCCGACGGGCGAGCAGGGGGATGTCGAAGCGCAGCTCGGCGGTCCGGGCATCCACCTGGTCCTCGGCCGGCGTCAGCAGGTCGACCAGCACGGTGCCGAGGGCGCTGCGGTTGAGCACGTGCGCCACGGCCGTGTTGCGCGGGCTGTGCCGGGAGCTGCCGCTGCCGTGCGCGAAGAGCACCACGCCGGCCGGGTCCGCCGGGACCAGCAGGTCGGCCGGGAGTTCGGCGTCCCCCGCCGGGATCGCCACCGCACCACTGCGCACGTCCATCTCGCCTCCGTACGTCCTCGGTCGTCCCCCGTTGCGGCCGCATACCCGTCCCCGGCGCCGGCAAGCGGCCCCGGCGCCCCCCGCGTTTGTCGCCGGGGGGCCCGGGTAGGCGGCGGGTGACCGCAGACCGTACCGGCGCAACCGCGCCCCGACGGATCGCGAGGATCGCCATGGCGCAGCAGCAGCGAGAGACCCGGCAGCAGACCACCGACCGGGACCGGCGGGAACAGGACACCGAACGCGGCCGGGACTGGGCGGACGACGCCGCCCAGGCGCGCACGGCCGACGACCCGCGGGCGATGGCGCCCCGCGACGCGGCGGGCCGCCCGTCACAGGGCAGGCCCCTCTGACCGACACCACCGGCCGCCGGTCACCGCGCGAGCCACGCCGACCGACACCCACCGGATTGCCGGTCACCGCGCGGCCCACGCCGACCGACACCCACCGGGCCGCCGGTCACCGCGCGGGCCACGCCGACCGACACCCACCGGGCCGCCGGTCACCGCGCGGGCCACGCCGACCGGCACACCACCGGCCGCCCGTGACAGGCGCCCTACGCCGCCGGCCCGCCGTCGTCGACGGCGGGCCGGCGGTCTGTCACGGCTCGTTCTCCGGCAGGCGGAGCAGGGGAGCCCGGCCGGGGGCCTGCTCCGGCGCCGGGCCCGACACCTCCGCCGCGGGGATCGGCATCGTCACGGGCTCCCCGCGGGTGACCCGGACCGGCTCACCGTGGTGCCGCAACTCCAGCGTGTCGCCCGGGTCGCCGTGGCGCAGCGCGTACGTGGTCTGGTCCGGCCGGACGTCGACCCGCAGCCGCATCCCGCGCCACTGGAGCGAGAACTCCAGCCGTTCGAGGCGGCTGGACAGCCGTGGCGCGAAGGAGAGGTTGCCGTCGTGGTCGCGCAGCCCGCCGAACCCGGCCACCAGGGCGATCCACGCGCCGGCGAGCGAGGCCATGTGCACGCCGTCGCGGGTGTTCTCGTTGAGGTCGTGCAGGTCCATCAGCGCGGCCTCGCGCAGGTAGACGTGCGCCAGTTCGGGGTGGCCCACCTCGGCGGCCAGCACCGCCTGGGTGCACGCCGACAGCGAGGAGTCGCGCACCGTACGCCGCTCGTAGTAGAGGAAGTTGCGCAGCTTCTGCTCCGGCGTGAAGGCGTCGCCGCGCCAGTGCATGGCCAGGACCAGGTCCGCCTGCTTGACGACCTGCTTGCGGTAGAGGTCGAAGTACGGGTAGTGCAGCAGCAGCGGGTACTTCTCCGGCGGCGTGTGCGCGAAGTCCCACTCCTGGAGCCGGGTGAAGCCCTCCACCTGCTCGTGGACGTCGATCTCCTCGTCGTACGGGATGTGCATGGACGCCGCCGCGTCCCGCCAGGCCGCCGCCTCCTCGTCGGTGACGCCGAGGTGGAACGCCTCGTCCCGGTACCGCATCACCGCGTCGGCCGCGCTGATCAGGTTCCGCTGCGCCATCAGGTTGGTGTAGATGTTGTCGTTCTTCACCGCCGTGTACTCGTCGGGGCCGGTGACCCCGTCGATGTGGAACTGGCCGTGCCGGTCGTGGTGGCCCAGCGACCGCCACAGCCGGGCGGTCTCCACCAGCAGTTCCAGCCCGATCTCGCGTTCCAGTTCGGTGTCCTGGGTGACCTGGACGTAGCGCCGCAGCGCGTCGGCGACGCCGGCCGCGATGTGGAAGGCCGCGGTGCCGGCCGGCCAGTAGCCCGACGACTCCGGCCCCTCGATGGTGCGCCAGGGGAACGCCGCGCCCTCCAGGTTGAGCGTCCGGGCCCGCTCGTGCGCGGCGGCCAGGGTGGCGTGCCGCCAGTGCAGGGCGTCCCGCACGGCGGCCGGTTGGGTGTAGGTGAGCACCGGCAGGACGAACATCTCCGTGTCCCAGAACGCGTGCCCGTCGTACCCCGGACCGGTCAGGCCCTTCGCGGCGATGGGCCGCCGCTCCGCCCGGGAGCCGGCCTGGAGGACGTGGAACATGCCGAACCGGACGGCCTGCTGGATCTCGGGGTCGCCCTCCACCACCACGTCGGCGGTGTCCCAGAACTCGTCGAGGTACTCGCGCTGCTCGCGGCGGAGCCCGTCCCAGCCGTCGAGCCGCGCCCCCGTCAGGGCGGCCTCGACCTGGTCGCGCATCGCCGGCAGCGACCGGCGGCTCGACCAGCCGTACGCGAGGTACTTGACCACGCGCAGCGTCTCGCCGGGCTGGAGCACGCACCCGATCGTGGTACGCACCCAGTCCTCGTACCCCTCGGACTGGCTGGTCGTGCGCCCCGGGGCGTACACCTCGTGTTCCATGGCGGCGGCCACCCGCAGCCCGGAGACCTTGGTCCGGTGGATCAGCAGCCCGCCGTCGGCGGTGGTGAGTTCCTCCTCGGCCTGCAACGGCGACTCCAGCACGGCCGCGACCCGCGGGTCCTTGCTCTGCGGGGGCAGCGTCTCGTTGGCCACCAGTTCCGACTGGAGGATCAGCCGCAGCGGGCCGTCCACCGCCTCGACCTCGTAGTCGATGGCGGCGACGGCGCGCTGGGTGAACGAGACGAGCCGGGTGCTGCGGACCTTGATCTCGCGGCCGGCCGGGGAGCGCCAGTGCAGCTCCCGGTGCAGGGTGCCGGCGCGCAGGTCGAGGACCCGTTCGTGGGCGAGGAGTTCGCCGTAGCGGACGTCGAGCGGCTCGTCGTCGACCAGCAGCCGGATCAGCTTGCCGTTGGTCACGTTGACGATCGTCTGGCCGGACTCGGGGAACCCGAAGCCGGCCTCGGCGTACGGCAGCGGGCGCAGCTCGTAGAAGGAGTTGAGGTACGTGCCGGGCAGGCCGTGCGGTTCCCCCTCGTCGAGGTTGCCGCGCAGCCCGACGTGCCCGTTGGAGAGGGCGAAGACCGACTCGGACTGGGCCAGGACGTCCATGTCCAGCCGGGTCTCCCGGACGTGCCACGGCTCGACCGGATAGGCCCGTTCCCGGATCACGCGGGTCGCCCGGGGTCGAGCAGGTCGGCGAGGTCGGTGACCACGACGTCGGCGCCGTGGGCCAGCAGCTCGGCGGCCTGACCGACCCGGTCCACCCCGATCACGTACCCGAACCCGCCGGCGCGGCCGGCGGCGACACCGGCGAGGGCGTCCTCGAAGACGGCGGCGTTGCGCGGGTCGACCCCGAGCAGTCTCGCGCCGGCCAGGAACGTGTCCGGCTCGGGCTTGCCGCGCAGCCCCTCGGCGCGGGCGACGATCCCGTCCACCCGCGCCTCCAGCAGCGGTTCCAGCCCGGCGGCGGCGACCACCTCCCGGCCGTTCGCGCTGGCCGTGACGACCGCCCGGCGCAGGCCGGCGGCGACCGCCGCCTCCAGGTACACGACGGAACCGGGGTAGACGTCGACGCCGTGGGTGCGCAGCCGCTCCAGCAGCAGCACGTTCTTGCTGTTGCCGACCCCGTTGACGGTGTCGGCGTCCGGCGGGTCGTCCGGCGACCCCTCGGGCAGCACGATGCCCCGGGACGCGAGGAAGGTGCGCACCCCGTCGGCGCGCGGCCGGCCGTCGACGTAGCGGTTGTAGTCCGGCCCGGGGTCGAAGGGACGGAACTGTCCGCCGGTGGCGACGGCGTGGCGGCGCAGGAAGCCGTCGAACGTCTCGGTCCAGGCGGCGTTGTGCACCCGGGCGGTCTGCGTCAGCACACCGTCCAGATCGAAGAGACAGGCGGTCACGTGAGCAGGCAGGCCCAACACGGTACGAATCTATCCAGACCTCCGGGCCCGCAAACCGCTTTCGGTCCGCTTGCCGCCCGGCTCAGTTCGGGCGCAGCGTCCAGACCACGGTCATCGCGCTGGTCGGCTTGCCCTCCTCGGTCGCGATCTCCACCTGGACGGGGAACTCCGGCCGGCGGCCGGACTCCAGTTCCGCGACCACCTCGGCGACCGGCCGGTCGAGGCGCGCGGTGGCCCGGACGGCGCCCATGGCCAGCTTCCGGTACGCGATCTCGGCCCGCACCGCCAGCGGCGTGGCCCGGTCGAGCAGGTGCCCGAACGCGGCGAGCACGACCGCGCCGGAGGCGGTCTCGCCGAGGGTGAACATGGCTCCGGCGTGCGGGCCGCCGACGTGGTTGTGGGTGGCCGGTGAGTCGGGCAGCCGGACGGTCACCCGCACCCCGCCCTCCGCCTCGGGGGCCACTTCGACGAATTCGATGCCGAGCGTGCGGGCGAACGGCACAGCCTCCAGCATGCCGGCCGCCACCTGGCGCGAGTCGATGGTCATGGCCCGACGTTACTAGCCGGTAACTTTCCCGGCAAGGACCACCCCCGTCAGCGCCAGCCCACGTCGATCCGGTCGCCGCGCTCGTCGAAGAAGTGCAGCGCGTCCATGCGTACGGCGACGGCCAGGGGGTGACCGGCGGCGATCCCCGGGTACGGCGCGAGCCGGACCGCGAGCTCGGCGGGGCGCCGGTGGTGCCGGCCCGGGTCGTTGAGCACGCTGGTGCGGGTGGCGGCGACCGGGGCGGCCTCCTCCTCGGCGGCGCGCCCGGTGAGTCGCTGCATCACCTGCCCGAAGCGGCGCAGCCCGCGCTGGCCGGTGGGCGCCTCGGCCCGGGTGCCCATCTCGTCCACCACGATCGCGGTGGCCCCGATGTCGAGGAAGGCGAGCGACTCGTGCCCGTGGTGCTCCAGGTAGCGGATACGGCCGTGCAACACGGCGCCCTGGGTGTCCGGCGCGACCGGGGTGAGCGCCTCGGCCCGCATCCCGACCACGATCCGCTCACCGTGGTAGTGCGCGACCGCCCGGCTGCGGATGTCGTCCCACGGCAGGTGCAGCGCCTGGTCGCCGAGGGTGAGGGTGACGTAGCGGTCGAGGTGGACGTAGACCGAGGCCTCCAGCAGGTTCATCCGCGGGCTGCCGAGGAACGCGGCCACGTAGAGGGTTGCCGGGCGGCCGTACACCTGGGTGGGGGTGCCGACGTCCTGGAGGACGCCCTTGCGCATGATGGCGACCCGGTCGGCCATGGTCAGCGCCTCGGCCTGGTCGTGGGTGACGTAGATGGTGGTGACGCCCAGCTCCCGGGTCAGGCCGGAGATCTCCGCGCGCAGCTCGGCCCGGAGCCCGCTGTCGAGGTTCGACAGCGGCTCGTCCATCAGGAACAGGCCCGGGCGGCGCACGATGGCCCGGCCCATCGCGACCCGCTGGCGCTGCCCGCCGGAGAGCTGGCTGGGCTTGCGGCCGAGCACGTCGCCGATGCCGAGCGCGCTGGCCACGTCGGTGACCCGCTCGCCACGCGGCTCGGGCTCCAACCCGGCCAGCTTGAGCGGGAAGGCGATGTTGTCGCCGACGGTCATGTGCGGGTAGAGCGCGAAGTCCTGGAAGACCATGGCGATCTTCCGGTCGCGCGGCGGCAGGTCGTTGGCCAGTTCGCCGTCGAGCATCACCGCGCCCGACGTCGGGTCCTCCAGCCCGGCCACCATCCGCAGCACCGTGGACTTCCCACAGCCCGACGGGCCGAGCAGCACCATGAACTCGCCGTCGTTGACGTCGAGATTGACGCTGTCGACGGCGAGGGTGCCGTCCCTGAACACCTTCGTGACATCCTTGAGCGCGACGGTTGTCACCGTGCCCTCCCCCCAGCTCGTCGGCCGAACCCCGAATGACTGTGACGAGGATCATGCGGTTCGCACATCGGGTAAACGTGCCATGTTCGGCTTGTGACGGCCCTATGACGCCCACCCGGCGGGACGAGCCCGCCGTCAGCGGGGCCCGCCGCCCGTCGGCGACGCCGGGACCAGCGAGCCGGCATCCGGCGCCGACCGGTTGGTCGTGGCCGGCTCGCCGAGGAAGACCCGACGGACCACCCGCTCGGCGGCGTGGCCGTCGTCGAGCGCGCAGAACCGGGCCCGGAACCGCTGCCGGGCCGTGCGCGCCGCCGCCGAGTCGACCCCGTCGGCGCGGAACAGGTCGAGCAGGTCGGCGAAGCTGGTGGCCACCGCGCCCGGCGGCTCGGCGGTCACGTCGAAGTAGACGCCGCGGGCCAGTCGGTACGCCTCCCAGTCGGGGGCGTAGACGACGATCGGCCGGTCGAGCACGGCGTAGTCGAACATCGCCGAGGAGTAGTCCGTGATCAGCACGTCCGCGACGAGGTAGAGGTCCTCCACGTGCGGATGGCCGCTCACGTCGCGTACCCGGTCCCGGTCGGCGGGGCGCCGGGCGCGTCGGTCCCGGTCGTGGAAGTAGTGGCTGCGGATCAGCAGCCGGCCGGCCGGGCCGAGCACGTCGAGCAGCCGCTCCGGGTCGAACGGCGGCCGGTAGCCGGGCAGGTGCTCCCGGTGCGTCGGGGCGTACAGGACGACCTGTTCGCCGGGCCCGAGGCCGAACCCGGCACGCAGCCGGAGCACCTCCTCGGTGGTCGCGGTGACCAGCCGGTCGTTGCGCGGGTAGCCGACCTCCAACGTCGTGTACGCGGCCGGGTAGGCGCGCTCCCACATCTGGCTGGAGAAGCTGTTCGCGCTGACGCTGTAGTCCCAGCGGTCCACCCGGCGCAGCAGCCCGGCGAAGTCCATCCCGACCGCGCCGACCGGGTACCGCTGCTGGTCGAGCCCCATCACCTTCACCGGCGTGCCGTGGTGGGTCTGCACGTGCACGGTGCCCGGCCGCTTGCGGACGAAGTCCGGGAAGTTGACGTTGTTGACCAGCCAGCGCGCCCGGGCCAGCGCCCGGTAGTACGCGGGCGTCCCGGCGACCACGTACGCGACGCCCTCGGGCACGGTGTGCACGCGGTCGCGCCGGACGATCCACACGCCGCGGACCTCCGGCGCCAGCCGCCGGGCCGCCTCGAAGATGGCCGCCGGGTTGTCCGAGTACCCGCGGTACCAGTAGGCCGCGTAGACGGCCAGCGTCGGATCGACCGGCCGGCGCAGCTCGACCCGGTAGTACTCCCGCAGCAGGGCGTCCCGGGCCAGCCGGGCCGCGTCCCGGGCCGGGGGCGCGACCCGCCGCTTCACGCTCCGCGCCGTACGCCGGGCGACGTCCCGGGCGCGGTAGGCGGTGCGCAGCGCGCTGAAGGTACGCCAGCGACCGGCCGCCACCAGCCGGTGCTTGAGCCCCTCCGCGCCGGCCGGCGCCGGATAGCCGCCGGGGGGCAGCCAGCGCGCGTGGTCGGCGGTGATCTGGGCGAAGAAGGCCGGCCGCAGCTCGGGGTCGATCCGTTCCCCGTTGCCGAGCACGCTCAGGTAGTGCCAGATCATCCGCTCGAACAGCGCGGGGCGCAGGTCGTCGACCGCCGGCCCCCAGGCGTCCATCAGCCGGAACACCCGGTGCCACTGGTCGAAGACCTCGAAGTGCCGCTCGCCCCTGGTCCGGGTGATCGCCCCGGTGCGGCGCTGCCGGTAGTTGACGCAGACCCGGTCCAGCACGCCGATCCGCTCGGCGGCCATCAGCACCGGGTAGCTGAACGAGACGTCCTCGTACCAGCCGGGGGCGAAGCGCAGCCCCTCGTCGAGCAGGAACCGCCGGCGGACCAGCCGGTTCCAGGCGGTGTGCAGCAGCCGCAGCGTCTCGGGCCGCTCCCGCAGCCGGAAGGTCTCCCCGCCGGGCGGCTCCGGGAACACCTCCGCCATCGCGCTGCGGCTGGTGGTGTTGTTCCAGTGCGTCCGGACGTGGTCGACCAGGAGCACGTCGGGGCGGGTGGCGCGGAGGCGCCCGACCACCTCGGTGAGGCACTCGGGGGCGAGCCAGTCGTCGCCGTCGACGAACCAGACGTACTCCCCGGCGGCCCGGTCCAGCCCGATGTTGCGGGCCGGACCGAGCCCGACGTTCTCCGTCAGCCGGACGGCGTGCATCCGCGGGTCGCGGGCCGCGTACTCGGTGAGGATCTCGCCGCTGTCGTCCGGCGAGCAGTCGTCGACGCCGATCACCTCGATGTCGGCGACGGGCTGCCCGAGGATGGAGTCCAGGCATTCGCGCAGGTAACCCTGCACCCGGTAGGCCGGCACGACGAAGCTGATCAGTGTCATCGGCCGGCCCCTCCGTCAGCCCGGCGAGCGACCTCCCGCGCCGACCAGGCCCACCGACGCCCGCGCGGCGCGGGCGGGCAGGACGACCCAGGCGAGGGCGACACTCCCCACGAAAACTACGAGAAGGTACGTACCGAGTGTAGCCATCCCGATACCCGCAAAACCGACGATCGCCGCCAGGGCCAGCAGCACCGACCGGCCCTCCCAGCCCAGCGTGCCGCCGTGCAGCGGCGGGGCGGACTGCCGCTTCTCC
This sequence comes from Micromonospora sp. LOL_025, assembly GCF_048060285.1. Taxonomy (NCBI): domain Bacteria; kingdom Bacillati; phylum Actinomycetota; class Actinomycetes; order Micromonosporales; family Micromonosporaceae; genus Micromonospora; species Micromonospora sp. LOL_025. The sequence continues at coordinate 3,442 of NZ_JBHMIR010000057.1, read as the reverse complement.
AGCCGCGCGGTCAGGTCGTAGTGGTGCAGGGTCAGCACGAAGACGTACCCGAAGATCAGCCACGGCGGCACGTCGCCGACCACCCCCACCGCGATGGCGAAGAGGTACTCCCCCGCCCGCAGCGCGGCCGGCACCAGCCAGTCCAGCGGCCCGGCGTGCGCCGCGCCGGCGCCCAGCCCGGCGGCCAGCAGCACCAGCAGCGCGACCGGCACCGCCCACCGCAGGCCCTCCGCCCCCTCACGGGTCAGCAGCGCCGCCACCAGCAGCGCCGCCGGGCCCAACGCCGCGACGACCGCCAGCGTCAGGGGCCCCACCGGCCGGAGCACCGGCAGGAGCCGGGCCAGCGGCCCGTCGTCGCGGTGCAGGGTGGCGTCGACCGTGTCCAGCACCGGCACCCGCATCCAGCGGGCCCGCAGCGTGCGCAGCGCCCCGGTGTACGCGAAGGCCAGCACCCCCCAGCCCAGCACCGCGTACAGGCTGACCAGGGGGCCGAACAGCGCCACGGTGATCGCGATCAGCGCCCACCGCTCCCCGATCGGGAAGACCACCGTGCGCTTCAGCCAGTACGACACCGAACCCGTGTCGGCCTGCACCCGGTTGGAGGCGGCGTTCAGCTTGTCGCCGATGCCGCCGCCGGCGGTGCCGACCGCCTTCGGCCGGCGGGCCGCCTCGTCGTGCAGCACGCCGTACCAGGTGTCCGTCATGTGCCGGACGGTCTGCAGGGTGATCGCGGCGATCGCCAGCGCCCAGCCGTACCGGAAACCGGCCTGGGTGGCCCCGTAGCCGAGGCCGGCGTAGACCACGTACTCCTTCGCCCGGTCGGCCATCGTGTCCAGCCAGCCGCCCCAGGCGCTGAAGTGCCGGGTGTAGCGGGCGAGCTGGCCGTCCACGCAGTCCAGCACGAAGCCGAGGTAGAGCAGCACCGCCCCGGCGACCAGCGCCAGCCGGCCGCCCGTGCCGAAGAGCACGGCGGCGGCCACCGCGAAGGCCACCGAGATCATCGTGACGGCGGTCGGGCCGAGCCCGAGCTTCGCCGACGCCTTCGTCACGTACGGCGACCAGGTGCTGACGAAAAAGGTGGTGAAGAAGTCGTCCCGCTCCTTCACCGAGAGCTTCAGCTCGGCCCGGTCCTCGTCGACGGCGGCCACGGCCGCCTCCGCGGCGGCCAGCCCCGCCGGGTCGCCCACCCGGTGCGCCACGAGCAGGCGTACCCGCTGGGCGAAGGTCAGCACGCCACGCCCGGCGAGGCCCGCGAAGAGCCGGTCCACGGCGGGCCCGGCGACCGGCGGCGCGGCGGCGGCCACGCGCGCGGCGGCGGCGAGCGACGGCAGGTGGTCGACGCCGACCCGCAGCGCGCCGCCGAACACGCCGGTGGCCCCGCCGTCCAGCGCCTCCGGCGGTCCGGCCCCGACCACCTGGCCGCGCTCCTCGCGCACGGCCGTGTGGCCGTCGCCGGGCGGGTCGGTGAGCACCAGGGCGACCGTCGGCCCGACGGGGCTGGTGGCCAGGTGCCGCAGTACGGCGGTGTGCGCGACCAGGTCGGCGCCGGTGACGAGCACCGGGCCGGTGGCCACGTCGACGAGGGCGGCCAGCTCGTCCAGGCCGGCGGCGTGGCGCACCTCGTCCGCCCCGGCGCGACGGAGCTGGTCGGCCAGCCGGTCGGCGAGGCGTTCGCCCGAGCGGGTCGGCAGGCTCGCGGCCGGGGCGTCGGCGGCGAGCACGATCGCGAGCGTCACCGCGGAACCGCGACGTGGTACGCGTGCAGCGCCTCGGCGATCGTGCCGTCGACGCCCACCCGGCCCCCGTCGAGGTACAGCCCCCGACGGCAGAACCGGGTCAGGTCCTTTTCGTTGTGTGACACCAGCACCAGAGTGCGCCCCTCCCCGAGCAGACGGTCGATCGTCGCATAACACTTCTTGCGGAACTCCTCGTCCCCGACCGCGGTCACCTCGTCCATGAGCAGGATCGGGTGCGGCAGGTGCGAGATGATGGCGAAGCCGAGCCGGACCTTCATGCCGGACGAGTAGTGCCGCACCGACGTGTCGACGGCTCGTTCCACCTGCTCACCGGCGAACGAGACGATGTCGTCGAAGTGCCGCCGCAGGTAGCCCGACGACAGCCCGTGCAGGCCGCCGACCAGGTAGAGGTTCTCCCGCCCGGTCAGGTCGTTGGAGAACCCGGCGGAGAGTTCCAGCAGCGGCGCGACGTCCCCGCGCACCCGGATCCGGCCCTCGTCGGGGATGAGCACGCCGGCGATCAGCCGCAGCAGGGTGCTCTTGCCGGTGCCGTTGCGGCCGACCACGCCGACGGTCTCCCCGGCCCGCACCGAGAACGACACGTCCCGCAGCGGCCAGAACCGGCCGTCGTCGGTCGCGGCACGCCGCCCCCGGTGGATGAACAGCTCCCGCAGCCGCAACTGCCGCCGCCGGTTGCGGACGAACCGGATGCCGAGCCCCTCCGCCTCGATGATCGGATCGGCCATCCCTACAGTTCCTTGAGCACGGCGGGTTCGAGCCGGCGGAACGACCACCAGCCGGCGGCCAGCACCAGCAGGCTGACGCCGACGGCGGTGGCGAGCAGGCGGGCGTCCGGGAACTCGTCCGGGTACCAGACCGCGTGGTGCAGCTGGAAGATGCCGACCAGCGGATTCAGCTCGTAGGCGACCTTCAGCCAGCCCGGCAGGTCGGCGTCCCGCACGAGGCTCAGCGGATAGATGATCGGGGTGGCGTAGAAGAGCACCCGGATGACCAGCCGCATGAAGCGCTCGACGTCGCGCATCAGCACGTTGACCGCCGAGAGCAGCAGCGCCAGCCCGACCAGCAGGACGGCCTGCACCGCCACCGCGAGCGGCAGGGCCAGCAGCGACCAGCCCGGCTCGACCCGGCCGGACGCGGCGTACCCGACGGCGACGGCGATCAGGATCGGCAGGCCGGCGGCGTACTCGGCGAAGCGGCCGGTGACCCGGCCGATCGGGAAGACCTGCCGGGGCAGGTTCATCGTCGTGATCAGCCGGGCCTGGCCGGTCAGCGCGTTGGTCGCCTCGCTCAGCGCCGAGCTGGTCCACATCCAGGCGAAGATCCCGGTGAGCAGGAACAGCGGGTACGAGTCGGCCGCGTCACCGAGGTGGCGGTTGGTGTCGCGGGAGTAGAGGACGCCGAAGACGAACCAGTAGATCGCCCCCATGCCGAGCGGCTCGATCAACGACCAGAGGTACCCGAGCACGGACTGCTGGTACTTCACGGCGAGGTCGCGCCGGACGAGGATGCGCAGCGAGGTGCGGTGCGACCACAACGCCGCGACGCCAGAGGTCACCGCCGCCTCCCGCCTGACCGGACGGACGACAGGCTAGCAGTCGTGGAACGAACGCCCCCTCAGCACTCGATCACGTTGACGGCCAGTCCGCCGCGTGCCGTCTCCTTGTACTTCACCTTCATGTCCGCGC
>NZ_JBHMIR010000056.1:0-18211 GCF_048060285.1 Micromonospora sp. LOL_025 | reverse complement strand
CGCAAAAGAGCCGAAGGCAAACGCCACAACGCCGCCCTCATCTGCCTCGCCCGACGCCGCTGCGACGTCCTGTTCGCCATGCTCCGCGACAAGATCCCCTACCAGCCACGCCCCACCAGTCCGGTCCCCGCTTGACGAAACCCATAGGGACACCCCCCGCCCCGCCCCGCCCCGCCCCCCCGCCTCCCCGCCCCGTCGATCATGCAGTTGTGGTGGGTGACGCAAGGCGCAAAGTGCCCTGTATCGCCCACCACAACTCCATGATCGACGCGCGGGAGCGACGTGCGGGGGCGGGGGCTGCGGGGGTGGGCCAGGGGCCGGGGCCGTGGTCAGGAGGCGGGGTCCTGGCGGGCGGCGTCGATGCGGGCGCGGGCGCCGTCGAGCCAGCGCTGGCAGGTGTCGGCGAGCTTCTCGCCGCGCTCCCAGAGCGCCAGTGACTCCTCCAGCGTCGTACCGCCGGTCTCCAGCCGCTCGACCACCGACGCCAGCTCGGCGCGGGCCTGCTCGTAGCTGAGCCGTTCGTCCTTCTTCTCGTCAGTCATCGCTGCCATCCCACCACATCGTGATCCCGTCCCCGCTCAGCCGTCGACCGTCGCGGCCAGCTCGCCGTCGGCGAGGCGTACCCGGAGCGCGTCGCCCTTGCCGACCTCGGACGCCGCGCGCACGACGTGGCCGTCGGCGCGCTGGACGATCGCGTAGCCCCGGTCGAGGGTGGCGGCGGGGGAGAGGGCGCGCAGCCGGGCCAGGGTGTGCCGCAGGTCGTCGTCGGCGGCGGCGAGCCGGTGGTCCAGGCAGCGCCCGGCCCGCTGGCGCAGCCCGGTCAGGTCGGCGAGCCGCTGGTCGACCATCACCTGCGGGCGGGCCAGCACCGGTCGGGAGCGCAGGCCGTCGAGCCGGTGCGACTCGCGGTCCACCAGGTTGCGCACCGCGCGTTCGAGGCGGTGCCGGGCCTGCCGGATGACGCGCACCTCCTCGGTGAGGTCCGGAACCACGCGCTTGGCGGCGTCGGTCGGCGTCGACGCCCGTACGTCGGCGACGTAGTCGACAAGCGGCGCGTCGGTCTCGTGGCCGATCGCGCTGACCACCGGCGTGCGGCAGGCGAAGACGGCCCGGCAGAGCGCCTCGTCGGAGAAGGGCAGCAGGTCCTCGATGCCGCCCCCGCCGCGGGCGATGACGATCACGTCGACGGTCGGGTCGGCGTCCAGCACCTTGAGCGCGTCGACGATCTGCGGGACGGCACTCGGCCCCTGCACGGCCACGTTGACCGTGCGGAACTCCACCGCCGCCCAGCGCCGGCGGGCGTTGGTCAGCACGTCCCGCTCGGCGGCCGAGGCGCGGCCCGTGATCAGCCCGACCCGGTTGGGCAGGAACGGCGGCCGGCGCTTGCGGGCCCGGTCGAACAGCCCCTCGGCCGCGAGCAGCTTCTTGAGCTTCTCCAGCCGGGCCAGCAGCTCGCCGAGGCCGACCTGCCGGATCTCGTCGGCGCGCAGGCTCAGCGTGCCCCGGGCGGCGTAGAACTCCGGCTTGGCGTGCAGCACCACCCGGGCGCCCTCGCGCAGCTCAGGCGCGCCGACGTCCAGCACGTCCCGGTTGGTGGTGACCGTCAGGCTCAGGTCGGCCGACGGGTCCCGCAGCGTGAGGAAGACGGTGCTGGCGCCCGGCCGGCGGCTGATCTGCGCCACCTGCCCGTCCACCCACACCCAGCCCAGCCGGGCGATCCAGGCGCCGACCTTCTGGCTGACCACCCGGACCGGCCACGGCTCCTCGGACGTGCTCCGCCCCACCTCGCCTGTGCTCACCCGCCCACCCTACGGCCCGCCCCGGACAGCCCCGCGCGAGCGACTCGGCGTAACCGATCCGGCGGGCGCGGCTCGGCGGGCGGGCGGCGCACGGTCAGCACCGGCGCGGTGACGGCGGGCGGTCGGGCCGGCATGGCGGGGCCCACGCGATGGCATGGTGGGATCAGGATCACCCTGGGCGCGTCCGTGCCGGAAAGGGCCTTCCCGAGGGTGGCCGGTGGCCGCGCGCGCTGCCGGTGCGCCCGTTCCGGCAGGCCACGGCCGGCGCCGTGGTGGCGGTCGCGTCCCGTGTCGCCCTCGGGAGCGGCACGTACGATGGGCGGGTGACTCAGGCTGAAGTGACGTCCCGGACCGGCAAGCGCGTGATCCTGGCCAAGCCCCGCGGCTACTGCGCGGGCGTGGACCGCGCGGTGCAGACCGTGGAGGAGGCACTCAAGCTCTACGGCGCCCCGATCTACGTACGCAAGCAGATCGTGCACAACAAGCACGTCGTGCAGACCCTGGAGGCCCAGGGCGCGATCTTCGTGGAGGAGAACGAGGAGGTGCCGGAGGGCGCCACCGTCATCTTCTCCGCGCACGGGGTGGCCCCGGAGGTCTACGAGCAGGCCCGGACCCGTTCGCTGCGGGCGATCGACGCGACCTGCCCGCTGGTCACCAAGGTGCACCAGGAGGCGAAGCGGTTCGCCGCCGAGGACTACGACATCCTGCTGATCGGCCACGAGGGGCACGAGGAGGTCATCGGCACCTCCGGCGAGGCCCCCGAGCACATCCAGCTCGTGGACGGCCCGGAGGACGCCGACCGGATCACCGTCCGCGACCCGAACAAGGTCGTCTGGCTCTCCCAGACCACCCTCTCGGTCGACGAGACGCTGGAGACGGTGGCCCGGCTCAAGAAGCGGCTGCCGATGCTCCAGTCGCCGCCCAGCGACGACATCTGCTACGCCACCTCCAACCGGCAGCACGTGGTCAAGGAGATCGCGCCCGAGTGCGACGTGATGATCGTCGTCGGCTCGGCCAACTCCTCCAACTCCGTACGCCTCGTCGAGGTCGCCCTGGACGCCGGGGCGCGCGCCGGTCACCTCGTCGACTTCGCGCACGAGATCGACGACGCGTGGCTGGAGGGGGCGCGTACGGTCGGCCTGACCTCGGGTGCCAGCGTTCCCGACCAGCTCGTCCAGGAGGTGCTCGCCCACCTCGCCGCGCGTGGCTTCACCGACGTCGACGAGGTGGTGACCGCCAACGAGCGGTTGACCTTCTCGCTGCCGCAGGAGCTCAAGCGGGACATGAAGGCCGCCGCCGCGGCCCGCGGCTGACCGGCGGGGAACGGCACGCGGCCCCGCTGCGTCAGACTCGGGTATGAGGACTCTTCGGCTCGCCGTCTCCGCGCTGGCCGTCTGCGTGGCGCTGAGCGCCTGCGGCGGGCAGGACGGTACCGGCGACACCCCCACCCCGACCCCGACGGGAGCGCAGCCGGTGACCAGCCCGCCCAGCCCTGACCCGAGCATCCCGCCGACCCCCGGCGACCCGGTGGACCCGACGGGGCCGGCCCTGCCGCTGCCCACGAGGCCCACCGGCGGGCCGACGAAGACGCCGCCGGCCGGCGGCACCACCCTGACCGGGACCGTCACCTCCGGGGTGGAGCCCAACTGCCTGCTGCTCGACAACTACCTGCTGATCGGCGGCCCGCGCGACCTGCTGAAGGCGGGCGCGAAGGTCACGGTCACCGGCCGGGTCCAGCGCGACCTGCTCACGACCTGCCAGCAGGGCACGCCCTTCCTGGTCGAGACCGCCCGCCGCGGCTGACGGGAGAGGCCGGATCCCGGCTGCTCGCTGCCGCGTGGGGACACCCCGAGTGCCTGCCTCGCGGGACGTCCCGAGCCCGTCCGTCGCGGGACGTCCCGGACCCGTGCTCGCGACGGAAGCCGCCCGGAACGGGCGGAGCCCGCCCCCGCCCGGAACGGGCGGAGCCCGCCCCCGGGTGGGGACGGGCTCCGGTGTTCCGGTGCGGGACGGGTCAGTTCACGGTGCCGATGGAGACGGCACCGCGGCCGACGACCGCGCCCTCGGTGGTCACCACGGACAGCTCACCGAAGAGCGCCCGACCGGCGACCGGGGTGGACTGGGCGGTCACCGTACCGGTGAGGGTGGCGGTGGCGCCGTGGGCCAGGTTGAGCGGGGTGGCGGGCGCCGAGAGGTTGCCCAGCGCCGCCGCGGAGAACGAGTCCCGGTAGTCGTAGGCGGTGCTGCCACCGGCCCCGTCCACCGCGTAACCCTCGACGACCACCCGGTAGGTGCCCGCCGGCGGGTTGTTGATGGTCACGGCCTCCTCGGAGTCGCCGTCGGCGGCCCGACCGACCTCCGCGGTGCCGCGGAAGACGTAGAGGTCGAGGTCGGCCGCGGCGCTGGCCGGGTTGCCGATCCGGGCGGTGAAGCGGGTCGCGCCCGCCGGCACCTCCACGGTGTACTCCTGCGACGCGCCCTCGGCGATGGTCGGCCGCTCAGCGTGGACGCTGGACAGCGGGCCGCCCTGGCCGGTCACCGCGACCGGGCCGAAGGTGTTGGTCAGCGACCAGGTCACCGGGGTCGCCGCACCGGCGGTGACCGACGGCAGCTCGACCACGGCCGGCTCGACCGCGACACCCTGCACCCGCGCCGTGAGCTGGAACGGGTTGTTCAGCGACGGCGAGGTCCGACGGGACTCCACCTCGATCTCCCAGACCCCGGCGATCGGGTTCTGGTAGTCGCGCTCCTGGGGCTTGCAGGCGTTCGCGTCGGAGAAGTTGGTGTAGCAGGCGAGGCTGGAGGTGCTCTCCACCGGGACGCCGTACGGGTTGAAGGCGATGAACCGGGTCTGCGAACCGGTGGCGATGCCGGAGAGGTTCACCTGGAGGGCGCCCGTGCCCGGCGGAACCGTCACGAAGTACGAGGTGAAGCCGTTCCGGTCGACCGAGCCCTCGGCCGAGAAGGAGAAGTTCGGCTTCTTCACGTCGTTCGAGGCGACGACGACGGTGGAGACCTCGAAGTCGATCACCGAGGTGGCCGGGTCGTCGATCGTCATGATCGCGCCGTGCGCGCCGGCGGTGGCGGGCTTGGCGGTGACCGAGACGGTGACGGTCTTGTTCAGCGGGAGCGAGACGGTCTTCGGCGCCGTGAAGGTGCCGTCGTTGCCGCGCAGACCCAGGTTGTGCTTCACGGTGCCGGCCGGCCCGCTGGTGCGGGTGACCTTGACCTGGTAGCTCTTCGACTGGCCGATCCGCTGCCCACCGTCGGTGGAGGCGCACCGGTTGTAGAGGCCGGTGCCCCGGTTCGGGGTGCCCAGCTGACCGGACAGGACGGTGCAGACCGGGGCCTCGGAGGTGTAGGAGCGCGTCTCCACGCCCTTGCGCAGCAGCTTCCACGCGCCCGGCACGTTGAACATGCCGTAGCCCTGGCCGTACGTCGGGACGTCCTTGATCGGCTTGGCCGAGCTGTAGATCGCCCGGCGCAGCGCGGCCGGGGTGACGCCCTTGTCGGTCGCCTTGGCGGCCGACAGCAGCAGCGCGGCGGCGCCGGCGGCCTGCGGGGAGGCCATCGAGGTGCCGTTCAGCATCGCGTAGCCCGGGGGCAGCGCGTAGCCGGCCTCGGGGACCGGGTTGCCGAGCTGCCAGGTCGGGGCGGTGGAGATGGCCGAGCCGGGGGCGGCGATGTTCGGCTTGACGCCGCCGTCCTCACGCGGGCCACGGGAGGAGAAGTTGAACAGCGCGTTCTTCGTCTTCACCGCGGAGCCGTAGTTGGCCAGCCAGGTGTCCTTGCTGATGCTCGCCGCGACGCTGACCACGTTGGCCGCCACCGACGGGTCGCCGATGGTGTTCAGGCCCGGGCCGGAGTTGCCGGCCGAGATGAACATCTGCACGCCGTAGGTGGTGATCAGGTTGTTGTAGAGCTCGGCGCGGGCGTTGTTGCCGTCGTTCAGCGCCGGCAGGCCGCCGATCGACATGTTGACCACGTCGACCTTGCGGTTGATCACCAGGTCGGCCATGCCGGTGGTGAGGGCGGCGTACGTGCAGCCGCCGCCCCAGGAGCAGGCGCGGGCCGAGACGAGCTTGGCACCGGGCGCGGCACCGTCGAAGGCGCCGTTGCCGAGCATGTCGTTGGCGGCGGTGATGCCGGCGACGTGGGTGCCGTGGGTGCTCTCGACGATGCCGATGTTGACGTAGTCCACCAGGCCGGGACCGCCGATGGGGGCGGTGTCCACGTCCTCGCGGTACTCGACGACGAACGGGATCCGCTCGGCCACCGGGGTGGCCGGGTTGTCGGTACCGAAGTAGCCGACGTCGAACTTCTCCTTGTACGGCCGCATCACGGCGTCGTCGGTGAAGTTGTTGTTCTGGTTGGCGTCCACCCAGATGTTGTGGGTCGCCGGGTCGTAGAGGATGCCGAACGTGTCGGTCCGGTCGCCGTCGCGGTTGACGTCACCGGCCGGGTCGCTGGCGGCCGTGATCGACTCGCTGAAGCGGTTGAACCGGTAGGTGCCCGCCGGGGCCGTCCAGGTCGCCCCGCCGGAGGTGAACGTCGGACCGGTCACCTCGGTGAGCATCGGGCGCCAGGTGGCGTCCTCGAACGGGTCCGTCGCGGTGACCCAGTCGACGATCTTCCGCTCGCCGGTGGTGGTCTTCTGCAGCGCCGGGTGGCCGAGGTCCACACCGGAGTCCATGATGCCGATCGTGACGCCGCGGCCGTCCCACTGGGGGTTCTTCGCCACGAAGTCGACGGCACCGATCTCGTTCGTCGGCATGTAGGGGTTGGCGGCCGGGGTGTCGGCCCCCGGGCCGGGCAGCGTCGCCGCCTGCTTCGCCGCCTTCTTGCCTGAGGGGGCGACCTCGGGCGTCGGGTCGGGCAGCTGGATGGTCTCGTCCAGGTCGACGGCGGAGACGCCGGGCAGCGTGGCCGCCTTGACCACCTTGGCGGTGGGGACCTTGGCCAGGACGTAGCCGATGCTGTCGTACCGCTCGGTGACGGCGGCGCCGAGGTTCTTGAGGTCGGCGGCGACGTCCTTCGCCTCGCCCTTCTTGGTGGCCACGATCAGCGTGACGGTCGGGGCCTTCTTCGCCTCCGCCTCGGCGAGCAGCTTGGCGTCGTGCGAGCCCAGAGCCTCCACCGGGGTGGCCTGGGACGCGTCGGGTGCGGCGGTGGGCGCGGCGCTCGCCGTGGCGGCACCGCCAGCCACGGTCACGGCGCTGGCCGCCACGACCGACGCGAAGAGCGCGGCGGATGTCCGCCGGCTCAGGTTTCGGGGTTTGCTCACGTTCTCTTTCCTCCAGAGAACAGGGCCCTCAGATGCAGGGCACGCGTGAGGCGAATCCTTCGCGCTGCCGCTGGTCACTGTCACTACCACCGAGTTCGTTGTGACCACTTCGTGACATGGGTGGTCGTCCATTGTCACATCGGCGGTGATAGGTATCGGTCGTCAGTCCAGTGTCGACCGTCCGGTCGGCGGGCCGGCATCGGCGTTTTCCAGCAGCTCCGGGGCCTGCGGCTGACGGGGCGCCAGCTCGATCTGGGCGGGCGCGGCCAGCTCCTGGTCCGAGACCCCCAGCTCGGCGAGCTTGCGGGCGCTGACCAGCACGCGCGCCTCCAGCGACCCCACGGCCCGGTTGTACGCGGTCACCGCGCCGCCGAGCGACGAGCCGAGCTTGCCGACGTGCTCGCCCAGGGTCGACAGTCGCCCGTAGAGCTCCCGGGCCAGCGAGTGCACCGCGACCGCGTTGCGCGCCAGCGCCTCCTGCCGCCACGAGTAGGCGACCGTACGCAGCAGCGCGACCAGGGTGGCCGGGGTCGCCAGCACCACGTTGCGGGCGAACGCGTGCTCCAGCAGCGTCGGGTCGCGTTGCAGCGCGACGTCGAGGAACGGGTCGGCCGGCACGAAGAGCACCACGAACTCCGGCGTGCTGTCGAACGCGGCCCAGTAGGTCTTGGCGGCCAGCGCGTCGACGTGCCCGCGCAGGTGCTTCGCGTGCGCGTCGAGGTGCGTGTCGCGGCCCCGCTCGTCGCGGGCCTCCATCGCCGTCAGGTAGGCGTCGAACGGCGCCTTGGCGTCCACCACCACCGACCGGCCGCCGTGCAGCCGGACCACCAGGTCGGGACGGACCCCCTGGTGGTCGGTGGCGGCGGTGACCTGCTCGGAGAAGTCGCAGTGCTCCAGCATGCCGGCCGCCTCGACGATCCGGCGCAACTGGTGCTCGCCCCAGCGGCCCCGCACCTGGGGTGCGCGTAGGGCCGCCACCAGCTGCTTCGTCTCGGTGCGCAGCTCGCCCGACACCGTGCTCATCGCCCGGACCTGCTCGCGCAGTTCGGCGTACGCGTCGACCCGGTCGTGCTCCAACTCGGCGACCCGCTGCTCGTAGCGGCGCAGCGTGTCGTGCAGCGGGGCGACGGCGCGGGCCACCGCCTCCTGGGACTGCGCCGTGGCCTCGTAGCTCAGCGCCCGCATGGACTGTTCGAGCCGCCCCTCGCCCTCCCGGGTGGCCCGCAGGGTGGCGTCCAGCCGGGCGATTTCGGTCGCCGAGCGGTTCCGGGCGGCGTACCAGCCCGCCGCGCCCCCGGCGGCGAGGCAGACGATCACCACGGCCAGCGTCGAGAAGTCCACCCCCGGAGCTTGCCAGACCGGCACGCCGCGCGCCGCCGTGCCGCTCTCGCCGTACCCGCCGCCTTTGTCGCGGATGGACGTTGTGGCCGATCGTGCCGAGCAGCGTGACGAGGTGGGGCCGCTGCGGGGCAGACAGGAACCGGGGGCATGGCGCAGAGTGACGACAGGGCCTCGGAGGGAGACGGCATGACCGGTCGGCTGCGTCCCGTACGGACACTCGTCGCGGCGGCGGGTGTGCTCCTCGCCGGCCTCGTCGCGCCGGGCGCGGCGGTCGCCGCGCCGCCCGGCGGCGCCGTCGGCTGGCGGGACCTCGGCACGCTGGGCGGCGACTGGAGCGTCCCCGTCGGGCTGACCGACTCCGGGCTGGTCCTCGGCAACAGCCAGACCGCCGACGGCCGCATCCACGCGTTCGTGTGGCGGAACGGGAGCCTGACCGACCTCGGCACGCTGGGCACGGACAGCCACGGGGCCGCCGTCAACGAGCGGGGCGTGGTGGTCGGCACCACCGTCCTGACCGACGGGCGGACCAGGCCGTTCCGGTGGCGCGACGGCGTCATGACCGACCTCTCCGCCGTCCACGGGCCGTCCTCGGCCGTCGGAATCAACGACCGAGGCGAGGTGATCGGCACGAGATACACCGACGACAGCGGCCAGTACGGCCAGGCGTTCCGCTGGCGGAACGGGATCAGCGCCGACCTGCCCGGTCGCGGTGGCGACACCCTCGCGGCGGCGATCAACGACCGCGGTGACATCGTCGGTTTCACCGACAGCGCGGACGGGACCTCCACCGAGGCGGCGCTGTGGCGCGACGGCAGGCTGGTGCGGCTGACGCCGCCGGCCAGTGCGACCAGCATGGCCACCGGCATCAACGACCGGGGCCAGGTGGTCGGCACCATGCGGGTCGACGGCTCCGGATGGCACGCCTTCCTGTGGTACGACGGTGTCTTCACGGACCTCGGCACCCTCGGCGGCACCGACAGCTACCCGGTGGGCATCAACGGGCGCGGGCAGGTCGCCGGTAGCGCGCAGACCCCGACGGACCTGCGCGCCGTGCGGTGGCACCACGGCGTCGTCACCGATCTGGGCACCCTCGGCGGCTCGTACAGCCAGGCCACGGCGATCAACGACGCCGGCACCGTGGTCGGTGAGGCGACGGTCGCCGGCGGCGCGAAACACGGCGTGGCCTGGGCGCGGGGTCGCAGCGTCGACCTCGGCCCGCTGGATCTCGGCCCCTCCGGCGGCCGGGTGGGCTTCGTCAACGACCGGGGGCTCGTCGCCGGCCACCTGGCCCCCACGGGCGGCGATGTGCACGCCGTCGTGTGGGACCTCGGCCGGCGACGCTAGCCCGGCCGGAGGCCGCCCCACCCGAGCCCCGCCGGGCTGCCGCTGGTCCCGCCGGGCGTGCCCCGGTCCCGCCCCACCCGTCCCGGCCTGACCTCCGATCGCCGCCGCCGCGCTGCGTCCATCGGAGGCGTGGCGCTGGCCTGGCCTGGGTAACGTCGCAGACATGAGATATCTGCCGCTGCTCATCCTCGTGGTGCTGCTGGTGGTTGCGGTCGTCTGGTGGCGCCGGGAGAGCGCCGCCCGGGAGGCCCGGCGCCTGGCCGACGTGCGGGCCGATGCCCAGCGCTGGTACGAGCGGCTCGGCGGCCAGGTGATGAACCTGCACGGCGACCACCCGGCCGTGCGCCAGGCGCTGGTCGACGCCGGGGAGCGTTACAACGCGGCCGGCAGCCAGCTGGAGCAGGCCCGGAGCGTCGAGCAGTACCGCCTGGCCCGGGAGACCGCGCTGGAGGGGCTGACCTACGCCCGGGCGGCCCGGGTGGCGCTCGGCATCGATCCCGGCCCCGAGCTGCCCCCGCTGGCCGCCGCGCAGGGCGCCGGGCAGCTCACCCGGGAGCGTCAGGTCGACGTGCAGGGGCAGACCTTCAAGGCCGGCCCGCAGCCCGGCCGCGACACCCCCTACTACTACCCGGGCGGGCGCTACCAGGGCCGGCCGGTGCCGGCGGGCTGGTACTCCACCCCGTGGTGGAAGACCGCGCTGGGCGCCGGCGCGGGCGTCCTCGGCGGTGTGCTGATCGCCGACGCGCTCTTCTCTCCCGGCTTCGCCGATCCCGGGTACGGCTACGAGGCCGGCTACCAGGAGGGCTTCGGAGACGCCACCGGCTACGGCGAGCAGGGCGGTGAGGTTGGCGGCGACATGGGCGGCTTCGGCGGTGGCGACTTCGGTGGCGGAGATTTCGGCGGTGGCGATTTCGGCGGCGGTGACTGGTAGGGCCGGCGTCGACGACCGTGCCGGCCGGGTTCGCCGGTGGTGTCCGTAAGGGCCCCTTCCCGTGCAGGAAGCGCCGGGAAGGGCCCTTACGTATCCTCAGCCCGTGTTGCGCATGCCCGCGGCGATCCCGTTGACCGTGGTCAGCAGCGCCCGCTCCAGCGCCGTACCGTCGCTCGGTGCCCGCCGGCCGCCCGGCGCGGTGGCCACCGCCCGGCCCGCCGCCCCGGACTCCCGGTACTGGCGCAGCAGCGCCACCTGGAGGTGGTGCAGCGGCTCCAGGTACGTGTCGCGGACGGCCAGGGTGCGCTGGAGCACCGGGGAGTTCTCCAGCAGGGCCGGCGAGGAGGTCACCGCCAGCACCTCCCGCTTGGTCAGCTCGTACTCCTGCTCGATCTTGTGGAAGATGGGGTGCAGCTTCTTCGGCACCAGCGTCTCGACGTAGCGGCGGGCGATGCTCAGGTCGGTCTTGGTGAGCATCATCTCGACGTTCGACAGGAACGTGCGGAAGAAGTGCCAGTTGCGGTGCATCTCGGCCAGCACGTCCTCCAGCCCCGCCTCGCGGGCAGCGGCCAGGCCGGAGCCGACCCCGAACCAGCCGGGCACGATCTGCCGGGTCTGGGTCCAGCCGAACACCCACGGGATGGCGCGCAGCCCGGCGAGCCCGGCCCCGGTGTTCGGCCGCTTCGCCGGCCGGGAGCCGATGTTCAGCGCGCCGAGCAGCTCCGTCGGCGTCGACGCCCAGAAGTACGCCGGCAGGTCCGGATCCTCGACCAGCGACCGGTACGACCGGAAGGCCGAGTCGGAGACCAGCTCCATCGTGGCGTCCCAGCGTTCCAGCATCTCGGCGGGCTGCCGGGGCGCGGTGTGCAGCAGGGTGGCCTGGAGCACCGCGGCCAGCGTCAGCTCCAGGTTCTCCCGCGCCAGCGACGGCAGGGAGTACTTGTCGGAGATGACCTCGCCCTGCTCGGTGACCTTGATCGCGCCGTCCAGGGTGCCGTACGGCTGGGCCAGGATCGCCTCGTGCGTGGGCCCGCCGCCGCGACCCACGGTGCCGCCGCGACCGTGGAAGAGCCGCAGGTGTACGCCGTGCCGCGCCGCGACGTCGCGCAGCGCGCGCTGGGCCCGGTGGATGGACCACTGGCTGGTGGTGATGCCGGCCTCCTTGTTGGAGTCGGAGTAGCCCAGCATCACCTCCTGCACGTCGCCCCGCGCCGCCACCAGGGCCCGGTACGCCGGCAGCGAGAGCAGCTCGTCGAGCAGTTCGCCGCCCGTGTTCAGCTCGGCCGGGGTCTCCAGCAGCGGCACGAAGCCGATCCGGGACCGGCCGCTGTGCACGTCGATCAGGCCGGCCTCGCGGGCCAGCACCACCGCGGCGAGCACGTCGTCGACCCCGAGCGTCATCGACACGATGTACGACTCGATGACCTCGTTGCCGAACCGGTCCTGCGCCTCGCGGATGGTGCCGAACACGTCGAACGTCTTGCGGGTCGCCTCGGTCAGCGGGGTGTCCAGCGTGGAGAGCGGCCGGCGACCGGTCAGCTCGTCGGCGAGCAGCTTCGTCCGCTCCTGCCGGCTCAGCGACGGGTAGTCGGAGACCTCACCGACGGCCGCGTAGAGCTGGGCGAGGACCGCGTGGTGCGCCTCGGCATGCTCCCGGACGTCCATGGTCGCCAGGTGCAGCCCGAACGCGGAGACCGTACGGATGGTCGAGGCGAGCCGGCCCACGGCGGTGAGCTGGCCGGCGTTGCGGGCCAGCGAGGCGCGCAGCAACTCCAGGTCGGCGACCAGCTCGGCGGAGCCACGGTAGTCCCGCCCGGGCACGTGCGCGGTGCCCTGGCGCAGCCGGTGCCGGGTGTTCGCCAGCTTCGCCTTCACGCAGCGGGCCTTGAGGCGGTAGGGCTCCTCGGCGTTGACCCGGCGGAACCGGGCCGCCACCTCGGGCAGCGCGTCCAGGTCGGCGGCGAGGCTGGCGGAGAGGTCGAGCGACACCCCGCGCAGCCGCCGGGACACCGACACCTCGTCGATCAGGTGGTCCATCGCCTTCTCGGTGGCCGCGATGCCGTGCTCGTGCTGGATCGTCAGCACCTCGCGGGTCACCGCCGGCGTGACGAACGGGTTGCCGTCGCGGTCGCCGCCGATCCAGGTGCCGAAGGACAACGGCCGGGCGGTCGGGGAGGTCTCCACGCCGAGGGTGCGCAGCGTGTCGGCGAGGTCGTCGAGGACCTGCGGGGCGGCCTCGGCGTACAGGTCGCGCAGGTAGTAGATGGCGTTGCGGGCCTCGTCGGTCGGGTCCGGCCGGTCCAGCCGCAGCTCGTCGGTCTGCCACATCAGGTCGAGCAGTTCCGCGAGGCGGCGGTTGGCGGGGCCCTCGTCGCTGGCGCCGTAGAGGATCGCGTTCGCGGTCTCGGTGTCCAGCTCGTCGGCGATGGCGCGCAGCTTGGACAGGATCGACCGGCGGGCCGCCTCGGTCGGGTGGGCGGTGAAGACGGGCCGTACCGCCAGCCGCCGGGCCGCCGCGGCGATCTCCTCGGCCGGCACCCCACGCTCGGCGATCATCTTGGCCGCCTGGTCCAGCCAGCCGCCCTGCACCGCCCGGCGGCGCCGCAGCTCCCGGGCCCGGTGCACCTGCTCGGTGATGTTGGCGAGGTGGAAGTAGGTGGAGAAGGCGCGGGCCAGCTTGGTGCCGGTGGTGACGTCCAGCCCGGCGAGGCGCTGCGCGGCGGTGGGCGCGTCGGAGCGCACCTGGGCGCGGATGTCCTCGACGAGGTCGAGCAGCGGCCGGCCCTCCTGTCGGGCGAGGGTCTGCCCGAGCAGGGTGCCGAGGCGGCGGATGTCGGCCCGCAGGGCGGCGTCGGGGCCGTCGTGGTCGTGCTGGTCGGTCACGATGCGCTCCTTACGCGAGTACGAAGGACAGCGCTGTCCGACTCCCTGGATCGTATCCGCGTCCCCCGCCGGGAAGGAGGGGGACCCTCGCAATCGCCCGCGGTGCGGCGGGTGGCCCTTCCTCGCGTCTCAGCCGGCGCCGGGCACGTCTTGGCTGGTGGGGGCGGGTGCGGTGCGGCGGGCGGCCCGGCGGCGGGCGTGGAACGGCGTGGCGCTGAGCACACCCGCCACGCCCAGCGCCGTCCAGATGGTGAGCCCGGCGACCGGCCAGCCCGTCGACCGACGATCGAAGTAGACGACGGACTTCAGCAGGTCGGTGGGCTCGGCCGGGGCCGCCGTCGATCAGGTGAGCTGGCAGCGGCCCGCGCTGTAGTGGGCGACCGCCGCGAGGATTTCCGCCTCCGGCCGGTCGGCGAAGTTGAGCGTGGCGACCAGCCCGGAGCCGTAGAAGGCGTTCAGCGCCGCGCCGTCCAGCGCCGTGAACGCGCCGAGGTGCCCGAGCGCCCGCGCGTCGCGTGGCGTGACCACCAGCATCTTCTCCAGGCTCCACCGTCGGCGGGAGATCTGCGCGACGCCCTCCCAGGGCAACCAGATCGCCTGGCCCCGCGTGGGTCGGGTGCGGATCCAGAGCCCGGCCGGGCCGAGCGCCAGCACCGGGCCGCCGGAACCGATCAGCCAGAGCTGGATCCCCAGCGGCAGGGCGACCAGGGCCAGCAGGCACCCCACCACGGCGAGGAGGCCGACGACCGACTGGGAGCGGAGCTGCGGGTCGGCCGAGTTCACCATGCCGAGGCCGGCGCAGCAGGCGATCGGCAGGATGAGGACCAGCGCCACCCCCATCATCAGCAGGCCGCGCTTCGCGACGTTGGGCCGTACCACGAAGGGCTGGTCCTCCGGGATGCGCCTGGTCACCGGCGGCGGCACGGGGTCTCCCCACGGGCCGCCGGACGGCGGCCCGTGGTGGAAGGGCTGCGGCGGATGTCCGGCGGGGGTGCTCACGCGGCCTCCGAATGCTCGATCAACTTCGGCGGGGTCAGCCTAGAGGCCGTCCGCCAGTGCCCCGGCGGGTCGGACCAGCGGAAAACCGCTTCCGCCGGTCGGTAGCGTCCGGTCATGACGTCGCCGAGCTATCCCCCCAAGCCCCGACCGGGAGACCGGGTCGCGGTCGTCTCGCCCTCCGCCGGTCTGCCGGCCCTCTTCCCCCACGTGTACGAGCTGGGGCTGCGCCGCCTGCGCGAGGAGTTCGGCCTGGAGCCGGTGGAGTACCCGACGACCCGGGTGCTCGGCGCCGACCCGCGCGACCGGGCCCGGGACCTGACCGCCGCCTTCGCCGACCCGACGATCACCGCCGTGCTCGCCACGGTGGGCGGGGACGACCTGATCACGGTCACCCCGCACCTGGACGACGACGTGCTGCGGGCCAACCCGAAGCCGTACTTCGGCTACTCCGACAACACGAACGTCCTCAACCACCTGTACCGGCTGGGCGTCGTGTCGTACCACGGCGGGTCGGTGCTGGTGCACCTCGGCCGGTCGGGCAGGCCGCACCCGCTGACCTTCGACTCGCTGCGCGCGGCCCTGTTCACCTCCGGCTGGTACGACCTCACGCCCGCGACGGAGTGGGGCGACCGGCCGAACGACTGGCGGGACCCGGCGACGCTGGCCGACGAGCCGGAGATGCTCCCGGGCGAGGGCTGGCGCTGGCAGGGGCCGTCGACGGTGGTCGAGGGGCGCACCTGGGGCGGCAACCTGGAGATCCTGCACTGGCTGCTCGCCGCCGACCGGGTTCCCCCGGCCCGGGACCTGGCCGGGTCGGTGCTGATGGTCGAGACCTCCGAGGAACTGCCCTCGGCCACCGAGGTGTTCCGGATCCTGCGCAACATGGGGGAGCGGGGACTGCTCGCCGGCTTCCCGGCGGTCCTCGTCGGCCGGCCGAAGGCGTGGGACTTCACCCGGCCGCACACCCCTGCCGAGCGGCGGGACTGGGCGGACGCGCAGCGGGAGGCGGTCACCCGGGCACTCGCCGCCTACCGCCCCGACGCGGTGGTGGTCTTCGACGTCGACCTCGGCCACACCGACCCGCAACTGATCGTCCCGTACGGCGGCGAGGTCCGGATCGACGCGACAACCCGACGCATCTCGGTCCGCTACTGACTGACCCCCTCCCGCCCGAGCGCCCCTGCACCGGGCGGTGACGCGCGGGCATGCTGCCCCTCCTCGCGCACGCCTCGCCCGCGCGCCTCGCGCGCTCCTCGCCGCCTTCGCGCGTGGGCGGCTCGGTGATCAGGACGCCATGGACGTAACCCGGCCGTTTTAGGGTCCATGGCGTCCTGATCACCGTTGGGCCGGGGCGTGATCAGTTGTGGCGTTCGTGGATTGCGGCAGCGACCAGGCGGACAACTCGGGCAGGGTGCCGAAGTACGTCGTCCGCCGTGAAGCGCAGCACCAACCAGCCCGCCGCGCGCAGGGCGTTGAGCCGAGCCACATCTCGCTGGAAGTGGGTGCGCTCCCGGTGGTGGTCGCCCTCGTACTCGATGGCGATCTTCCACCGGGGGTAGGCGAGGTCGACGCGGCCGAGAAAGATTCGTCCACGCTGTGCCTGGACGCCATACACGTCATGCTGCGCGGTCAGGGGCGGCAGACCGGCGTCGTGCAGGACGAGCCGGAGCCTGGTCTCCATCGGGGACTCGCTCAGCGGCTCGGCCAGCGTGAGCACCTCACGCAGTTGGGCGGTGCCGGGCCAGCCGTTGCGCGTGTCCAGGTAGCTGCCCAACGCGGGGAGCTTGACCACCCGCCGATGCAGCAGCGCGTCCACCGCGACCAGCGCGTCCGTCCGGGGCAGTTGCCGCCCCAGGTCGAAGGCCGTGCGGACGCCGGTGGTGACCGGCAAGCCGGCGAACCGGGTGATCTCCCGGGCGGAGAGGGACCTCTGGTCGACCGACACACGTTGAGTGGAGCGTCGGCGGGCCGCCCCCGGAAGCGTGACGAAGACCGGGCTCGCGGGTGGCAGGAGGTCCACGCCCCACAGGAAGGCCGCGCTGAGACCGCTGATGGCGGCCCCCGCCGGCAGGGTCAGGGCAACGGCGTCGCACCACATCCGGTGGTCGTTCTCACGGTAACCATCGACGTGGACATGGACGTCGGGCAGCAGCCGGCGCCAGGACGGCCCACGAAGCATCCGCCACGTGATCAGGCCGGCGGCGACGGCCCGACTGCCGGAGAACGGGAGGAACGCCAACCCGCTGGGGACGCGCGGTGCCCGTGGCATTCCGACAGCTTGCCGTCACGGGCCGCCGCCCGCCGCCCCGGCGGTCGATCAGGCGGCGTCGAGCACGGCGAAGGCGCGGACGGGAAAGGTGCCCATGCCGGCCACCATCGGCGGGGCGGCCGTGAACCGGAAGCCGGTCGGGGGCAGCGCGTCGAGCCCGGTCAGGTGTTCCACGATCGGGATGCCGGCGGCCAGCAGGGCGCTGTGCGCCGGCCGCTCGCCGGCAGCCGCCGGGCTCATGTCGTCGATGTTGATCGAGTCGATGCCGACCAGGGCGGCGCCCGCGTCGACCAGGGCCCGGGCACCGTCCCCGGTGAGGTAGGGCGCCTCCGGCGCGCCGTACCGGTCGGTGCCGAAGTGCGTCGACCAACCCGTGTGCAGCAGCACCGCGTGCCCGACGACGTCGTACGGCGCCAGCAACAGCCGGTCCACCGCGCGGGTGCCGGCCGGCACCCGGACCACGACGGCGGGCAGGTCGGCGAGGCGGTCCAGCGGGGTGGCGGCGAGGTCGGCGCCCCCGGCGAAGCGGTGGGCGGGCGTGTCCAGGTACGTGCCCGTGTTGGCGATCATGTCGATCCGCCCCACCTGGAACTCGGTGCCGGGGGCGTAGTTGGCCCGGGACGCCTCCCGGGTCAGCCACTCGGTGATCCGCGGCGCCGGCCAGCCCGGCAGGGTCGTCATGCCGTCGGTGACCACGTGGCTCAGCTCGACCAGCCGTCGCCGGGAACTGTCGTCCGCGCCGGCCCCGGCGCCCACACCCCGGCCGCCCTTGTGCGGCTCCTCGACGATCGTCCGGCCGGTGATCCGCACCTCGGCCACCATCAGCAGCCCGAGGTGCCGGACGAACAGCGCCGCCAGTTCGTCGTCGGTGATGTCGCGGCCGGAGATGTCCAGACGGAACCCGTCCGTCCGCAGCCCGCCGCCGTTGGCGAAGGTGACCTCCGCGTCGAACTGTGCCCGCCACTGGTTGCCCATCAGCGCAGCCGATCACGGCCGACCGTCCCCGTCAAGATCCTTCGATCGGGCTGCCCGCGCCCACCGGAGTGCCGTACAGGGGGGTGTACGGCACCGCCGGAGGGCGGCGACGGCGGCTCGCCGTCGCCGAGGTCGCAGCCGGGTGGAGCTGCGGGCCTCCCCGAACAGGTCCGCGCACCCCGCGACCGCCGATCCGGCGGCTCGATCCCGGCTGACGAGTCCCATCTTCGGCCGCCGGGTGGCCCGGGGTCTTGAACATCGATGCTCGGTTGACCGCCGGCTCAGAATCCCGATCCTCGCCCCGCCCCGACGCCTTGACCCGGCCTGACGGCCTGACCCGGCCTGACGGCCTGACCTGCCCTGACGGCCTGACCTGCCCTGACGGC
>NZ_JBHMIR010000055.1:0-19140 GCF_048060285.1 Micromonospora sp. LOL_025 | reverse complement strand
GTCCCGCAGTCGTGAGCGGAGGGTTGGCTCGGTGAGCGTGAGGAACGCAGCGCAGCGGAGTCCCGCAGTCGCGAACGGGAGGTCGGCTCGGTGAATCCGGTCGAGGCGGCACTGGTCTGGCTCAACGACCCGCTGAACTGGACGAACCCGGGCGGGGTCCTGGACCGGCTCGGCGAGCACCTGTCGATGTCGGCGGCGGCGGTGGCGCTCGGCTGCCTGGTCGCCTGGCCGATCGGGCTCTGGCTCGGGCACACCGGCCGGGGCGGCGGCCTGGTGGTGCTGGTGTCCAACGTGTCGCTCGCCGTTCCCACGCTCGCCCTGCTCACCATCCTGCCGCTGACCTTCCTCGGTTTCGGCCGGCCGTCGGTGGTGGTCGCGCTGGCCGTCTTCGCCGTGCCGCCGCTGCTGGCCAACGCGTACACGGGGGTGCGGCAGGCCGATCCGGAGGCCCGGGACGCGGCGCGCGGGATGGGCTTCTCGGGATGGCAGTTGCTGCGCCGGGTCGAGCTGCCGCTGGCGGTGCCCTACCTGGCGGCCGGGTTCCGCACGGCGGCGGTGCAGGTGGTGGCGACGGCCGCGCTGGCGTCCTTCGTCAACGGCGGCGGCCTGGGCCAGATCATCCGGGCGGGCTTCGGGCTGGACATCGCCGCCGGCGGCGGCCAGATCATCGCCGGGGGCGTGCTGGTGGCCGGGCTCGCCATGCTGTTGGAGCTGGTGCTGGCCCTGGTCGAGCGGCTGGTCACGCCGCGCCCGCTGCGGGCCGGTCGCGGTCGGGCGCGTCGCCGGGCGGCGCAGGCGGTGGTCGGCGGCTGAGCGTCGTCCGCCCACCCGGACGCCGAGCCCGGGCGGGCGCGCGACGGCGAATCCGGTTCACCTCCGGTGACGATCCGGTGACAAACTCCGCTCCGGGTTGTCGGTCCCGCGTGGAAGATGTTGGGGTGGGAAACCGGGCGGCCGCAAGGCGAGCCGCCCGTGGGACACAGCGGGCGGCCGGACGGAGATCGCCCGTCGGACACGCGGCCGGCCCGACAGGGTCGCGCCGGGACACGGAAGGCGGGCACTGATGCGCGCACGTACACGCCTGGCGGTCGGTGCGGTGGGAGCCCTCGCCGCGGCGGGGATGCTGACCGGCTGCGGCGACGCCGGCTCCTCCGGCACGGACGCCCCGGAGCAGGCGGCCTCGGGGGCCGGCTGCGCGCCGGTCGCCGGTGACCAGCTCGTCGTCCTCGACGACGACAAGAAGCTCCAGAACACCGACAACGTCATCCCGGCGGTCAACGCCGACGCGGCCAACCCGCAGTTGATCGCGGCGCTGGACAAGGTCTCGGCCGCACTCGACACGCCGAAGCTGATCCAGCTCAACAAGGCCGTCGACGTCGACCGCAAGACGGCGCAGAAGGCGGCCGAGGAGTTCGCGGCGGCCAACGACGTCACCGCCGGCATCGCCAAGGGGCCCGGCGGGCAGATCGTGATCGGCGCGGCCAACTTCACGGAGAACCAGATCCTGGCCGAGCTCTACAAGATCGCCCTGACCGCCGCCGGCTACGACGCCAAGGTGCAGCAGATCGGCAACCGCGAGCTCTACGAGCCAGCCCTGGAGAAGGGCGAGATCCAGGTCGTCCCGGAGTACGCGGCGACCATGGCCGAGTTCCTCAACACCAAGGCCAACGGCAAGGACGCCCAGCCGGTGTCGTCGCCGGAGCTGGAGAAGACCGTCGCGGCGCTCAAGGCGGCCGGCGACAAGGCCGGCCTCGTCTTCGGCACGCCGGCTGCCGCGCAGGACCAGAACGCCTTCGCCGTGACGAAGGCGTTCGCCGACAAGTACGGCGTCAGGACGCTCTCCGAGCTGGCCGCCAAGTGCTCGGGCCAGGCCACGGTGCTGGCCGGGCCGCCCGAGTGCCCGCAGCGGCCGAAGTGCCAGGCGGGGCTGGTCCAGGTCTACGACTTCAAGGCCGGCTCGTTCAGCTCGCTGGACCAGGGCGGCCCGCAGACCAAGAACGCGCTGAAGACCGGGGCCGCGAGCGTGGGTCTGGTGTTCTCCTCGGACGGCGCACTGGCCGTCGGCTGATCCCCGACCGGCCGCCGGTGGCCCCGTGCCACCGGCGGCCGACGGGCGGGGCCGACGTCGAGCAGCCGGCCGGTCGACGGCCGGCGGGGCGGTCGACGGCGAAGACGCCGGATGCCCTGTTCACCCTTTCCCCGGCGGGGCAGCCCTCGGTAGGCTGCGGACCCATGCCAGCCCCGGTCGCCCCCGCCGACAAGCGCAGCCCGTCGCTGCTCACCGTGCTCTTCTGGGTAGGTGTGGCCCTGGCGCCGGTGGCGGCGTTGATCCTGCTCGTCGCCGACGGCAACGGCCCGCTGCGGTTCGCCGCCGTGCTCGCCATCCTGGCCGTCGTCCTGATCGGCCTGTCGATCGCGTTGCGCGCCGACGGCGCGGGCCCGGCCCGCACCGACGAGCTGCTGGACGAGATCGAGCAGCTCCGCCGCGAGTTGCGCGGGGAGATCGTGGCCGCCGCCCAACGGGGCAACCAGGCGCTCGACCACGCTCAGCGGGCACAGGATGAGGTCACCGCGCTGCGTCGGCGGCTGGACGCGAGCAGCGCCGCGCTGGCCGGCGTCGAGGCCCCGGCCGGCGCCGGCCGGGCCCGGGCGTCCGTCGACGACGCGGTCACCGGCCGCAGGCGGGCACCGGACCAGGACGACGCGGTGTCCCACCGGGGACGCGCCGACCGGGGCGACGAGGAGCCCGCCCGCAGGCCGCAGCCGGCTCCGGGGGCCGAACGGCCCGCACCCGGCCCGGCCGCCGGGTACGGCGCGGCCGGGCCGGCTACGGGTACGGCCGGCGGGTACGGCGCGGACCGGCCTGCCGCCGGCGGAGCGGCCGGGGTGTACGGGGCGGCCCGGCCGGCGGAGCCGGCGAGCCAGCCCTCGGCCCGGCCGCTCGGGGTGGTGCGGCACACCGAGACCGTGCACGTCACCACGCGGCACACCATCGTGGACGGCGCCGCGTCCGTCCCCGGCGACCGGGCGGCCCGGTACGACGGCGGGTACGCGGGACGCTGGTCGCCGGAGCAGGAGGAGCGGCCGTGGCCGGGTGAGCCGGACGACCGTCCCTGGGCCGGTCACGGGCACGGCGGACCGGAGGACCGGCCCCGCCGCGAGGACCGGCCACGCCGGGACGACGACGCGTCGCCACCGGGCCCCGGGGCCGCCCGGGACGACCGTCCCCGGCCGGTCCAGCCCGGCGGCCGGGAGTGGCCCGCCGAGCCCGGCGAGCGGGAGTGGTCCGCCCAGCCCGGCGGCCGGGAGTGGTCCGCCCAGCCCGGCGGCCGGGAGTGGTCCGGCGAGCGCGGCGAGCGGGAGTGGCCGGGGCGGCCCGACGAGCGCGGACAGCAGTGGGACGAACCGGGTCGGGGCGGCGCGGAGGCACCGGGCTGGGCGGCGCCGGCCGAAGCGCGCGGGCGCGGCCGGTCGTACCCGCCCGACGAGGCGGGGGCGGAGAGCGGGGAGTACTGGTCGCAGCTGCGCGCCGGGGACCGGTGGGCCGCCGTGCGGGACGACGAGCGGGGTCGGGAGCTGCGGGTCGGGGAGCGGCGGGCCGAGGTGCACGCGGACGCGACCGGCACCGAGTACCGGGTCGCGGACCGCTGGGCGGCGGTCCGGCGGGACGAGCCGCGCCGGGGTCCGGACCGGGCGGACGACGGGTGGCGCGGCGGCTGGCCGGAGCCGGACGACGCCCCGGCCCTGCCGGCCGGCGGGGTGCCGGTGCCGGACGAGTGGCGTCCGCCCCGTCAGCGGGGACACCAGCCCGGGGCGCGGCACGACGCCGGTCCGCCCGAGGCGCACCGCACCCGCCGGGCGGAGCCCGAGCCGGAGCGGTACGGCCGGCGGCAGGAGGAGCACCACGGCTACCCGCCGCAGGGCGACGAGCCCCGCGCGGGCGGCGCCCGCAACGCCGACCGCTGGCGCTGACCCCGCGCCGCCCGCCGCGACCGGACGGGCGCGGTCGGGTCACTTGTCGATGTCGCCGACCACGAAGAACATCGAGCCGAGGATGGCGATCAGGTCCGGCACCAGGCAGCCGGGGAGCAGGGTGGCCAGCGCCTGCACGTTCGCGTACGACGCGGTGCGCAGCTTCAGCCGCCACGGCGTCTTCTCGCCCCGGGAGACCAGGTAGTAGCCGTTGATGCCGAGCGGGTTCTCGGTCCAGGCGTAGGTGTGCCCCTCCGGGGCCTTGAGCACCTTCGGTAGCCGGGTGTTGACCGGCCCGGTGAGCCGGTCCACCCGGTCCAGGCACTGCTCGGCGAGGTCGAGCGAGGCGTACACCTGGTCGAGCAGCACCTCGAAGCGGGCGTGGCAGTCCCCGGCGGTCTTCGTCACGACCGGCACGTCCAGCTGGTCGTAGGCCAGGTAGGGCTCGTCGCGGCGCAGGTCCAGGTCGAGGCCGGAGGCCCGGGCGACGGGCCCGGACGCGCCGAACGCGGCGGCGTCCGCCGCGGAGAGCACCCCGACGCCGACCGTACGGGCCAGGAAGATGTCGTTGCGCCGGATGAGGTTGTCCAGGTCCGGCATCCGCCGGCGGACCTCGGCGATGGCGGCCCGCGCCCGGCCGGTCCAGCCGGCGGGGACCTCCTCCTTGAGCCCGCCCACCCGGTTGAACATGTAGTGGATCCGGCCGCCGGAGACCTCCTCCATCACCGCCTGGATGGTCTCCCGCTCGCGGAAGGCGTAGAACATCGGCGTGATCGCGCCGATCTCCAGCGGGTAGGAGCCGAGGAACATCAGGTGGTTGAGCACCCGGTTCAGCTCGGCCAGCGCCATCCGCAGCCAGGTGGCCCGCTCCGGCACCTCCATGCCCATCAGCCGTTCCACGGCGAGCACCACGCCCAGCTCGTTGGAGAAGGCCGAGAGCCAGTCGTGCCGGTTGGCCAGCACGATGATCTGCCGGTAGTCGCGGACCTCGAACAGCTTCTCCGCGCCCCGGTGCATGTAGCCGACGATCGGCTCGCAGGCCACCACCCGCTCGCCGTCGAGCACCAGCCTGAGCCGGAGCACGCCGTGCGTGGAGGGGTGCTGCGGCCCGATGTTGAGCACCATGTCGGTGCCGAGCTGCTCGCCGCCGGCCCCGGTGCCGACGGTCAGCTCGCGGAGGTCGCCGGCGTCCGTGGTCATGACTGTCATCGTGCCATGAACGGCCCGGGGTCGACGCCGACCGGTTGCCGCAGCCACCAGTGCCCGCCCAAGCCGGCCGGGTCGGTCAGCTCGGCCACCGCCGACGCGGCGGCGAGCGCCCGCACGTACCCGGCCGGGTCGCCGGCGGCCAGGCTCAGCGGTGGTCGCCCGCCGTCGGCCCCGAGCGCCCGCAGCGCCTCCCGCTGCGACACGAGGTCGTACGCGCACCCGGCGACCGTGGCACCGGCGGAGGCGACCGAGTCGACGGCGACGTGCGCGGTGACGTCGCGGGTCCCGTCCGGCACCGGCGGCACCTGCCGCCCGCCCCGGTACCCGGTCAACGTCCCGTCCACGGGCCGGCCGTCGCGCAGGTGCCCGTAGTCCACGGCCAACGCCAGCCCCCGGTCCAACCTGCCGACCGCTGCGGCCCAGGCGTCGTCGCGCGTCCGGCCGATCTCGGCACGCGCGCCGACCGGGTGCCGGAGCCCCGGCCCGGTCCCGTCGGCTCCGCCCACCGGCGCCGGCCACCACCTGGCGAGCCAGTCGGCGTCGGCGTGGCCGACGGGGTCACCGACGGTCTCCTCCCCGGTGGCCGGGTCGACCAGCAGGTACCGCCAGCCGTCCCCGGCGTGCGCTGCCACGTCGAGCGGCACGTTGTCGAGCCACTCGGTGGCCACGAGCAGCCCGGTGAGCCCGGCGGGGATCTCGTCCACCCACCCGATCTCCGCGGGGAGGCCGGCGGGCCGGGCCGCCTTCTCGACGGCGGTGAGGCGTACCCGGGAGGCGAGCGGGACCGGCGCGGGGGACGCACCGACGGCGGACGGCGACCCGGCGGGCGACGGGCGGGGAGCGGCCCCGGTGGCCCCCAACGCGGCGGAGAGCCCGCGCAGCAGCTCGCCGCGGCCCGCCCCCACGTCGACGACGGAGAGGACGCGGGGACGGTCGAGGGTGGCGTCGACCTGCTCGACCAGCCGCAGCAGCGCGGCGGTGAAGGCTGGCGACGCGTGCACGCTGGTGCGGAAGTGGCCGGCCGGCCCCGGGCCGGAGACGAAGAAGCCGCCCGGCCCGTAGAGCGCCCGTTCCATCGCGTCCCACCAGCGGATCGACATCAGCTCGGCCCTCGCTCAGCGTGCGTCACCGTGCCGACCCTACGGTCAGCCGGTCGGGCGGGGACCGTCCGTCCCCGTCCCGGCGGTCGTGCCGCCGGGTGCCGGCGGTGAACGTTTTCACACATCCTTGTCCCGGTTCCGTGACCCCGGCGCATACTTGCCATCGACCGGTACCCCTTCTCGAGGACTGGATCGTCGCCCATGAGCGCACCCCTGCGCCCGCGCCCGGCCGCCCCCCACGGGCCCGCCGTCCCGCCGGCCGCCACCCCCCGTCTCCTCACCGTCGGCGTCGTCGGCTCCGGCCGGGTCGGCACCGTTCTGGGCGCCGCGCTCGCCGCCGCCGGCCACCGGGTCGTCGCCGTCACGGCCGGCTCGGGCGCCTCCCGGGCCCGGGCCGCGCTGCTGCTTCCCGGGGTGCCCCGCCGTTCCACCGCCGCCGTGGCGCGGGCGGCCGCCGACCTGCTGCTGGTCGCCGTGCCCGACGACGCGCTCGCCGGGGTGGTCGCCGCACTGGCCGACGGCGGAGCGCTGCGCCCCGGCCAGGTGGTCGCGCACACCTCCGGCGCGCACGGGCTGGCCGTGCTCGCCCCCGCCGCCGCGGCGGGCGCCCGCCCGCTCGCCCTGCACCCCGCGATGACCTTCACCGGTACGCCGGACGACCTGGCCCGGCTGGCGGGCATCTCGTACGGGGTGACCGCCCCGGCGGAGCTGCGCCCCCTGGCCGCCCGGCTGGTCGCCGACCTCGGCGGGGTGCCGGAGTGGGTCGGGGAGGCGGACCGGCCGCTCTACCACGCGGCGCTGGCGCACGGCGCCAACCATTTGGTGACCCTGGTCAACGAGGCCGCCGACCGGCTGCGCGACGCCGGGGTGACCCAGCCGGAGAAGGTGCTCGCCCCGCTGCTGCGGGCCGCCCTGGAGAACGCGCTGCGCCTCGGCGACGACGCCCTGACCGGGCCGGTGTCCCGGGGCGACGCCGGCACGGTCGAGCGGCACCTGGCCCGGCTCGCCGCGACCGCCCCCGAGTCGGTCGCGCCCTACCTGGCCCTGGCCCGGCGTACGGCCGACCGGGCCATCGCGGCGGGCCGGCTGCGGCCGGTCGACGCGGAGTCGCTGCTCGGCGTGCTCGCCGGCGACCGGCGGCAGGTGGCGGCGTGAACGGGCCGACGGTGGACGGAGGGGACCGCGTGACGGAACTGGTGCACGGCCGCGCCGAGCTGGCGGCGGCGCGGGACGGGCTGAAGGGCACCGTCGGCGTCGTGATGACCATGGGTGCCCTGCACTCCGGGCACGAGACGCTGCTGCGGGCGGCCCGGGAGCGGGCCGACCACGTGCTCGTCACGATCTTCGTCAACCCGTTGCAGTTCGGCCCGAACGAGGACTTCGACCGCTACCCGCGCACCCTCGACGCGGACCTGGAGATCTGCCGGCGGGCCGGCGCGGACGTGGTCTTCGCCCCCTCGGTGGCCGACATGTACCCGGACGGCCAGCCCCGGGTCCGGGTGAACCCGGGCCCGCTGGGCGAGGACCTGGAGGGGCAGAGCCGCCCCGGGTTCTTCCACGGGGTGCTCACGGTGGTGCTGAAGCTGCTCCAGCTCACCCGCCCCGACCTGGCGTTCTTCGGCGAGAAGGACTACCAGCAGCTGACCCTGGTGCGGCGGATGGCCCGGGACCTCGACGTGCCGGTCGAGGTGGTCGGCGTGCCGACCGTGCGGGAGCCGGACGGGCTGGCCCTGTCCAGCCGCAACCGCTACCTCTCCCCGGCCGAGCGGGAGGCCGCGCTGAGCCTGTCGGCGGCGCTGCGGGCCGGGGCGGCGACCGCCGACGAGGGCGGTGACGCGGGGGCGGTGCTCGCCGCCGCGCACGCGGCCTTCGGCGCCGGTACGCCCGGCGCGCGGCTCGACTACCTGGTGCTCACCGACCCGGACCTGGAGCCGGGGCCGGTCTCCGGGCCGGCGCGGCTGCTCGTCGCCGCCTGGGTGGGCGCCACCCGGTTGATCGACAACGCGGCGATCCGGCTCGCCCCCCGTTCCTGAACCCCACCCCCGCCACCTTCCGCGAAAGGCATCCCGATGCTGCGCACCATGCTCAAGTCGAAGATCCACCGGGCCACGGTGACCCAGGCCGACCTGCACTACGTCGGCTCGGTGACCGTCGACGAGGACCTGCTCGACGCCGCCGACCTGATCCCCGGCGAGCAGGTGGCGATCGTGGACATCACCAACGGGGCGCGGCTGGAGACGTACGTGATCCCGGGCGAGCGGGGCAGCGGCGTGATCGGCATCAACGGCGCCGCCGCCCACCTGGTGCACCCGGGGGACCTGGTCATCCTCATCTCGTACGGGCAGATGGACGACGCCGAGGCCCGCGCGTACCGGCCGCGGGTCGTGCACGTGGACGCCGACAACCGGGTCGTCGAGCTGAACACCGACCCGACCACCGCCGCCCCCGGCACCGCCGGTGCCCCGATCCCCAACCCCTTCGCCGCCGCCGTCTGACCCCGCCCGGCACCTCCTTCGCCCGTTCCGCGCGGGAGCTTCTGTGCGGTTCGTCCCCTTCGCGACCCTCCGGGAGCTCGCGGGCGTCGAAGTGGGCGCGCTTGCGGTCTGTCACCGGAAGGTCATCCCTGGGTAGTCTGGTTGCCCGTCGAGAGACGCGGGTGGCTGGGGGAGGCCGCGATGCGCCGTGCGATGAGTGCCCTGCTCGCTGCCGTCGCCACGGCCGCACTCCTGGCCGGCTGCGCCGATGCCGGTGGGCTGGACGGTGACCTGGCCGACGACTGGGCGGCCCTGCCCGCTCCCGGGCCCTTCACCCCGGCCGCCGGGGTGTGCCAGGTCGCCGACTTCCTCGACGTGGTGACCCTGGCGGCGTACGCGCCGGTGGACTGCGCCGCGCCGCACCGGGTCGAGACCGTGCACGTGGGCGCCTTCCCGGCCGGGCGGCCCGCCCCGCCGGCGGGCGGCTCGGCCGAGTTGCGGGGCGCCTTCGCCGACTGCGACGCCCGGGCGACCGGTCACGTGGGCGCCGACTGGCGGACGGGGCGGCTGCGGCTGGCGGTGGCGGTGCCGTCCGGGACGGGCTGGACGGCCGGCGCCCGCTGGTACCGGTGCGACCTGACCGAGGTGAGCACCGCCGAGGCCGCCGCCACGGTGGTGGTCCGCACCGGCAGCCTCCGGGACGCGCTGCGGGGGCCGTCCCCGCTGCGGCTGGGCTGCCAGCAGGCCCGCTCGCGGGGCGGGTCGGTGCGGACGCTGCTCCCGGTCGACTGCGCCGCCAAGCACGACGCCGAGTTCGTCGGGGTGTGGCGGGCGCCCGACCGCCCGTACCCGACCCGCCCCGCCGACTGGGCCCCGCTCTACGCCGGCTGCCGCTCGGTGCTCGCCCGCCACGTGGGGGTGCCCGACGACGCCGACCTGCGCTTCCGCAGCGGTGTGGTGGTCCGCCCGCCGGGATCGGGCCGGTGGCGCGTCGGCGACCGGGGCGTCCGCTGCTACCTCTGGCTCGACGACCGTACGGTGACCGGCTCGCTACGTGGCGCGGGCCCGGCGGCCCTCCCGGTCCGGACGAGGTAGCGCCCGCCGGGCCGGATGGCCCAAACCACTCGTCCCGCCCCCGCCGCCCCCCGCGAGGACCCTTCGGGTTGACTGTGGGTATGGACCTTCCGACCGTCGACCTGCCGGCGCTGCCCAGACTGCTGGCCGCCCCCGCGCCCGGCTGGGTGGAGACCACCGACGTGATCGTGGTCGGTTCCGGGGTGGCGGGCCTGACCGCCGCGCTGCACCTGCGCGAGGCGGGGCTGCACGTCACCGTCGTCACCAAGGTCGACATCGACGAGGGGTCGACCCGCTGGGCGCAGGGCGGCATCGCCGCCGTGCTCGACCCGCAGGACACCCCGACCGCGCACGCCTCGGACACCGAGATCGCCGGCGTCGGGCTCTGCGACCCGGCGGCGGTGCGGGTGCTGGTCGAGGAGGGCCCCACCCGGCTGCGCGAGCTGATGCGGATCGGGGCGGAGTTCGACCGCAACCCGGACGGCTCGCTGATGCTCACCCGGGAGGGCGGGCACCGGGCCGACCGGATCGTGCACGCCGGCGGCGACGCCACCGGGGCCGAGGTGCAGCGCGCCCTGCACGCCGCCGTGCGCCGCGACCCCTGGATCCGGCTGGTCGAGCACGCCCTGGTGCTGGACCTGCTGCGCGCCCCCGGGGACTCCCCGGACGGGCTCGGCCCGGCCTGCGGCATCACCCTGCACGTGCTCGGCGAGGGCAGCGAGGACGGGGTGGGTGCCATCCTGGCCCGGGCGGTCGTCCTGGCCACCGGCGGGATGGGCCAGATCTATGCGGCCACCACCAACCCGGCCGTGTCGACCGGGGACGGGGTGGCCCTCGCGATGCGGGCCGGCGCGGCGGTGACCGACGTGGAGTTCGTCCAGTTCCACCCGACCGCGCTGATCACCCCGGCCGGTGCCGGCGTGCCCGGCGCCGGGCACGCCCAGCAGCCGCTGGTCTCCGAGGCGTTGCGCGGCGAGGGCGCCCACCTGGTGGACGGCGACGGCAAGCGGTTCATGCTCGGGCAGCACGAGTTGGCCGAGCTGGCGCCCCGGGACGTGGTGGCCAAGGGCATCCACCGGGTCCTGCTGGCCACCGGGGCGGACCACGTGTTCCTCGACGCCCGGCACCTGGGCGGTGACTTCCTGGCCCGGCGCTTCCCGACCATCGTCGCGTCCTGCCTGGCCATCGGGGTCGACCCGGCGACCGACCTGATCCCGGTCGCCCCGGCCGCGCACTACGCCTCCGGCGGCGTCCGCACCGATCTGCGCGGGCGCACCTCCATCCCCGGGCTGTACGCGTGCGGCGAGGTCGCCTGCACCGGCGTGCACGGCGCGAACCGGCTGGCCAGCAACTCGCTGCTGGAGGGGCTGGTCTTCTCCCGGCGGATCGCCGAGGACATCGCGGCCGGGCTGCCCGAGCAGGCCCAGCCGGCGGCGACCGGCGCCTGGGTGGGCGGCGAGGGCTGGGTGGTGCCGGCCGAGGCGACGCCGACGCTGCAACGGGCGATGACCCGGGGCGCGGGCGTGCTCCGCTCGGCGGAGACCCTCGCCGGGACCGCCGGCGTGCTGACCGCGCTCGGCGAGGGCCGGGGCCGGCCCCGGACGGCCGACTGGGAGGCGACGAACCTGATCACCGTGGCGTCGACGCTGGTCGCCGCCGCGTACGCCCGCCGGGAGACCCGGGGCTGCCACTGGCGGGAGGACTTCCCGACGGCCGACGAGCGGTGGCACGGCCACCTGGTCGGCGCGGTCGGGGCGCAGGGCCGGCTGACGCAAGCGTGGGAGGGGACCCGATGACGGAGTCGACGGAACGGGCACTGCGGGACGCCGGCCTGGATCCGGCGCGGGTGCGGCAGACGGTCGAGGCCGCGCTCGCCGAGGACCTGGGGCCGGACTTCCTGGACGTCACCAGCGTCGCCACGATCCCGGCCGACCAGACCGACACGGCCGACCTGGTGGCCCGCGCCGACGGCGTGGTGGCCGGGCTGGCCGTGGCGGCGGCCGTGTTCGAGCTGGTCGGCGAGACGACCGGCGCCGGCCGTACGGTCGAGGTGTCGGTGGTGGCCCGCGACGGCGAGCGGGTGGCGCGCGGCGACGTGCTGGCCACGGTGACCGGCCCGACCCGGCTGCTGCTCACCGCCGAGCGGACGGCGCTCAACCTGCTCTGCCGGATGTCCGGGGTCGCCACCCACACCCGGGCCTGGGCGGACGCGCTGGCCGGCACCAAGGCGATGGTGCTGGACACCCGCAAGACGACCCCGGGCCTGCGCGCCCTGGAGAAGTACGCGGTCCGCGCGGGCGGCGGGACGAACAAGCGGATGGGCCTGCACGACGTCGCGATGATCAAGGACAACCACAAGTTCGCGGCGGGCGGCATCACGGCGGCGTTCCGCCGGGTCCGGGAGGCCTTCCCGGACGTGCCGGTGCAGGTCGAGGTGGACACCGTCGCCGAGGCGGTGGAGGCGGTCGAGGCCGGGGCCGACTTCCTGCTGCTGGACAACATGACCCCGGAGATGCTCACCGAGGTGGTCGCGTCGGTGGGGGACCGGGCGGAGCTGGAGGCGACCGGCGGGCTGACCCTCGACGTGGCGGCGCGGTACGCGGCGACCGGCGTCGACTTCCTGTCGGTCGGGGCCCTGACGCACTCCTCGCCGATCCTCGACGTCGCGATGGACCTGCGCACCGGGTGAACCGGCGGCCGGCCGTTGTCTAGGCTGCGTGCGTGCTGCTCTGCATCGACATCGGAAACACCAACACCGTGCTGGCGACCTTCGACGGCGACAAGCTGGTGCACTCCTGGCGGATCAAGACCGATGCGCGGTCGACGGCCGACGAGCTGGGCCTGAAGTTCCGTGGGCTGCTCGCCGGGGACGCGGTCGAGATCACCGGGGTCGCGGCCTGCTCCACCGTGCCGGCCGCGCTGCGCTCGCTGCGCACCATGCTGTCGCGCTACTACGCGGACCTGCCGAGCGTGATCGTCGAGCCCGGGGTGCGCACCGGTGTGCAACTCGCCATCGACAACCCGAAGGAGGTGGGCGCCGACCGGGTGGTGAACACCCTGGCCGCGTACACCCTCTACGGCGGTCCGTCGATCGTCGTGGACTTCGGCACCACCACCAACTTCGACGTGATCAGCGGCCGGGGCGAGTTCCTCGGCGGCGCCTTCGCCCCGGGCATCGAGATCTCCTTCGACGCGCTCGCCGCCCGGGCCGCCCAGCTGCGCAAGGTGGAGGCGACCAAGCCCCGCTCGGTGATCGGCAAGAACACCGTCGAGTGCCTCCAGTCCGGCCTCTACTTCGGCTTCGCCGGGCAGGTGGACCGGATCGTCGAGCGGATGATCGAGGAGCTGGGCGAGGTGAGCGCGGTGATCGCCACCGGCGGGCTGGCGTCGCTCGTGATCAACGAGTGCCGCACGATCACCCACCACGAGCCGATGATCACCCTGATCGGGCTGCGGATGGTCTACGAGCGCAACGTCTGACCCCGGTCGCCGCCGGGGCCGGGCGCCGAGCGGGCCGCAGCGCCGTCGGGCCCGGCGGACGAGCGTGCGGTACGGCGACAAGGCCGGGTGAGGTGGCCGGAAGTGGGGCCGGTCATGCGGGCCGGTTATCCCGTAACGCCTCGCGAGCGCCTTGAGTACGCTCGGGGCCTGACCCCGCCCGAAATCTCCTTCTGAGGAAGCGTGCCGTGACCGAGCAGAACCCCGTGCCAGTCGATCCCGCCGACGACCTTCCCGAGCAGATGAAGGTCCGCCGGGAGAAGCGGGACCGGATGCTCGCCGAGGGCGTCGAGCCGTACCCCATCGGATTCCCCCGGACCAGCACGCTGGCCGAGATCCGCGAGAAGTACGCCGAGCTGCCGACCGACACCGCCACGGGAGACCAGGTCTCGATCACCGGCCGGGTGATCTTCGTACGCAACACCGGCAAGCTCTGCTTCGCCACCCTCCGGGACGGCGACGGCACGGAGTTGCAGGCCATGCTCTCCCTCGACCGGGTCGGCGCCGACCGGCTCGACGACTGGAAGCGCCTGGTCGACCTCGGTGACCTCGTCGGGGTGACCGGCGAGGTGATCACCAGCCGGCGTGGCGAGCTGTCCGTGCTGGTCGAGCGGTGGGCGGTGACGGCGAAGGCGCTGCGCCCGCTGCCGGTGGCGCACAAGCCGCTGAGCGAGGAGGCGCGGGTCCGGCAGCGCTACGTGGACCTGATCGTCCGCCCGCAGGCCCGCCAGATGGTGCGTACCCGGGCCGCGGCCGTCCGCAGCCTGCGCGACGTGCTGCACGGCCGGGGCTTCATCGAGGTGGAGACCCCGATGCTCCAACTGCTGCACGGCGGCGCGGCGGCCCGGCCATTCGTGACCCACAGCAATGCACTCAGCACTGATCTGTATCTGCGAATCGCGCCGGAACTGTTTCTCAAGCGGGCCGTCGTCGGCGGCGTCGACCGGGTCTTCGAGATCAACCGCA
This sequence comes from Micromonospora sp. LOL_025, assembly GCF_048060285.1. Lineage (NCBI taxonomy): Bacteria > Bacillati > Actinomycetota > Actinomycetes > Micromonosporales > Micromonosporaceae > Micromonospora > Micromonospora sp. LOL_025. The sequence continues at coordinate 4,847 of NZ_JBHMIR010000055.1, read as the reverse complement.
ACTTCCGTAATGAGGGTGTCGACTCTTCGCACTCGCCCGAGTTCGCGATGCTCGAGGCATACGAGGCGTACGGCGACTACGACACCATGGCCGAGCTGACCCGGAATCTCGTGCAGCAGGCGGCGATCGCGGTCAGCGGCTCGACCGTGGTGACGCACGCCGACGGCCGGGAGTTCGATCTGGGCGGCGAGTGGCGCTCGGTCACCCTCTTCGGGGTGCTTTCCGAGGCGCTCGGCGAGGAGGTCACCGTACGCACCGAGCGCGCCCGCCTGGTGGAGTACGCCGACAAGGTCGGTCTGGCGGTCGACCCGAAGTGGGGGTCGGGCAAGCTGGCGGAGGAACTGTTCGAGGAACTGGTGGTGCCGAGCCTCCAGGCGCCCACCTTCGTCCGCGACTACCCGGAGGAGACGAGCCCGCTGACCCGGGCGCACCGCAGCGAGCCCGGGCTGGCCGAGAAGTGGGACCTCTACGTGCTCGGTTTCGAGCTGGGGACCGCGTACTCCGAGCTGGTGGACCCGGTGGTGCAGCGGGAGCGGCTGGTGGCCCAGGCCCAGCTCGCCGCCCGCGGCGACGACGAGGCCATGCGGCTGGACGAGGACTTCCTCCGGGCGATGGAGTACGGAATGCCGCCGGCCGGGGGTATGGGAATGGGAATCGACCGGCTCTTGATGGCGCTCACCGGCCTGGGAATTCGGGAAACCATCCTCTTCCCCCTGGTTCGCCCGGAGTAGCCGCGCATCTCCACCGGGTCGTTACCGCATCCTATTGACGCGACAAGCGTCGGGCGGGTTATCGTGCTTACAGTTTGCAGGAGCACCCTGCTCGAAAGGAATGTGGGACGTGGCCAAGCAGATCATTCATAAGCTGGTCGATGACCTGGACGGCGGGGACGCTGACGAGACGGTCAAGTTCGCGCTCGACGGCGTTCAGTACGAGATCGACCTGTCGAGCTCGAACGCCGAGAAATTGCGCGACGTATTCGCCTCGTACATCGCCCACGGCACCAAGGTGGGCAGGGGCGGCGTCGTCGTCGGCGGCCGGGCCGCACGCGGTCGGGGTGGCGCCACCGCCGACCGGGAGCAGAACAAGGCGATCCGCGCCTGGGCCAAGAAGGCCGGTAAGGACATCTCCGACCGGGGCCGGATCCCCCAGGAGATCGTCGACGAGTACCACGCGAAGGCCGGTCACTGACCGGGACCGCCGACGGGCGACAACGACGCCGGGCCGGAGCACGACTCCGGGCCGGCGTCGCCGTATCCGCCCGGGGCCGCGTCCGAGCGGGAAGAATTCCGTCCCGGCGGTCGTTGTCCACAGCCGGTGGAGAGTCTGTCCACAGCCTGTGGACGACTCCCGGACGGCCCGGATCCGGGCCGCGTCGGCACCGGGGCGACCCGCACGACGGGTCCGCGACCGTGGCCGAATTTCGCTCTGCGCGTACAGGCAGGGGTACCGGAACACCCCCTGAGCGCGGACGGTTGTGTAAAACGACGCGTACACGGCCTCCGACGGGGACACACGACCTCAGCGGAGTCGGTCCGCGGCGATAGAGTAAGGAGGCACGGACGCCCGTCCCGGTCGTCCGCGCACCGGCCCCGCCACGACTTCTTGACCATCAAGATCGAGTGCGCACGGCACGTGAGGAGCACGAGGGCATGTTCGAGCGGTTCACCGACCGAGCGCGACGGGTTGTCGTCCTGGCCCAGGAAGAGGCCCGGATGCTCAACCACAACTACATCGGTACGGAACACATCCTGCTGGGCCTGATCCACGAGGGTGAGGGCGTCGCCGCCAAGGCTCTGGAGAGCCTCGGCATCTCCCTGGAGGGTGTGCGACAGCAGGTCGAGGAGATCATCGGCCAGGGCCAGCAGGCGCCGAGCGGGCACATCCCGTTCACGCCGCGGGCCAAGAAGGTGCTGGAGCTGTCCCTGCGCGAGGCGCTGCAGCTCGGCCACAACTACATCGGCACGGAGCACATCCTGCTCGGTCTGATCCGCGAGGGTGAGGGCGTCGCCGCCCAGGTGCTGGTCAAGCTCGGCGCCGACCTCAACCGGGTCCGCCAGCAGGTGATCCAGCTGCTCTCCGGCTACCAGGGCAAGGAGCCGGCCGCGGCGGGCGCCACGCCGGGTGAGGCCGCGCCGTCCACCAGCCTCGTGCTGGACCAGTTCGGCCGCAACCTGACCCAGGCCGCCCGCGAGGGCAAGCTCGACCCGGTCATCGGGCGCGAGAAGGAAATCGAGCGGGTCATGCAGGTGCTCTCCCGCCGGACCAAGAACAACCCGGTCCTGATCGGTGAGCCCGGCGTCGGCAAGACCGCCGTGGTGGAGGGGCTGTCCCAGAAGATCATCAAGGGCGAGGTGCCCGAGACGCTGAAGGACAAGCAGCTCTACACGCTCGACCTCGGTGCCCTGGTCGCCGGTTCCCGCTATCGCGGTGACTTCGAGGAGCGCCTCAAGAAGGTGCTCAAGGAGATCCGCACCCGCGGCGACATCATCCTCTTCATCGACGAGATCCACACCCTGGTCGGCGCGGGTGCCGCCGAGGGTGCGATCGACGCGGCGAGCATCCTCAAGCCGATGCTGGCCCGCGGCGAGCTGCAGACCATCGGCGCGACCACGCTCGACGAATACCGCAAGCACCTGGAGAAGGACGCCGCTCTCGAGCGCCGCTTCCAGCCGATCCAGGTGGGTGAGCCGTCGCTGGCCCACACCATCGAGATCCTCAAGGGCCTGCGGGACCGCTACGAGGCGCACCACCGGGTCAGCATCACCGACGCGGCTCTCGTGGCCGCCGCGACGCTGGCCGACCGGTACATCTCCGACCGCTTCCTGCCGGACAAGGCGATCGACCTGATCGACGAGGCCGGTGCCCGGATGCGGATCCGCCGGATGACCGCGCCGCCAGACCTGCGCGACTTCGACGAGCGCATCGCCCAGGTGCGTCGCGACAAGGAGTCCGCGATCGACGCGCAGGACTTCGAGCGCGCCGCCCAGCTGCGCGACAAGGAGAAGCAGCTCCTCGGCCAGAAGGCCCAGCGGGAGAAGGAGTGGAAGGCCGGTGACCTGGACGTCGTCAGCGAGGTCGACGACGAGCAGATCGCCGAGGTGCTCGGCAACTGGACCGGCATCCCGGTCTACAAGCTGACCGAGGAGGAGACCTCGCGCCTGCTGCGCATGGAGGACGAGCTGCACAAGCGCGTCATCGGCCAGGAGGACGCGGTCAAGGCGGTCTCGAAGGCGATCCGGCGCACCCGGGCCGGCCTGAAGGACCCGAAGCGTCCGTCGGGCTCGTTCATCTTCGCCGGCCCGTCCGGTGTCGGTAAGACCGAGCTCTCCAAGGCGCTGGCCGAGTTCCTGTTCGGCAGCGAGGACGCCCTCATCCAGCTGGACATGTCCGAGTTCCACGACCGCTACACGGTCTCCCGGCTGGTGGGTGCCCCTCCCGGCTACGTCGGCTACGACGAGGGCGGCCAGCTGACCGAGAAGGTGCGGCGTCGGCCGTTCTCGGTGGTCCTCTTCGACGAGATCGAGAAGGCCCACCCGGACGTGTTCAACACGCTGCTCCAGATCCTGGAGGACGGTCGGCTCACCGACGGTCAGGGCCGGATCGTGGACTTCAAGAACACGGTCATCATCCTGACCACCAACCTGGGCACCCGCGACGTCGCCAAGGCGGTCTCGCTCGGTTTCCAGGCGTCGGAGGACTCCGAGTCCAACTACGACCGGATGAAGCAGAAGGTCAACGACGAGCTCAAGCAGCACTTCCGGCCTGAGTTCCTCAACCGGATCGACGACACCATCGTCTTCCACCAGCTGCGCCAGCAGGAGATCCTGTCGATCGTCGACATCATGATCCAGCGGATCGAGGGCCAGCTGCGGAACAAGGACATGGGCCTGGAGCTGACCGACAACGCCAAGAAGTACCTGGCGAAGAAGGGCTTCGACCCGGTGCTCGGTGCGCGTCCGCTGCGTCGCACGATCCAGCGCGACATCGAGGACAACCTGTCCGAGCGGATCCTCTTCAACGAGCTGACCCCTGGTCAGATCGTGGTGGTGGACTGCGAGGGCGATCCGGAGGACATCGACAAGTCCAAGCTCGTCTTCACGGGCGCGGACCGGCCGGCCGTGGTGCCGGACGCCGTCCCGGCCGACCTCGGTGGCACCGCCGCCGCAGGCGCGGACGAGTAAGGCCGAAACAGCAGGAGGGCGGCGGCCCGGTGGCACCAGCCACCGGGCCGCCGCCCTCTTCGGCACTCCCCCCGGCACCGTCCCTGTCCCCGTCCGTCCCGGGCCGCGTGGATCATGCAGTTGTGGTGCCGGTTATCGGCCGAATTGGTAGGTCTGTCCCCCCTTAGAGCTGCATGATCCGCGCAGGAGTCGGCGGTATGTGCCCGTTTGGCGGGTCTGTGGTGGCGGGCGTTACCGGGTGGCGGGGCATGGGTCCAGGCGCCGGGTCGTTGTAACCATCGTGGCCGCGTGACCAGGCCGTTCGGTGAGCAGGCCGTTCGTCGGCCGGTCGGCCGGCGGAATGCGGGACCGGCCGGGGTGGTTACATCCCCGGACCGCGGAGCACCATCCGGGCCTGAGCCACCGGGCACGGTCGCCGGAATGACCGGCCCCCCACCGTGGTTACATCCCCCGGGCCACCGAGCGGGTGACCGCCGTACCCGGGCGGACCGCGAGCCGGGTGGCCGTATGGAATGTGTGGCCGGCCCGGCCGGTTGCATCCCCCGCAGGGATGAGCCCGCAGGCCCCTTCCGGCCGCAGGCCCCCCGGATCCTCTCGACCTTTCCTTTCCCGTGGCGCACCCGCCCCCCTTGGTGTGTGTCGCGTGCCCCCGATCGAAAGGTG
>NZ_JBHMIR010000054.1:0-21921 GCF_048060285.1 Micromonospora sp. LOL_025 | reverse complement strand
GTCACGTCACACGCGACCACCCGCACCGACGCACCCAACGCCGACAGCCGCTCCGACAACTCGCCCGCACCCGCGGCCTCCGGGCCACGCCGCGACACCAGCACCAACGACCGCACCCCGTACACCGACACCAGATGCTCCGCCACCAACGCACCCAGCGCACCCGTACCACCGGTCACCAGCACCGCACCGTCACCCACGACCGGCATCTCCGCCGCCGACGGGGCCACCGCGCGCACCAGACGCGGCACGAACACCCCACCGGAGCGCACCGCCACCTGCCCGCCGAACGACACCGGCTCCTCAGCCACCGCAGCCAGCACACCCAACAGGCCGGCGTCCACGTCACCGTCGACATCCGCCAGGACGATGCGACCCGGATGCTCCGACTGCGCCGAGCGCAGCAGACCCCACACCGCCGCACCCGCCAGGTCGGTCACCCGGTCCTCGGCGCCCACCGACACCGCGCCCCGCGTCACCACCACCAACCGCGAATCCGCCAACGCGTCCGCCGCCAGCCAGGACCGCACCGTCGCCAGCACCTGCGACGTCGCCGCGCGTACCGCCTCGGGGTCGTTGTCGTGGCCGGCGTCCGCCGCGCCCTCGTGGTCGGGCCGCTGCGCGCCGCCCGCCGGCACCAGCAGCAGGCGCGGCGCCACGTCCGTCGCCGCGGTCACCGCCTCGACGTCGGCGAACGCCGGCAGGTCGGCGGCGGCCGGCGAGCCCACCAGCGCCCACCCGGAGACCTCGTCGGTCGGGGTGACCTCCTGGGCCTGCCAGGCGACCTCGAACAACGACCGGGCCGCCTCGCCCGGGGACGACACCCCGGTCAGCTCCCGCAGCGCCAGCGAGTCGACCGACACCACGGCCGCACCCGACTCGTCGCACGCGACCAACCGCACCGCCGAACCCGCCCGCGTCAACCGCACCCGCAGCATTCGCGCACCCGAGGCGTGCACCTGCACACCCTCGAACGCGAACGGCACCCGCGGCCCGCCCGACTCCTCCGCGCCGGGCAGCAGCCCGATCGGGTGCAGCGCCGCGTCCAGCAACGCCGGGTGCACCCCGAATCCCGCCGCGTCGCCCGCCACCTCGTCCGGCAACGCGACCTCGGCGAACACCTCGTCGCCGCCGGTCCACACCCGACGCAGCCCCCGGAACACCGGCCCGTACGCCAGGCCGCGCTCCGCCAGCGCCGGATACCAGCCCGCCAGGTCCAGCTCCGACGCGCCCGCCGGCGGCCACTCCCCCACGCCCGGCTCGTCGGCCGACGCCGGCTCCAGCACGCCCTCCGCGTGCCGGACCCACTCCGGGTCGACGGCCTCCTCCGGCTGGGAGTGCACGGTCACCGACCGGGTGCCGGCCTCGTCGGCCGCGCCGACGCGCACCTGCACCCGCACCGCGCCGCCCTCCGGCAGCACCAGCGGCGCGGCAACGGTCAGCTCGCGTACCCGCGACGCGCCCACCTCGTCGCCCGCCCGCACCGCCAGCTCGACCAGGGCGGCGCCCGGCACGATCACCACGCCGGAGACCGAGTGGTCGGCGAGCCACGCGTGCGTCGACGTGGACAGGCGGCCGGTCAGCACCACCATGTCCTCGCCGGCCACGGAGACGGCCGCGCCGAGCAGCGGGTGCCCGGCCGCCCCGAGGCCCGCCCCGGAGACGTCCGTCCAGCGGCCCGCCGGCTCCAGCCAGAAGCGCTGGTGCTGGAACGCGTACGTCGGCAGGTCCACGTGCCGGCCGCCGGCCCGGCCGAGCAGGTCCGCCCAGCCCACGGTCAGGCCGTGCACGTGCAGCTGCGCGAGGGCCTCCAGGAGAGCCTGCGGCTCGGGCCGGTCGTGGCGCGACACCGGAGCCAGCAGGGGCGCGGTCTCGTCCTCCGTCCGCTCGCCGAGGCAGTTCTGCGCCATGGCGGTCAGGACGCCGTTCGGGCCCACCTCCAGGTAGGTGTCGACCTCCTCGGCGCGCAGGCAGTCGACGGCGTCGGCGAAGCGCACCGTGCCGCGTACGTGCCGCACCCAGTAGCCCGGGTCGCAGAGCTGGTCGGCGTCGGCGATGCGGCCGGTCAGGTTCGACACCACCGGGATCGTCGGCGGCCGGTACGTCAGCTGATCGGCGACGGCCGCGAACTCGGCGAGCATCGGGTCCATCCGCGCGCTGTGGAAGGCGTGGCTGACCCGCAGCCGGCGGGTCTGCACGCCCCGCTCCGACCACACCCGCTGCACCTCGTCGAGGGCCTCGGCGTCGCCCGCCACCACCACGGCGGCGGGACCGTTCACGGCGGCCACGTCGAGCCGGCCGGTCAGCCCCGCCAGGGAGGCGGCCACCGCGGCCTCGTCGGCCGCCACGGCGAGCATGCCGCCGCCCGCCGGCAGGGCCTGCATGAGCCGGCCGCGCGCCGCGACCAGCGCGCACGCGTCGGCCAGGGACAGCACCCCCGCCACGTGCGCCGCCGCGATCTCGCCGATGGAGTGCCCGGCCACCAGGTCCGGCGCGACCCCGAGCGACTCGACGAGCCGGAACAGCGCCACCTCGACGGCGAAGAGCCCCGCCTGGGTGAAGACCGTCTGGTCCAGCAGCTCCGCCTCGGGCGTGCCCGCCGCGGCGAACAGCACCTCGCGCAGCGCGCGCGGCAGCAGCGGGTCGAGGTGCCCGCACACCTCGTCCAGGGCGGCGGCGAAGACCGGGAAGGTCCCGTACAGCTCGCGGCCCATGCCGGCGCGCTGCGCGCCCTGCCCGGAGAAGAGGAAAGCCACCCTGCCGCGCGGGGACGACGCCCCGGTGGTGACGGTGCCGGTCGGCTCGCCGGCGGCGAGGGCCCGCAGCCCGGCGAGCAGGTCGCCGGCGTCGCCGGCCACGACCACCGCGCGGTGTTCGAGCCCGGCGCGGTTGACCGAGGAGAGCGCGACGTCCACCGGGCGGAGGCCGTCGACGCGGGCGAGGTGGTCGGCCCAGCGCCCGGCCTGCCCGGCGAGCGCCTCGGGCGTACGGGCGGAGAGGAACACCGGGGCGAGCGGGAGCGTCACCGGGGCGTCGGCGACGGGCGGGGCCCCGTCCGTGGACGGGGCGTCGTCGACGGGCGCCTCCTCCAGGATGACGTGCGCGTTCGTACCGCTGATGCCGAACGACGACACGGCGGCCCGGCGCGGCCGGTCGGTGGCCGACCACGGGCGTGCCTCGGTCAGCAGCGAGACCTGCCCGGCGGACCAGTCGATGTGCGGGGACGGCTCGTCGACGTGCAGGGTGGCGGGCATGGTGCGGTGCCGGATCGCCTCGATCATCTTGATCAGACCGGCGGCGCCCGCGGCGGCCTGGGTGTGCCCCAGGTTCGACTTGACCGAGCCCAGCCAGAGCGGCCCGCCGTCGCCCCGGTCCTGCCCGTACGTGGCCAGCAGCGCCTGCGCCTCGATCGGGTCGCCCAGCGTGGTGCCGGTGCCGTGCGCCTCCACCACGTCGACGTCGGCCGGCGAGAGCCGGGCGTTCGCGAGGGCCTGCCGGATCACCCGCTCCTGCGACGGGCCGTTGGGCGCGGTGAGCCCGCTGCTGGCGCCGTCCTGGTTGACGGCGCTGCCCCGGACCACGGCCAGGATGCGCCGGCCGTCCCGGCGGGCGTCCGACAGCCGCTGCAACAGCAGCACGCCGACGCCCTCGGACCAGCCGGTGCCGTCGGCGGCGGCGGCGAACGACTTGCACCGGCCGTCCGAGGCCAGGCCCCGCTGGCGGGAGAAGTCGGCGAAGGTGCCCGGGGTGGACATCACCGTCACGCCACCGGCGAGCGCGAAGTCGCAGTCGCGCTGGCGCAGCGCCTGCGTCGCGAGGTGCACGGCGACCAGCGACGACGAGCACGCCGTGTCCACCGTGACCGCCGGGCCCTCGAGCCCGAAGGTGTACGCCACCCGCCCCGACACCACGCTGCCGGAGTTGCCGGTGCCGATGTAGCCCTCGACGCCGTCGGGCAGGTCCAGCACCCGCGACGCGTAGTCGTGGTACATCACCCCGGCGAAGACGCCGGTCCGGCTGCCGCGTAGCCGCTGCGGGTCGATGCCGGCGTGTTCGAACGCCTCCCAGGAGGTCTCCAGCAGCAGCCGCTGGTGGGGGTCCATCGCCAGGGCCTCGCGGGGGCTGATGCCGAAGAAGCCCGGGTCGAACTGCGGCGCGTCGTAGAGGAAGCCGCCCTGGTTGCTGGTCGACGTGCCCGGGTTGTCCGGGTCGACGTGGAAGAGCCGCTCCAGGTCCCAGCCCCGGTCGGTCGGGAAGTCGCCCACCCCGTCGCCGCCCCGGTCGACGAGGTCCCACAGCTCCGCCGGGCTGGACACGCCGCCCGGGAACCGGCACGCCATCCCGATGACGGCCATCGGCTCGCGGTCCTTGGCCTCCACCTCGCGCACCCGCCGGCGCGCGTCGCGCAGGTCGGCAGTCGCACGCCGGAGGTAGTCGAGGAACTCTGCCTCAGTGGGCATCGGGCCACTCCGTATCGGGGTTCGAGGTGTGCGACATGCCGGATCAGGCCGAGCCGAACTCTTCGTCCAGCAGGCTGAAGATCTCTTCGGCGGAGGCCGACTCGAGGCTGGCGCCGTCGTCGGCGGGGGAGTCCGCACCGGACTCGGTGTAGGTCCACAGGGAGAGCAGTTCGCGCAGCCGGGCGCCGACGGCGGCCCGGTCGGTGTCACCGGTGGCCACCGCCCGCATGGCGTGCTCCAGCTTGTTCAGCTCGCCGAGCACCGTCAGCGCGGAGGTGCTCCGCTCCGCCAGCAGCGCGCCCCGCAGGTACTCGACGAGCGCGGCCGTGGTCGGCCGGTCGTAGATCAGCGTGGACGGCAGCCGCAGCCCGGTGGCCGCGTTGAGCCGGTTGCGGAACTCGACGGCGGTCAGCGAGTCGAAGCCCAGCTCGACGAAGCCGCGCTCGACGTCGATCGAGCGGATCGACGCGTAGCCGAGGACCGCGGCGGCGTGGGTGCGGACCAGGTCGGAGAGCACCTGGTCGCGGTCGGCCTCCGCCGTGGCGGCGAGGGTCTCCCGCAGCGCCTCGGCCGGGTCGCGCTCGGCGGCCCGCACCGCGCCGGTCGACGCCGGCCGGACCAGCGACCGCAGCACCGACGGTACCGCCGCCGGCCCGTGCCGGCCGATCAGCGCGAGGTCCAGGTTGACCGGTACGACCACCGGCTCGGCGAAGCGCAGCGCCTCGCTGAACAGGTCCATGCCCTCGTCGGCGCCGAGCGGGACGAAGCCGCCCCGGTTCATCCGGGCCTCGTCGACGTGCCCGGTCTGGCCGTCGCCGGTGTCGTTGACCCACGGGCCCCAGGCCAGCGAGAGCGCCGGGAGTCCCCGGTCGCGCCGGTGCTGGGCGAGGGCGTCGAGGAAGCAGTTCGCCGCCGCGTGGTTGGCCTGCCCGGGGCCGCCGAAGAGGCCGGCCGCCGAGGAGAAGAGCACGAACGCGGCCAGGTCCAGCTTCTCGGTCAGCTCGTGCAGGTGCCAGGCCGCGTCGACCTTGGGGCGCAGCACGGTGTCGAAGCGGTCCGGGGTGAGCGCGGGCAGGACGCCGTCGTCGAGCACCCCGGCCGCGTGCACCACGCCGGTCAGCGGCAGGTCGGCGGGGATCTGGTCGACCAGCAGGGCGAGCGCGTCTCGGTCGGTGACGTCGCAGGCGACCACCCGGGCGGTGGCGCCCAGCCCGGCCAGCTCGTCGACCAGCGCGGCGACGCCCGGGGCGTCCGCCCCGCTGCGGCTGACCAGCAGCAGGTGCCGTACGTCGTGCCGGGTCACCAGCCGTCGCGCCACGAGCCGCCCGAGCAGGCCGGTCGCCCCGGTCACGAGGACGGTGCCGGCGGCCAGGTCGGGGCCGGGCACCTCGGCCGGGGGCGGGCCGAGCCGGGTCAGCCGGGGCACCCGGAGCTGGCCGGCGCGTACCGCGAGCTGGGGTTCGCCCGTGGCCAGGGCCGCCGGCAGCAGCGCGGCGGCCGGCGCGTCGTGGTCGACGTCGAGCAGCACGATCCGGTCCGGGTTCTCCGACTGCGCGGAGCGCAGCAGGCCCCAGGCGGTGGCCGCCGGCACGTCGGCGATCCGCTCGTCCGGCTCGACCCGGACCGCGCCGCGGGTGACCACCACCAGCCGGGCGGCGGCGAGGGACTCCTCGGCGAGCCACTGCTGGGCCAGCGCGAGCATGCGGTGGGCGACCCGGTGCGCCTGGCGGGCCGGGTGCGGCTCGTCGGCGGCCGGTCCGGCGCAGGTCACCACCACCGCGTCGGGCACGGGACCGCCCGCGCGCACCTCGGCCACCAGCGCCGACAGGTCCGGGAGCCGGTCGGCGCCGGGCCAGTCGTCGCCCAGGGCGACCAGCCGGGACGTGCCGTCGGCGCGGCCGGTGGCGGGGGCGACCCAGTCGAGGCGGTGCAGGGACCGGCTGGCCGACCGGCGGGCGGCGCTGAGCTGCTCGCCGGAGATGGGCCGCAGCACCAGACCGTCGACGGAGGCGACCGGCGTCGCGCCGGTGTCGGTGATCGTCAGGGCCACGGACCCGGCGTCGGTGGCGCGCAGCCGGATCCGCAGCTCGCGGGCGCGGGTGGGTCGAATGGTCACGCCCGACCAGGTGAACGGCAGGCCCGGGCGGATGTCGGGGCCGCCGTCGGGGGCCGGCGTCGCGCCGCCGGCCGGGGCGTCGGTGGCACCGGCTGTGGCGCTGGCGCCGATGGCGTGCAGCGCCGCGTCCATCAGGGCCGGGTGCACCGAGAAGGCCGTGGTGTCGGTGGACGCGTCGGCGTCCAGGGCGACCTCGGCCAGGATGTCCGGGCCCGACCGCCACGCGGCGCGCAGCGCGCGGAACACCGGGCCGTAGTGGTAGCCCTGGGCGGCGAGCCGGGCGTAGAGCCCGTCGAGGGCGATCGGCTCGGCGTCGGCGGGCGGCCACACGGCGACCGGAGCGGGGTCCGGGTCGACGGTGTCGGCGAGCTGGCCGGAGGCGTGCCGCTGCCAGGCCCGGGCGCCGTCGGGTCCGGTGTCGTCGTCGCGCCGGGTGTGGATGGCGACGGGCCGGTGCCCGGTCCCGTCCGGCGGGCCGACGCGGACCCGCAGGTCGATGCCGCCCTCGGTGGGGATCGCCAGCGGCGCCTCCAGGTTCAGCTCGGCGACGGTCGCCGTGCCGGCCTGCCGGCCGGTCCAGGACGCCAGCTCCACCAAAGCCGTCCCGGGCAGCAGCACCGTGCCCAGCACGGCGTGGTCGGCCAGCCACGGGTGGGTGGTGAGGGTGATCCGGCCGGTGAACAGCAGGCCCTCGTCGCCGGGCAGGTCGGCCACCGCGCTGAGCAGCGGGTGGTCGACCACGTCCAGGCCCACGGCGGGCAGGACCGAACGGTGGGCGCCGGTGCGCTCCAGCCAGTAGCGGTGCCGGTCGAAGGCGTACGTGGGCAGGTCGACCGGCTCGGCCCCGGGCAGCAGCCGGCGGTGGTCCACGGTCAGGCCGAGGGTGTGCGCGGTGGCGAGGCCGGTCAGCAGCCGGGTGGCGGCCTCGCCCGACCCGGCGAGGGTGTCCAGGACGTGGCCGGTGGCGCCGGTCGCATCGAGGACGGCGGCGACCCGGGTGGTCAGCGCCGGCTCCGGCGAGACCTCCACGAAGGTCACGTGTCCCGCGTCGACGGCGGCGCGGAGGGCGGCGTCGAGTTGCTCCGCTCCCCCGGCCCGGTGGCCGGCATCGAGGGTGGCCGGGTCGGCCCAGTGGTCGGCGCCGAGGGCGGCGGGGTCGGCCCAGTCGCCGGTGACGGTGGAGGCCAGCCGGGCGGTCCCGGGCTGCGGGGCGAGCCCCGCCAGGGCGGCGCGGAGGCCGGCGGGGTCCAGCTCGCCGGCGGCGGCCCGGGCCCGCAGCGCCACCGTCCGGGCGGCGTCGGGCAGGGACAGCAGGCCCGCCACGTGGGCGGCCACGACCTCGCCGTCGCCGTCGCCGAGGACCGCGGCCGGGGTGAGCCCGGCGTGCCGCCAGACGGCGGCGAGCGCCACCCCGACGGCGAACAGCACGGGCCGGGCCAGCTCCGGCCGCTCGGCCCAGGCGGCGTCCGCGCCGGTCAGCAGGGCGGCCGGGTCGACGTCGACCCAGGGTGCCAGGGCCTGCCGGCACTCGGCGAGGGTGGCGTCGAAGACCGGGCAGCGGCCCACCAGGCCGGCCGCCGCGCCCGCCGGGGCGGCGGCCGGGAAGACGAACACCGGGCCCGCGCCGTGGTTGGCGACGGTGCCGGTCACCACGTTGCCGGCCGGGGTGCCGGCGGCGAGCGCGTCCAGGCCGGCCAGCAGCTCGCCGGGGGTCGCGCCGAGCACCGCGGCGCGCCGGTCGAACGCCGAGCGGGTCGCGGCGAGGGACCAGCCGACCGCCGCCGGGGCGAGGCCGGGGTGGGCCCGCAGGTGCCGGGCCAGCCGGGACGCCTGCGCGGCCAGGGCGGAGGTGGAGCGGGCCGAGACCGGCCACACCACCGTGTCGGCGGCGACCAGCCCGGCGGCCGGCTCGGGGGCCGGCTCGGCCTCGCCGGTCACGTCGGTGTCGACGGGCTGCTCGACGACCACGTGGGCGTTGGTGCCGGAGATCCCGAACGAGGAGACCGCCGCCCGGCGCGGCCGGTCGACCGCCGGCCACGGCCGGGACCGGGTCACCAGCTCCACGTCGCCGGCGGACCAGTCGATGTGCGGCGACGGCGTGTCCGCGTGCAGCGACGCCGGGACGGTGCCCTCCCGCATCGCCAGCACCATCTTGATCACACCGGCCACACCGGCGGCGGCCTGCGCGTGGCCCATGTTCGACTTGACCGAGCCCAGCAGCAGCGGGCCCGCGTCGCCCCGGTCCTGCCCGTACGTCGCCAGCAGGGCCTGGGCCTCGATCGGGTCCCCGAGGACGGTGCCGGTGCCGTGGGCCTCGACGACGTCCACGTCCGTGGTGGTCAGCCGGGCGCTGGCGAGCGCCTGCCGGATCACCCGCTGCTGGGAGGGGCCGTTGGGGGCGGTCAGGCCGTTGGACGCGCCGTCGGAGTTCACGGCGGAGCCGCGCACCACGGCGAGGACGCGGCGGCCCTGCCGCCGGGCGTCCGAGAGCCGCTGCACGAGCAGCATGCCGACGCCCTCGGACCAGCCGGTGCCGTCCGCCGTGGCGCCGAAGGACTTGCACCGCCCGTCGGAGGCCAGGCCGCCCTGGCGGGAGAACTCCTGGAACGCCGTGGGGGTGGCCATCACCGCCACGCCGCCGGCCAGCGCCAGGTCGCACTCGCCGCGCCGCAGCGCCGCCCCGGCGAGGTGCAGCGCCACCAGCGACGAGGAGCAGGCCGTGTCGACCGTGACGGCCGGTCCCTCCAGCCCCAGCGCGTACGCGACCCGCCCGGAGATCACGCTGTGCGCGGCGCCGGTCATCAGGTAGCCCTCGACCCCCTCCGGAACCTCGGTCAGCCCGGTGCCGTAGCCGGAGGTGGAGGCGCCCACGAAGACGCCGGTACGGGTGCCGCGCAGCGTCGCGGGGTCCACCCCGGCCCGTTCCAGCGCCTCCCACGACGTCTCGAGGGTGAGCCGCTGCTGCGGGTCCATGGCGAGCGCCTCGCGGGGCGAGATCTCGAAGAAGGCGGGGTCGAAGTCCGCCACGTCGTAGAGGAAGCCGCCCGCCGGGGGGTGGGTCCCCTCCGCCGGCTCGGGGATCTCCCAGCCCCGGTCGTTGGGGAACGGCGAGATGGCGTCCACGCCGTCGGCGACCAGCCGCCAGAACGCCTCCGGCCCGTCGACGCCGCCGGGGTAGCGGCAGGCCATCCCGACGATCGCGACGGGCTCGTCGGCGTCGACGACGACGGTCTGCGGGGCTTCGGCCGGGGCGGCGCCGGAGACCAGCTCGCGCAGGTGCGCGGCCAACTCGGCGGGGGTGGGGTAGTCGAAGACCAGCGTGGTGGGCAGCCGCAGGCCGGTGGCGCTGTTCAGCCGTCCCCGGAAGTCCACGGCGGTCAGCGAGTCGAAGCCGAGGTCCTTGAACGGGCGTCCGCGCAGCTCGTCGGGCGTGGCGTGGCCCAGCACCGCCGCGGTCTGCTCGTTGACCAGCTTCAGCAGCTCCCGCTCCTGCTCCGCCGCCGGCAGCGCCGCGAGGTGACGCAGCGGCGCGGCGACCGCACCCGCGGCCGGCGCGGCGGCCTCCTCCTGCGCGACGAGCGCCCGCACCTGCGGCAGGTCGCCGAGCAGCGGGCTGGGCCGGGCCACGGTGAACGCGGGGTGGAAGCGGGTCCAGTCGACGTCGGCGACGGTCACGCAGGGCGTCGGGCGGCGCAGCGCCCGGTCGAGTGCGACGAGCGCCTTCTCCGGGTCGATCGGCGGCAGGCCCATCCGGTTGAGCTGCTCGGTGGCCACGTTCTCGGCGGCCATGCCGTGTTCGCCGCCCCAGGCCGTCCAGGAGACGGCGGTGGCCGGCAGGCCCCGGTCGCGCCGGTTGACGGCCAGGGCGTCCAGCAGGGAGTTGCCGGCGCCGTAGGCGCACTGGCCGGCGCTGCCCCACACGCCGGAGATGGAGGAGAAGAGCACGAACGCGCCGAGTTCGCGCTCGGCGAGGCAGGCGTCGAGGTGCAGGGCGCCGAGCACCTTGCCCGCGACGACGTGGGAGAACTCGCCGAGGGTGGTGTCGGTCAGCGGGGTGAGCTGGTCGGTGCCGGCGGCATGCACGACCGCGGTCAGGTCGGGCAGCGCGTCCACCAGCTCCGCCACGGACCGCCGGTCGGTGACGTCGCAGGTGGCGACGGTGACCCGCCCGTCGGCGCCGTACGCGTCGAGCAGGTCCGCCACGGCGGGCGCGGCGGTGCCCCGGCGGCTGGCCAGGACCACCCGCCCGGCGCCGCGGCCGAGCAGCCAGCGGGTGACGTGGCCGCCGAGGGCGCCGGTGCCGCCGGTGACCAGGACGGTGCCGGACCACCAGTCGCCGGCGGGGGGCTCGTCCGCCGCCGGCGGGGCCGGGGTCAGCCGGCGGGCCCAGGTCCCGCCGGGCCGCACGGCCACCTGGTCCTCGCCGACGTGCCCGGCCAGCACGGCGGCGAGCCGCCGGGCGGTGGCGTCGTCGACGGTGGCCGGCAGGTCGACCAGGCCGCCCCAGCGGTGCGGTTGTTCGACCGCCGCCGCCCGGCCGAGGCCCCAGACCTCGGTCTGGAGCGGGTGCGCGACCCGGTCGCCCGGGGCCGCCGCCACCGCGCCGCTGGTGACGCACCACAGCGGCGCCACCAGGTCCAGGTCGGTCATCGCCTGGACCAGCGCGAGGGTGCTGGCCGCGGCGAGGGTCACGCCGGGGTGCTCGGGCAGCAGCCGGTCCTGACCGGCCACCACGGCGAGCACGCCGTCGACCGGCCGGCCGTCGATCTCCGCCCGCAGCCGGGCGGCGAGCGCCGCGCGGTCGAGGTCCGCCGCGCCGACCCGCAGCACCAGCGGCTCGGCGTCGCCGAAGAGCCCGGCCAGGCCGTCGGCCCACGCCGGCGCGTCGCCGGCCGGCAGCACGACCAGCCAGCGGCCCGCCGGGCCGTCGGTGTCCTCGACCGGCACGGGCTGCCAGGTCACGTGGTACGACCAGCCGTCCACGAGGGAGCGTTCCCGGCGGGACCGGCGCCAGGAGGTGAGCACGGGCAGGGCCGGCAGCAGCGCCCGCACCTGCTCGTCGTCGTCGCCCAGTTCGCTGCGGAGGGTGTCGACGTCCGCCTGCTCCAGTGCGGTCCAGAACTCGTCGTCGCCGTCGTGCGCGGCGCCGTCGGGGGCGGCGGGCGGCGGCTCGGGCCAGAACCGCTGCCGCCGGAAGGCGTACGCGGGCAGGGGCACCCGCGCGGCGCCAGCGCCGGCGAACAGCTCCGCCCAGCCCACGTCGACCCCGCCGACGTGCAGCTCCGCCAGGGCGGTGAGCGCGGACGCGGGCTCGGGGCGGTCGCGGCGCAGCAGCGCCACGGCGGCGGTGTCGTCGTCCGCGCCGGCCGCGGTCAGCACGTCGCGGGCCAGCGCGGTGAGCACCCCGCTGGGGCCGACCTCCAGGAACGTACGCACGCCCAGGGCGCGCAGCTCATCGACGCCGTCGGCGAACCGGACGGCCTCCCGCACGTGCCGGACCCAGTAGTCGGCGGTGCGGATCTCGTCGGGGTCGGCGACCGCGCCGGTCAGGTTCGACACGATCGGCAGCGCCGGCGGGTGCAGCTCCAGCCCGCGCACCACGGCGGCGAACTCGGCGAGCATGGGTTCCATCAGCGGGCTGTGGAAGGCGTGGCTGACCCGCAGCGGCCTGGTGCGTACGCCCTGGTCCGCCCAGCGGCGTTCGAGTTCCTCGACGGCGTCGGCCGCGCCGGAGACGACCACGGCGGTGGGCCCGTTGACGGCGGCCACGGCGACCCGGTCCTCGACCCCGGTCAGGGCGGCCCGGACGGCGTCGGCGGGGAGCTGGACTGCCAGCATCGCGCCGCCGGCCGGCAGGGCCTGCATCAGCCGGCCCCGGGCCGCGACGAGCGCGGCGGCGTCGGGCAGCGACAGCACGCCGGCCGCGTGCGCGGCGGAGAGCTCGCCGATCGAGTGGCCGAGCAGGACGTCCGGGACGATCCCCCAGCTCTCCAGGAGCCGGAACAGCGCGACCTCGACGGCGAACAGGCCGGCCTGGGTGTAGAGGGTCTGGTTGAGCAGCGCGGCGGCCTCGTCGCCCTCGGGCGCGAAGAGCACTGGGGTGAGCGGGCGGGGCAGGTGCCGGTCCAGCTCGGCGCAGACCTCGGCGAGCGCCCGGCCGAAGACGGGGAACGCGGCGGCCAGGTCGCGGCCCATGCCGCTGCGCTGGGCGCCCTGGCCGGAGAAGAGGAACGCGAGCTTGCCGCCGCGCGGGCCCGCACCGGTGACCAGGCCCGGGGCGTCGCCGCCGGCGGCGAGCGCGCGCAGTCCGGCGGTCAGGTCGGCGCGGTCGGCGGCGAGCAGCACGGCCCGGTGCTCGAGGCTGGCCCGGGTACGCGCCGACGACCAGCCGACGTCGGTCAGCCGCAGCTCGGGGCGGTCGTCGAGCCAGTCGGCCCAGCGGGTCGCCTGCGCGGCCAGGGACTCGGCGTCGCGGGCGGAGACCAGCACCGGCACGAGGCCGGCCCCGGTGACCGGGGCGGGGTCGGCGGCGGTGTCGGCACCCCCGTCCGTCGTGGTGCCCGCGTCGGTGGCGGCGCCGGGGCCGTCCGGGGCGTCGGCCGGGGCCGGGTCGGCGGCGGGCGCCTCCTCGATGATCACGTGGGCGTTGGTGCCGCTCATGCCGAAGGAGGAGATACCCGCGCGGCGGGGCTGCTCCCCGGCGGGCCACGGCTGCGGCTCGGTCACCAGCGACACCGCGCCGGCCGTCCAGTCCACGTTGGGGGTGGGCTCGTCGACGTGCAGCGTCGCCGGCACGGTCTCGTGCCGCAGCGCCATCACCATCTTGATCACCCCGGCCACGCCGGCGGCGGCCTGGGTGTGCCCGATGTTCGACTTGACCGAGCCGAGCCAGAGCGGCTGGTCCGGCTGCCGTCCCTGCCCGTACGTCGACAGCAGCGCCTGGGCCTCGATCGGGTCGCCGAGGGTGGTGCCGGTGCCGTGCGCCTCCACGACGTCGACCTGCTCCGGCGCGAGCCGGGCGCTGGCCAGCGCCTGGAGCACGACCCGCTGCTGGGACGGGCCGTTGGGGGCGGTCAGCCCGTTGCTCGCGCCGTCCTGGTTGACGGCGCTGCCGCGCACCACGGCCAGGACGGGGTGGCCGTTGCGCCGGGCGTCGGAGAGCCGCTCGACGAGCAGCAGGCCGACCCCCTCGCCCCAGGCGGTGCCGTCGGCGGCGGCGGCGAACGACTTGACCCGGCCGTCGGAGGCCAGGCCGCGCTGGCGGCTGAAGCCGATGAAGGCGGACGGGGTGGACATGATGGTGGCACCGCCGGCGAGCGCCAGGGTGCACTCGCCCTGCCGGAGTGCCTGGCAGGCCAGGTGCAGGGCGACCAGCGACGACGAGCAGGCCGTGTCGACGGTGACGGCGGGGCCTTCGATGCCGAGCGCGTACGAGATCCGGCCGGACACGACGCTCGCCGCGGTGCCGGTGAGGATGTAGCCCTCGGTGCCGGGCGGCGGCTGCTGGAGCAACCCCACGTAGTCCTGGCCGGTGGTGCTGGCGAACACCCCCACCTGGTGGCCGCGCAGCGCCGAGGGGTCGAGTCCGGCGTGCTCGAACGCCTCCCAGGCGGCCTCCAGCAGCAGCCGCTGCTGCGGGTCCATGGCGAGCGCCTCGCGCGGCGAGATGCCGAAGAACGCGGCGTCGAAGTCGGTGGCCGAGTCGACGAAGCCACCCTCGGCGACGTACGACGTGCCGGGGTGGTCGGGGTCCGGGTGGAACAGCCGCGCCAGGTCCCAGCCGCGGTCGGCGGGGAACGGGGAGAAGGCGTCCCGGCCGGAGTCGACGAGTTCCCACAGCTCCTCGGGCGAGCCCACCCCACCGGGGAACCGGCAGGCCATGCCGACGATGGCGATCGGCTCCCGGTTGGCCGCCTCAAGCTCGCCGAGCTTCCTCCGGGTCTGGTGAAGGTCCGCCGTCACCCATTTCAGGTACTCCCGGAGCGTATCTTCAGTCGCCATTGACGCCACCTCTTCGGGCCGGAAAGAAACAGGCGACCCAATACCGTCCACAGACGCCACAAGCCGCGAAGATCTAAGCCCATTCAGCCGACCACGAATTGCCAGACAAAAAGCGTTTCAGCCCCCACCAGGTCTTACGCGCCGGACGAAAGGTAATTGTCGCCGGACGGCGGTCACAACCCCTAGCGTGCCCCTACGGGTGCCCCTAGGCGGCGGGGGCGCAGGCTGGGCCGACCCGCCCTGCGAGCGGTCCGGCGCACCGCCCTCGCGGGGTGTGGCCGGGCGGGTGTCCAGGCCCGCCCGGCCGCGCGCGTCACGACCGTCGACAACGGTCGCGCGGCACCATTTCTAGATGCCCGGCAAATTGCCGCCGGGGCCGCCCAGCTCGCGATGGATGAAATCGAAGATCTCGGCGTCGGTGGCGTCGTCGAGGGTGTGCGTGGCCGGTTTCTCCTCGACGGGGCCCCGCTCGTCGCCCCACCGGGCGACGAACGCCTGCAACTGCACCAGCAGCTTCTGGCGGGTCAGCCGGTCCGGCGCGTCGGCCGCGAAGACGCCGTCGAGCCGCTCCAGTTCGGCGAGCAGCGGCGCGGCCGCGGCGGCGCCGTCCTCGACGAGCTGGTCGCGCAGGTGCCGGGCGAGCGCCGCGGGCGTGGGGTAGTCGAACACCACGGCGGCGGGCAGCTGGACGCCGGTGGCGGCGCGGAGCCGGTTGCGCAGCTCCACGGCCGTCATCGAGTCGAAGCCGACCTCGCGGAACGCGCGGTCGGGCTCCAGCCCTCCGCCCCCGGTGTGGCCGAGCACGGCCGCCGCCAGGCCGCCCACGAGTTCGACGAGGACGCCCTCCCGTTCGTTGGGGCCCAGCGGGCGCAGCCGCTCCCGCAGCGCGGTCGCCGCCTCGTCGTCCGCCGGCTGGCGGTCGTCGTCGGCGGGCATCGCCGCGCCCGCCTCGGGGACCCCGGTCAGCAGCGGGCACGGCCGCATCGACGCGAACGTCGGCACGAACCGGTCCCAGCGCACGTCGGCGAGCACCAGGGCCGCCTCCTCCCGCAGCGCCTGGCCGAAGGCCTCGACGGCCAGCTCCGGGGGCAGGCCCGGCAGGCCCCGCCGGCGCAGCTGCGCCAGCTCCACCGACTCGGGGTCGTCGTCCCACGGGCCCCACGCCACGGCGGTGGCCGCCAGGCCGTCGTGCCGCCGGTTCGCCGCGAGCGCGTACAGCAGCGCGTCGCCGGCGGACTGGCCGGCCCGGCCGCCCGCGCCCCACACCCCCGTGGTGGAGGTGCACAGCACGAACGCGTCGAGCGGCCGGTGCGCCAGCTCGTCGGCGTACCTCGGCACGTCCCCGACGGTGGCGGCCAGGTCGGCGGCCAGGCCGGCGAGGGTCAGCTCCGCCAGTGGCACCGAGCCGGTCTCCGCCGGGACGTGCACGAGCGCGGTCACCGGCCGGCTCTCGTCGGCGAGCTGCTCCATCAGGTCACCGAGCTTGCCCGTCGCCGGCTCGGCCAGCGGGAGCACCTCGGCGCCGTTGCGGCCCAGCCAGTCGGTCGCGTGCCGGGCGAGCGCCCCGGTCCCGCCGGTGAGCAGGACGGTGCCGTTCGGCCGGTACCCGCCGCCGGCCGCCGGCCGTGCGGTGTCGCGGACCAGGCGCCGGGCGTGCACGCCGGCCTCCCGTACGGCGAGCTGGTCCTCCCCGTCGACGTTGACCAGGGCTGCGGCCAGGGCCGCGTACGCCGCCTCGTCCGGCTCCGTCGGCAGGTCGACGACTCCGCCGACGTGCCGGGGGTGCTCCAGGGCGGCGACGAGGCCGAGGCCCCACGTGGTGGCCTGGGTCGGGTGCACGACCGGTTCGTCGTCCACGGCGACGGCGCCGGTGGTGGCCAGCCACAGCGGCACCGCCGGGCCGGAGCGGCGGGTGTGCGCCTGCACGAGCAGCAGGTTCGCCGCCAGGCCGGTCGGCAGCGCGGTCTGCTCCGGGTGCGGCGCCTCGTCCAGCGCCAGCAGGGAGAGCAGCGCCGTCGGCTGGTGCGCGGCGGCGAGCCGGTCGAGGTCGGCGGCCAGGCCATCGCGGGTGGCCGTGGCCGGGTCGACGGTCAGCAGGTGCACCGTGGCGGCGCCGGCCGTGAGGGCGGCGAGCACCCGGTCGGTGACCTGGTGCGGCGGGGCCACCACCAGCCACGTGCCGGGGTCGGCGCCGATCAGCGCCCGGCGTTCCCAGGTGACCCGGTACCGCCAGCCGGCCAGGGTGCCGTCGAGCTGCTGGCGACGCCGCCACGACTCCAGCTCCGGCAGCAACTCGCGCAGCGGCTGGTCCGGGTCGAGGCCGAGGCGGCCCAGGTCGCCGTCGGTGACGGCCCGCCAGAACGCGTCGTCGACCGGGTCGGCGGCCGGGGTCGGGGCCACGTCGAGGGTCGGCCAGTAGCGCTGCGGCCGGAACGCGTACGTCGGCAGCTCGGGCAGCCGGCGGGGATCCGGACGGGGGCCGGCGAGCACGGCGAGCACCGCCGCCCAGTCGACGTCGCGCCCGGTGGCGTCCAGGGCGGCCAGCGCGGAGAGCAGGGCGACCGGCTCGTCGGTGCCGGCGCGCAGCGCCGCCACGGCCGTCCCGTCGTCGTCGCCGGGCAGCAGGCCGGCGGTCATCGCGGTCAGCACCGCCTGCGGGCCGAGCTCCAGGAAGGTGTCCACGCCCGCGTCGCGCAGCGCGGCGACGCCGTCGGCGTACCGGACGGCCTCCCGGACGTGCCGCACCCAGTAGTCGGGCGTACGTAGCTCGTCGGGCCCGGCGAGCCGCCCGGTCAGGTTCGACACGATCGGCAGCAGCGGCGCGGCGAACGTCAGCCCGTCGAGGACGGCCCGGAACCCGGCCAGCATCGGCTCCATCAGCGGGCTGTGGAACGCGTGGCTGACCCGCAGCCGCCGGGTGCGTACCCCGCGCTCCCGCCAGAGCCGCTCCAGCCCGTCGAGGGCGTCGAGGGCCCCGGCGAGGACCACGGCGGTGGGACCGTTGACGGCGGCGACGCCGACCCGGTCGCCCAGCCCGGCCAGGGAGTCGACCACGGCCGCCTCGTCGGCGGCGACGGCGAGCATCCCGCCCCCGGCGGGCAGGGCCTGCATGAGCCGGCCCCGGGCGGCCACCAGCGTGGCGGCGTCCGCGAGGGACAGCACGCCGGCGACGTGCGCGGCGGTGATCTCGCCGATCGAGTGCCCGGCGACGTGCCCGGGCACCACCCCGAACGACTCGACCAGCCGGAACAGGGCCACCTCCAGCGCGAAGAGCCCGGCCTGGGTGAACACCGTCTCGTCGAGCAGCGCGGCCTCGGCGCTGCCGTCGGCCGCGAACAGCACCGGCTTCAGCGGCTGCGGCAGCTGGTGGTCCAACGCCGCGCAGACCTCGTCGAGGGCCGCCGCGAAGACGGGGAACGTGTCGTACAGCTGCCGGCCCGCGCCGGGGCGCTGGGCGCCCTGGCCGGAGAACTGGACCGCGAGGCCGCCTCCGCGCCGCCGGGCGGTGACCAGCGCGGGGTGGGCCTCGCCGCCGGCCAGCGCCCGCAGCGCGGCCAGCCGGGTCTCCCGGTCGGCGGCGACCACGGCGGCCCGCTGGCCGAGGTGGGCCCGGCCGTCGGCGAGCGCCCAGGCGACCAGGTCGGCGGGGTCGTCGCCCGTCGCGACCCGGTCGGCCAGCCGGCCGGCCTGCTCGCGCAGCGCGGGCAGGTCGGCGGCGGAGACCGGCCACGGCAGGGCCGTCCCGGGCCGTTCCCCGTCGGGGGCGACCGGTTCCGGCCGCTGCGGGGCCTGCTCCAGGATCACGTGGGCGTTGGTGCCGCTGATCCCGAACGAGGAGACGCCGGCCCGGCGGGGCCGGTCCTCGGCGGTCCACGGCCGCGCCTCGGTGAGCAGCGCCAGCGCGCCGGACGTCCAGTCGACGTGCGGGGTCGGCGCGTCGACGTGCAGGGTCGCCGGCAGCACCTCGTGTTGCAGGGCCAGCACCATCTTCATCAGGCTGGCGGCGCCCGCCGCGGCCTGGGTGTGGCCGATGTTCGACTTCACCGACCCGAGCCACAGCGGCCGGTCGGCGGAGCGGTCCCTGCCGTACGTCGCCAGCAGCGCCTGCGCCTCGATCGGGTCGCCGAGGGTGGTGCCGGTGCCGTGCGCCTCGACGACGTCCACGTCGCCCGGGGTCAGGCCGGCGTTGTCCAGCGCCTGCCGGATGACCCGCTGCTGGGCGGGCCCGTTCGGCGCGGTGAGGCCGTTGCTCGCGCCGTCCTGGTTGACGGCGCTGCCCCGTACGACGGCGAGGATCCGGTTGCCGTCGCGCTGGGCGTCGGAGAGCCGCTGGAGCAGCAGAACGCCGACGCCCTCGCCCCATCCGGTGCCGTCGGCGGCCTCGGCGAACGCCTTGACCCGCCCGTCGGCGGCGAGGCCGCGCTGCCGGGAGAACTCCAGGAACGCGCCCGGGGTCGACATGACCGTCACGCCGCCGGCCAGCGCGAGGTCGCACTCGCCGCTGCGCAGGGCCTGCGCGGCCAGGTGCAGCGCCACCAGCGACGACGAGCAGGCCGTGTCCACGGTGACCGCCGGGCCGTGCAGCCCGAACGAGTACGCCAGGCGGCCGGAGACCACCGACGCGCCGTTGCCGGTCGCCTGGTAGCCCTCCACCTGCGACCGGGCGCCCAGCAGCAGGGTGGCGTAGTCCTGCCCGTTGGTGCCCATGAAGACGCCGGTGGCGGAGCCGCGCACCCGGTGCGGGTCGATGCCGGCGCGTTCGAAGACCTCCCAGGTGGTGTGCAGCAGCAGCCGCTGCTGCGGGTCCATCGCGAGGGCCTCGCGCGGGTTGATCCCGAAGAACGCGGCGTCGAAGCCGGCCACGTCCCGCAGGAACCCGCCGCTGCGGGTGTAGCTGGTGCCGACCCGCTCCGGGTCGCTGTCGAACAGGGCGTCGAGGTCCCAGCCCCGGTCGGCGGGCATCGGCGTGACGGCGTCCACGCCATCGGCCAGCAGCCGCCACAACTCCTGCGGCGAGGACACCCCGCCGGGGAAGCGGCAGGCCATGGAGACGATCGCGATCGGCTCGTCCGCCGGCGGCCGGGCCGAGGCCACGCCGCCGGCGGCCGGGCCGCCGTCCGCGCCGACCACGATTTCGGTACGCAGGAAGCGGGCCAGCTCCGCCGCCGACGGATGGTCGAAGACCACGGTCGACGGCAGGGTCAGGCCGGTGACCCGGCCCAGCCGGTCGCGCAGCTGCACGGCGGCGAGGGAGTCGAAGCCCAGCTCGCGGAACGCCCGGCCGGCCGGCACCTGGTCGGTGGTGGGGTGGCCGAGGACGGCCGCCGCCTCCGCGCGGACGAGGTCGACCAGCAGCGCCTCCTGGCCGGTCGCCGGCAGCGCCGCGAGCCTGGCCCGCAGCCCGTCGGTGGCGGCGGCGCTCTCCGGCCGCTCCGGCTCCTCGGCGACGGCGGGGGCGACCCGGTCGAAGAGGTGGCTCGGCCGCGCGGCGGTGAACGCCGTGACGAACCGGGCCCACTCGACGTCGACGATCACCGGCGCCGCCTCCGGGGCGTTCACCCAGCGGCCCAGCGCCGCGACGGCGGCGTCGGGCGCGAGCGGGGTGAACCCGCGGCGGTGCAGGCCGTCCGCCGTCTCGCCGGCGGCCATGCCGTCCTCCGCCCACGGGCCGTAGGCCAGGGCGGTGGCGGGCAGGCCGGCCGCCCGGCGGGCGGCGACGAGCGCGTCGAGCAGGGCGTTGCCGGCCGCGTAGCCGGCCTGCCCGCCGCCGCCCCAGACGCCGGCGACCGAGGAGAAGACCACGAACGCGTCGAGGTCCCGGCCCCGGCAGGCCGCGTCGAGGTGCACGGCGCCGAGCACCTTGCCGGCCAGGGTCTCCGACAGCTCGCCGTCGGTCACCTCGTACGCCGGGGTGGTGCCGCCGGACGCGCCGGCGGTGTGCACGACGGCGGTCAGCTCCGGCAGCCCGGCCACGAGCGCGTCGACCGCCGCCCGGTCGGTGACGTCGCACGCCACCACCCGCACCGCACCCAACTCGGCCACCAGCTCCGCAGCGCCCGGCGCCGCCGGACCCCGCCGCGAGGCCAGCACCACCTCGGCCGCCCCGTTGGCCAACAGCCAGCGGGCCACGTGCCGACCCAACGCACCCGTACCGCCGGTCACCAGCACCGTCCCGGCGGGCCGCCAACCCGCACCCGTGGGCGGCGCGGCCGGCACCAGCCGCCGGCCGAAGAGGCCGTTGCGGCGGACGGCCACCTGGTCCAGGGTGCCGTCGGCGAGGACCGTGACGAGCCCGGCGCGGGTGCTCCGGTCGGCGCGGTCGGGCAGGTCGACCAGGCCGCCCCAGCGGTCCGGCTGTTCGAGGGCGACGACCCGGCCCAGACCCCAGGCCAGGGCCGCCCAGACGTCGCCGGCCCGCTCCCCGACCGTGACCGGCATCGCGGTCCGGCTGAGCGCCCACACCCGTCCCGGCAGGCCGGTGTCGGTCAGCGCCCGGGTGAGGGTGAGCAGCACCGCCGTGCCGACGGGCACCGCCGGGGTGTGCGTCAGGGGCCGGTCCTGGCGGGGCAGCACGCAGAGCACCCCGGCCCAGCCCTCCCCGCTGATCCGGCGCAGCCGTTCGCCCAGGTCGGCGCGGGCGAGGGTGGACGACACGGTCAGCGTGTCCACCCGGGCACCCGCCTGGGTGAGGGTCTTCGCCACGCCCGCGTCGGCGCCGCTGTCGACGGTGACGACCAGCCACCGCCCGGACAAGCGGGTTGCCGGGGCCGGCCGCACCGGCTCCCACGCGACCCGGTACGACCACCCGTCCAGGGCGGTGTCCCGGGACCGGTGCTGACGCCAGCGCGCCAGGAGCGGCAGGGCCGGACCGAGCGCGTCCAGGTCCTCGGTGTCGTCGCCGAGTTCGGCGGCGAGGGCGGCCAGGTCGCCGCGCTCGACGGCGGCCCAGAACTCGGCGTCGCCGCCGTCCGGGGCGGCCTGCTTCGCCGGCGTGCCCTCCGGCCAGTAGCGCTGGTGCTGGAAGGCGTACGTGGGCAGGTCCACCCGCCGCGCCCCGGTCTCGGCGAACCACGGCTGCCAGCTCACGGCAACGCCGTGCACGTGCAGCTCGGCGAGAGCGTGCAGCAGCGCCTGCGCCTCCGGCCGGTCCCGACGCTGCACGGCGACCGACAGCACGCCGTCGTCGCCGGGCAGCACGTCTGCCGCCATCGCCGTCAGTACGCTCTGCGGGCCGACCTCCAGGAAGGTGTCGACACCGGCGGCCCGCAGCGCGGTGACCCCGTCGGCGTAGCGCACGGCCTCGCGCACGTGCCGCACCCAGTACTCCGGGGTGCGGATCTCGTC